>JANNAF010000092.1:0-11894 GCA_031384005.1 Rhodobacterales bacterium | reverse complement strand
CTGATTGAGAACTTCTTCCAGAAACTCAAGGAATACAGAGGGATCGCCATGCGGTGCTGCAAGACTGACACAAGTTACAATGCATTCATCGCCCTCACCGCAACCGTCATACGATTGAAGTGAACGTCAACAGGCCCTAGCGACATCAATCAAAAGAAATAGCCAAATGCGTATTATCTCATTTTCTTCCAGTGCCGTCCCGGCCAACTTCGGGTCAAGTTGCCGTGCAAGCATCTTTCCTGTTTTATCGGTAAAGATGGAGAGATAAACTTGGTCCGTTTCACCCTTTTCGCCATAGAGGTAAGCTCGGGCATCTGTGGAACCCGCACCGTTTAGGTTCGCTGCTTCTTTATCTCCCATGTGCCCAATGATTTTCGCCATCTTAGAGACACGTTTGCTTCTCGTTCTTATGGTCGTGACGGATGGGAATTTGAAGCCCCGTGCGATTGAATTATCGGAAATGTAAAAATTACCTTTTGTCAATGCAAGAAGAGGTCCGATCTTTGGTTTTGTCACTTTTAGCCAATGGGTAATGAAATAATCGCAAAAAGCCTCTTGAATTGGATCAAGCTTCCGACGACCCGCTTCGGTCTGTTGTCCTTTCAGATTATCGCGATGCATTAAAACGACCGGATTGCGATCAAATTTCTGCAGGAGCGATTTATATTTGAGCAGTGATCGCCCTTTTGGAATTAGGAAGATTCCCTCAGTCCTGCCGCCTGCCCTAGGACGAAATCGGATGGATCCTCCACAAATCTGTTCGGCCACCTCACAAACAACTGAAACGACGTCAGGCCTGTTCAAATATCTCTCGGTCTGCCTTTCGCCATTCTCTTCGATCCGCTCAAGAGCAAGGACCAATGTCAGTCTGGCGCGAACATTATATTGCTCGTCTTGCGACAATTGCTCACGATGCTCAAAACCGCCAGTGAATGCAAGGAGCTCCTTCGGTTTTTCATGCCCCACTGGCGTGATGACGTCACAGTCTCGATTTGCGATTGCCTGAGTGATGCGAGCGAACGACAGCTTTGAAACTGACCCGTCTGAACCCTTTACGGCATATCCATCCTGATCCTTGCCGAGTACCACCCAGCAGTAACCATCCAGGACAAGCTGGGACCCTATTGGGACCCTATAAAGGGACTTGGGCTTCATGTAGTCAGCCATACCCGTGAGTGGATGCAAAGTGCTGCATGCCAGTTTGCGGTGAAAACTCCCTGCCCGACCAAACGCATGGCTGCTTGATAGGCCTCTTTGGTTGGCAAATCACACTGAGCAATGAGTTCGCGCAGAAGCCAAAACGATGTGCTCCTGGCAACCGCTTCAACATGCTGGTCTGCCGCTGGATTTGGCTTGAGGCTAAGGTGCCAAATCCGACGTAAGTTGTCGCGGTAGGCTCGCGTGTAGTCATTTCCGTTTACTGTGATAGCATCATCAGCAAAATCGGCCGGGATGCTTTGGTGGATCGCATCAATTTCGGCCTGGGTGTCAGGTGTGGCCAGACTGGAAGCATTCCTGACAAAGACTGCGCGACGAAATCCATCGGCACAGGTGATCCGAAGATCGTAGAAATGATCGAGCTCTGACCTGCCCGGAACTTTGAACTTGAACGGTGGGAGTTGCACTTCCAGTCCGTAGACTTGCCCAGACAGCAGGGCGGCCAGAACAGTTGAAGATTCTGGTTGGTTTTCGAAGTGGTACAGCTTCGGCTGCCAGCCGGTCGCTGCAGTGGAAATCTGCATGGATACCCGGTGAGCCGTGTTGCTTCTTGTCACGGGATTGCGGGCACCATCGAAAGGGTGAACGCCATGTATGGGGTCTACGACCAAGGCCGGCAGCTTTGGCATCTTGGGCGGCGTAGGATCGAAGTCGTCAAGCGTATTCATAGCTTCTCCTGTCCCGGAAAAGCCATTTCCGGGCTATCTCAAGTTGACTGTCAAAGCTGTGACCGCACTTGCCAGGATCTTTTTCGATCTTTACGGTGGCAAAAGGTAATGGGCGGTCCTAGCCCCAACTCTTCGCGCGCACCTTTCGGTGCGCGTTTCTTTTTCAGTACATTCTGACGCCGTCGGCGCCTTCGTCTCTCGTGTACCGATGGTCAGCGGGATTCGTGAAAGTAAGAAACGAAATTTTCGAGAAGAATGAAGTATATTTCCGACGGTGAGTCAAGTATTTGATTTTTATGCGAAAAAGCTTCAATTAGGTACCGTTTTCTGGGATCGAATGCTTGCGGGCGAGCAGATCAATCCAGGTTTTATTGCTGAAAAGTTGAACCTTGACGCCTTCGATCCTGAATTTTGAAGTCGAATGAATTGAACACAAGGTTGAAATTCGCAGCCTTTGTGGTGGCATGTCGGGCTAGCTCAGAATGACGGATGCAGCTCTTTGCCGGATGCACACCCAAACCACAGTGATGCACGCGTGTGCCCTTTCGCAAACGGCCCTTAGAAGTGATTTTGTTTGTCTGAACGGTTTCCGGGCGTTTCTTCGGCTCAGGACCCACTAATTCACTTGCCGGATGTGAGGTTCATTGATTCAATGTCGACACCCAAGGAGGTGCCGCCATAACCTGATTGCGCAAGGTGTTGCGATCAACATGGATGGGCTTGGCCAGTCGGTGTCACACGACATCGGGCTGCTGGATTATTCGCCTCTGAACGGCATGATGCTTCAGGCTTGGTCGCCCTTCCAGAAGCGCTTTTTCAACGGCGTCTTTAACGGCGACCGCAAGGAGTATCCCGCCCGTGCTTCACTGGCCCGCCCAAGCCTGACCGCGAAGGAGCCCTCAACTGCAGGAGATGAGCGCGCTTCTTCTTGCAGACCAAGATGTTGTTCGCGGAGGCGGCGGGGTCAAGACGGATCCGCGAGCGGCCCGTGGTCTTCCGCCGCTGGCTGGCGCGGTCGTTGCCACTGGTGCGAGCTGCGAACGAGTTGGGGGCGGACCTTGCTGTGCCGGACGAAATCGAGTCCGAGCTGGCCGCCGCCGACCGGAAATGGAAGGCTCTTGCAGCGCGCTCAGAGGTGAGACAGTAGATCTTCTAGGTTCGTTTTGGGCTCAATATCAGTTTTGATGCGACACCATGGTTTCGATCACCCCCCAACAAAGGCGCATTTGCCGCAAACGAAGTGCTTCGAATCCTGAGCGCAACCTGCGGCCGAGCATCTGTCGACGTTGGCCTGCTTGAAGAAGTGATGATTTCTGCTGGACCGCGCTATTAGTTCGGACTTTCGCTGCATCTGCAAAAGCGAGAAAGGTCAGCTCGCGGCTGCGATGCTGCGCCAAAACACTGCCTTTGGATCTGACGCGATCTGAATGTCTGTCCCCGCGATGCAAGTTCATCAACGAGGATATTCGCCGAAAGTCCGCTTTCCGCCCCTTGCAACGAAGGCGGCGTCCAGGAGGAGAACGGCCTTTACCCTGTATTCTGCAAAAGGGTGCAACAAAAGCGTGGACCATGAAAGATGGTTCGTTGTGGCGTAGCCGTGGCGCGCAGGCGATCTGGACCCAGAACCCTCAGCAACAGAACTTGATGACCGCATCGCCTACATCTTCGGTGATCATGATCCGCGCGCCTGTCTCTTTGGCAATCGCCTCCGCCTCGGCCTGAATGGCTTTGGCCGGCCAGCAGGCCTTGGGCGCGCAAAGCCGCACGTCCATGCCCATCTTGGCCCCGCCGATCAAGAGGCTGTCGCCCATGTTGTTCTCGGCATCGCCCAGAAACACATAGGCAATCTGGCGCAGCGGTTTGTCGCTGTGCTCCTGCATGGTCAGGAAATCGGCGAGGATCTGGGTCGGGTGGAATTCATCGGTCAGTCCATTGTAGACCGGCACACCGGAAAACTCCGCCAGCTCCTCGACGATCTTTTGACCAAAGCCGCGGTATTCGATGGCATCATAGACCCGACCCAGCACACGGGCGGTGTCCCTGACGCTTTCCTGGTGGCCGATATGGCTGCCCGATGGCCCGAGATAGGTGACGGTGGCCCCCTGATCATGCGCCGCCACCTCGAACCCCACCCGGGTGCGGGTGCTGTCTTTTTCAAAGATCAGCGCAATCTCCTTGCCCTTCAGACCCGGCTGTTCGGTGCCCGCATACTTCGCGGCTTTGAGGTCCGCTGCGAGTTTCAGCAGAAATCCGATCTCGGCAGGTTTGAAATCGCGTAAGGTGAGGAAACTACGGTTCTTGAGGTTATAGCTCATCGGATATTCCTTCGGGATCAGGGTCTATTCGGCGTCGCGGATGGTCGGGCAGCTCATGCAGTGGCTGCCCCCCCGGCCCCGGCCCAGTTCGGCACCGGGCAGTTCCAGAACGGTGATGCCCACCGCGCGCAAGGCGGCGTTGGTGTCATCGTTGCGGTCATAGCCCACCACCACGCCGGGGCGCAGCGCCAGCACGTTGTTGCCGTCGTTCCATTGTTCGCGGGCGCGTTCCGCCGGGTCGCGCCCACCAGTTGGCACGATAGTCAACTTGGGCAGGCCCAACACCTCGGCCACCACCGCGAACAGCGGGCGAGGGTCGGCGCGGAATTGCAGCGGCGACGTGCCCTCGCCGGGGCGGAGATCAAAACAGGTGATTTCGTCGGCAACTTCCTTGAAGCTGGTCACGACATCGCCGCCGCACAGGGTGAAAACCGTATCCAGATGCATCGCCGAGCGACTTTTGGGCAACTGGCAAGCGACGACCCGGTCCGCGACGCCCTTGGCAAACAGCGACGCCGCCAGCAGGCCGATCCCCTGCGGCGACGACCGCTCGCCCATACCGACCAGCACAGTGCGGTTGCCGACCGGCATCACATCGCCGCCCTCAACCGAGGCCAGACCGTGTTCGACCGTCGGATCGCCCCAATGCACCGTGGCCTTGCCTGCGAATTTCGGGTGAAACCGGTAAACCGCCGCTGTCAGCAGGGTTTCGGGCTTGCGCGCGGCCCAATACATTGGGTTCAGCGTCACGCCGCCGTATACCCAGGCAGAGTTGTCGCGGGTGAAGAGGAAGTTGGGCAGGGGTGGCAAAACAAACCCATGCGGCCCGAGATAGCTGCCAAAAAGGCCCGAGGGTTTGAACGGAAGATCGCCGACCTCCAGCCCGCTAATCAGGTATTCGGCGAGCTTTGCCTCCGGCAACTCGTGCATCCATGCCAGCAGTTCGTCCAGCATGCCTGTGCCGACATCATTGGAGGTGATGCGGTGATCGAGCACCCATTTCCGCGCCTGCGGAATGTCCAGCACCTCGGCAAGCAGGGTGTTCACATCCAGCACCTCGACGCCCTCGGACCGCATCAGGGTCGAGAAAACGTCATGGTCCTTCTGCGCCTGCTTGACCCAGAATACATCGTCAAACAGCAGTGCCTGCGCGTTGGAAGGCGTCAGGCGGCGATGCGCCAGACCGGGGCGGCAGACGATGACCTGCCGCAGCCTGCCGGTTTCGGAATGAACTCCAAGATCATGGGTCGTCATGGGGAATGTCTCCAATGTCAAAGGATCGCACCGATGCTCAGCACCACCGAGATGAAAATCGTCAGGATAAGCAGAAGCGGCCAGACAAACACGATCCAGTGGTCATACGAGATGCGGCCAATCGCCAGCGCCCCGATCACCACTGCCGAGGTGGGGGTGATGAGGTTGACCAGACCACTGGCCGATTGATAGGCCGTCACCACCAGGTCGCGTGTCACCCCGGCGAAATCGGCCAGCGGGGCCATGATCGGCATCGACAACACCGCCAGACCCGAGGACGAGGGCACAAGGAAACTCATCGCCACTTCGATCCAGAACATCAGGTTGATGAAGGCCAGTTCGGGCAGTTCGCTGACCGCCTGCGCCGCCGCGTTCAGGATCGTGTCTGCTATCAGGCCGTTCTTCATGATCACCACGATGCCCCGCGCCAGGCCGATGATCAGCGCCACGCCCAACAGATCGCGCGCGCCATCAACAAAGGTCGAGGTCAGGCGCTTTTCGCCAAGCCGTCCCACCAGTCCGATCAGGATTGCCATGCCAAGGAACAGCGCCCCCATCTGCGCCATCCACCAGCCCTGCGACGACACCCCCCAGATCAGTGCCACAAAGGTCGCCGCGAACAGTACCAGGATCACAGACTGGGTGCCGCTCAGACGGTCGTTCCCGGCCCCATTGCCACCCGACAAGAAGGCTTGCCGATCGCGACTCGCCTGCGCCGCCACCACGGACCTCGCCGGATCGGCCTTCACTCGCAGCGCGTAGCGGGTGACATAGGCGATGCAGATCGCCAGCCCGCCCAACAGCAGCACAACGCGCAACACCATGCCTTCTGTAAAGGCCACCCCGGCGGCATTTGAGGCAATGACAGTGGCAAAGGGATTGATCGTTGAGCCCAGCGTTCCGATGCCGGCGCCGATCAGGATCACCGCCACCGCCGTCATCGTGTCGAACCCCGCGACCAGCATCGCCGGGATCGACAGCGGACAGCCGATCATCGATCTGCGGCCCACCGCCGATGGCTTTGACGCCGAAAACGTTTCGCCCGCCAACATGCGCCCGATGTTCCAATCCGACGCGGCGCAGCAGACGGTAGAATATCTACTGGATCTGCTGGCCGTCTCACCGCCCGGCATCTTGCGGATGACCTGGTACGACCGCGCGCGCACCTATGCCCGTGGAAGCGCTGCGATGGCTTATTCTCATTCGATTCTGGCGCCGATTCACGAAACCGACCAAACCTCGCCCGCACATCCGTGCACCGGTTACGCCCCACATCCGACGGGTCCCAAAGGACGGCCGATTGTTCCGATGGGCGGCTATTCGCTGGCCATCCCGGCCAACATCGCCGCCAATCGCATCAGTGAGGTCTGGCGAGCGCTCCAGACCCTCACCACCGCATCCGCGACCAAGCTTTATCTTACCAACGGCAGCCTTGCGAGCCCCCGAAGCAGCGTCAGCCGCGATCCCGAGGTAGCGGCATTGTCGCCACTGATTTCAGCCGTGGACGATATGGCACGGCAGGGGCACCTGCGGATGTGGCCGCGCCCTCCGGTGCCCGGCATCGCTGACCTCATAGCCATTGCAGGCGAAGAGATTCACGACATTCTGACAGGCACAAAAACGACTCGCGAAGCGCTTGCGACAGCGGAGCACCGCGCCGAGTCGCTGCTGCAGTATCGGCGCGACCTTTAAGGGACACGTCGCTAGCGAAAGCATCAGCTTTATATGGTTATCTGGACGGGTGCAGTCACGGTGTCAGGCCGAGCGAGCGCAAAACCTCTCGCGGGGCGGGTTTTCTCCAGATAATCTGAAAGCTGTCGGCCACATTGTCGCGCGTCACAGGGACTCCGGGCAAGGCGATCCAGGCAGGAATTGTGCGGCCAAGCAGGGCAAGGATTGTGGTCCGGGCGGCGACCACGCCCTGTTGAAAGGGCTGTTGGGCCGCAACACTGACAAAAGGTTTGCCTGCGGCCAAAGAAATGGCGACATCTTCTCCAAGATCGACGGTCGCCATCACAATCGAGCGGCCAGCGTCCGCAAACCGGGTTGACACCGCCATTGCAGGCGTGTCCCAAACGACAAAGAACGCGGAAATCTCGGGATGATCCGCAATCAGCCGCTCGGCCAGATCGGCCGCTTCGTCCACCGCGCCGAACCGCAGCACATGGGTTTGCACGTCAGACCGGTTCGCCTGCATCCAGTTGGTGAAAGCAATCTCGCGCTCGTTGGTGGCGAAGAAATCAGCGGCAAAGCCAAGGACGCCGACCGCCGCCCCTTGGGCCAGATGAGGCGCAAGCCCCGCAGCCGCCATCCTGCCAAGACCGAAATTGTCCGACGATACAAGCGAGGTGTAATGCGAGCCGGGCAAAAGGCCGGTCGGCACATTTTCAAGCAGCACCAGACGGATGCCCGCCGCCGAGACCCGCCTGAAGGCCGCCGCAACCTGTTCGTTCGCCACCGGCAGGGCCACGATCGCATCCGGTTTCGCTGCGATCAGCCGATCCAGTTCGTCCACCTGCCGATCTGCCGAAAATCCGCAATCGACCACCTCGGTGACCACCACTCCGCAATCACCAAAGACGCCCAGCATCCCGGAAATCTGCAGCCGGGTCCAATCGCCGTCCAACGTATGCAGCACGATGGCCACCCGTCTGGTTGCCGCCTTGACGGCGGCGATATCCTCGGGCAGCAGGCTGACCCGTTCAGGCGGAGCTGCGCGTTCGCCATGGGGGCCAAGTCCGGAAATCGTCACGGTGCGATCCTTTCCTGCACGGATGGCGGTGCTGCGACCGATTGCGGCACCTCGGCAATCTCTGCGCGCGCGCAAAAGGCGGCGAAATCGGGATGCAGGGTCGGTTTGCCCTGAATGATCCAGTCTTTAAGGAAGGAAGGCGCAAAGATCGCCTCGGATGCCACGCGCGCAGCACCCACCAACCCCGCCGAACTGCCCATCTGCGAACGGATGATGCGCAGATCGCGCGTGACCAGCGGGTGAGACGCGCCGTAGACTGCCTCACGGATCCCTGCCAGCAAGATGTCGTTGGTCTGGGCCAGTGTGCCCGACATGACGATCAAGTCGGGGTTCAGCGCATTGGCCAGTGTCGCGACGACCTGCCCGATCAGATGCCCCGACTTGGAAAGGATCGCCACGGCGGCGGGATCGCCGATCTGCGCGGCCTGTGACACTTCGATGGGGGTGATCTCGCCACCGCGCCGCAAAAGGTCGGCCAGAACCGGACTGCGACCTGTGTCCGCCGCCGCCCGCCCTTCGCGCTGGATCATGTCCGAGCCCGCCATCGCATCCAGCGTGCCGGTCAGCCCGTCCGACTGCACCGGAAGCGCGCCTATCAGGCCCGCCGCCCCCTGCGCGCCGCGATAAAGCTGCCCGTCACACACGATACCCGCGCCGATCCGGCGCCCGACTTTGATGAACAGCATCGACCGCAGGCCGTGCCCTGCGCCGGCATGCAACTCTCCCATGGTCATGGTTTCCACGCTGGACCGCATCCAGACCGGCACACCGAACTGGCGGGTCAGGGTTTCGACCAGCGGAAAGTCTTCCCAGGCAGGCAGGACCGGGGGGGTGGCGGTCAAGAAGCCACCATCGCGCAACGAAGGCACCGTGCCGGGGACCGACAGCGATATGCCCCAAGGGGCCGTGGGGATGCTCTGACGCTCCAGACACCAGCGGAACAGGGTCGTCAGCCGGCTGGCGAGCTGTGCGACAGGGGCGGTCAGGTCGGCGGCCTCGTGGTGTTCGGTCAGAAGGTTACCCGACAAGTCGGACACGCCAACGCCGATTGCGGTCTGGTCCAGTGTCGCCACCAGCACCAGCCCGCGCCGGGCCGCAAAGCGCACAAGCCGCGGGGCGCGCCCGCCAGTGGCAAGCCCCAGCTCGCTTTCATCGACAAGGCCCAGATCCGCAAGCAACTGCAGCCGGTCAGCCACCACGGCCCGCCCCAACTCGCTTTCGCGCTCCAGCGCCTGCCGGGTGGTCGCGCGCTCGCTGCGGATCAGGTTCAGGATTTCGACTAGTGAGGGCGCCGCCGTCTCGCTGGTGCGCGGACGACCCTTCCCGCGTGTGCGGGTCGATTCGGCGGTTTCGGAAGCGTGCGGCGACAAAAGCGGCTCCTGTGCTCTGCTTTAACACAGATAATAGGGTGTCTTTGGTCGTTCAAGGAAATACTTTTGTCTTTAATCAGCAAAACATAGCTTGCATAAGCAGAAATATAGTTGACCTACACTGTTTCTGGGCGTAATCACGCTCCTATGGCTTGAGGAGGCCTTGAGGAGGAGCGGTCAGGTGGACAAAGTCCCGCCGGACCCAAAGTGGGGGATCACTGATGGCAGCGTGGAAGCTGGCGTATCACGCCAATTGCTGGGGGCAGCTTGGCGGTAACGCCGTAGGGGTCACTTCGATCACCGAACTCAGCTATCGGACCTTTGGAGCGATGGACCGCGCTTTTGCCGATATCGCTGCGGCTGGCTATGAAGGCGTCGAGCTGTTTGACGGCAACCTGCTGGACTACAGCGCCGCCGCGATGCGCAGCCTTCTGGCCGACAACGGGCTGGCGCTGGTTGCCGCCTATGCCGGCGGGAACTTCATCTTTGACGATATCCTGCCCGAAGAACTGGCCCGTGTGACCCGCGCCGCCGACCGTACCGCCGAACTGGGTGCGCCGCATCTGGTTGTGGGTGGTGGGGCCAAACGCTTCGACGGGGTGCGCGAGGCGGATTATCACAAGCTGGGCGCGGCGCTGGACCGGGTCAAGGCGATCGCCGATGCCCGAGGCTTGCGCGCGCATTACCACCCGCACCTTTCCACCATCGTCGAGGGTCCGGCCGAGGTCGCCAAGATCTTCGATCTGACGGAAATCGACTTTTGCCCCGACACGGCGCATCTGGCCGCCGCAGGGGGCGACCCGGTGCAACTGATCCGGGATCACGCGCAGCGCATCTCGTATGTGCATCTGAAAGGGTTTCAGAAACAGCCCTTCGCCTTCACCCCGCTGGACCGGGGCGACGTGCCCACCGATCCCATTCTTCAGGCGATGAAGGACGTGGGCTTTGCCGGCTGGGTCTGCACCGAACTTGACAGCTGGGCCGACCCTGCCGAAGGGGCGCGGCTCAGCCGGGAGTATCTGAACCGGGCTATGGCGGTCTGATCCGCACGCCTTTTACCGGGGGTGACCCCTTATCTTCTCTGGGAGGAAGAAATCATGCTGAACAGACGTACCCTTATGGGTTCGGCCACCGCCTTTGCCCTGGTCTTCGGACTGGGTGCCCCGGCCTTTGCCGACCCTGACACCGCTTTGGCCGCATTGCAGAAAACGGTGCTGTCAAAAGGCCCGAATGGCGAAGACCCCTCGGCCCCGTCCACCGTCGTTCTGACCGACGAGGAACTAACCAAAATCAAGGAGATGGGCGCCACCGCCGCAATCGTCATGCACTACGGTGGCAATGACTGGTCCCGCGCCCAGATCAACGGGCTGCAGACCCAGTTCACCGCCATGGGCATCGAGGTGATTGCAGTGACCGATGCGGGCTTCAAACCCGAAAAGCAGGTCAGTGACCTTGAAACCATCATGGCGCAGGCGCCCGACATCATCGTGTCGATCCCGACCGATCCCACCGCCACCGCAGCCGCCTACCGGGCCGCTGGCGAAGCGGGTGCAAAGCTTGTGTTCATGGACAATGTGCCGGCGGGCTTTGTCGCTGGCAAAGACTATGTTTCGGTCGTCTCGGCCGACAATTATGGCAACGGCGTCGCCTCGGCACATCTGATGGCCAAGGCTCTGGGGCCGGATGGCGGGGATATCGGGCTGGTGTTCCACGCCGCCGATTTCTTTGTCACCAAACAGCGCTATGATGCCTTCAAGGCAACTATCGCCAGCGACTATCCCAACATCAAGATCGTGGCAGAACAGGGGATCGGCGGGCCTGACTTTTCGGGCGACGCAGAAAAGGCTGCCGGGGCCATGCTGACATCCAACCCGACCATCAAGGGCATCTGGGCGGTCTGGGACGTGCCCGCCGAGGGCGTGATCGCCGCCGCACGGGCTGCGGGCCGCGATGATCTGATCATCACCACCGTCGACCTTGGCGAAAACGTGGCTATCAGCATGGCGCAGGGCGGCTTTATCAAGGGCCTTGGCGCGCAGCGTCCTTATGATGCGGGCGTGGTCGAGGCCAAACTGGCCGGATACGCGCTGCTGGGCAAAGAGGCCCCGGCCTTTGTCGCCTTGCCAGCACTTCCCGTCAGCAAAGACAATTTGCTGGAAGCCTGGACCCAAGTCTATTCCACCGAAGCCACTGATAACATCAAGTCGATGATGCAGTGATCCCTGCCGCGCGGGGGCCATCCCCGCGCGAAACCAGAGCCTTCGGTCCGGCAGATTGCTCCCCGCCCGCCCGAAGGCTCTCCCCATTTCCCGGAGAC
>JANNAF010000060.1:0-1513 GCA_031384005.1 Rhodobacterales bacterium | reverse complement strand
TGCCACCGGATGCGCCACCGGGACCGCCCAGTACATCAGCGCCGCAGGCACCAGCCAGTTGACCGCTGACGGCACGAACAGCACAAAGAATTCAAAGAACTCCAGCTTGCCCTTTTGCCACACCATCAGCGTCGTGATGTCACCAAACGGGCTGAACGCCCCTCCGGCATTGGCCGCAACCACCACTGACACGCAGGAAAGCGCCACAAACCGCGGGTTGTCGCGCCCCAACGCCAACACCACCGCCCCCATCACCAGCGCCGTGGTCAGATTGTCCAACACCCCGGACAAAAAGAACGAAAGCACCCCGGTCAACACGAACAACTGCCGATAGCTTAGCCCCCGCCCCACCAGCTTGGCGCGCAGCACCTCGAACGCGCGGCGCTCCTCCAGCGTGTTGACATAGGTTATGGCCACCAGCAGAAACAGGAACAATTCGCCATATTCGCCAATGATCTGAACCGCATGCGCGTGGGCCACCTCGGACGCGCCTTCCGCCGCATAGGCCACCCCGATCAGCGCCCAGATCAACCCCGCCGCCACCATCACCGGTTTGGATTTGCGCATATGGGTGGCCTCTTCGAACACCACCAGCACATAGGCCGCCACAAAAATGACCAGTGCCGTGATCCCCGCCCAATGCGTCGTCAAGTTCAGATCGTGCATGCGTGCCCCGCGAAATATTCTTCCCAAGATCACCACAGCCTGCCACACGTCAACCCCACCATTATTTGACCATCAGGTTAAAAAATACACCCCCGGCCTTGCCAGCCGCGCCCCGCCCGTGCAACCCTGCGCGCGTCCCCAAGGGCGAGGCCTGCCAATGAACACTCTGACCGTTCCCACCCACACCCACCTTCCCCAGGTCACCCATGCCCGCAGCCCCGGCATGGCGCTGGATATGGACTGGGTTGCCTCTGTGCAGGCCAACACATCCGCCATCGAACGCCGCGCCGCGACCCTTGGCGGGCGCAGGTCGGTCAAGAAAGAGTTTCAGGCCGCGTGGCTGTGCAAGGCAATCTCTTGCATCGACTTGACCACCCTGTCGGGCGATGACACGCCGGGCCGTGTTCAGCGCCTTGCGGCCAAGGCGCGCCAACCGGTCAGCGAGACCCTGCTGGAACAGTTGGGCATGCAGGGCCTGACCACCGGGGCCGTCTGCGTTTATCACGACATGGTCGAAACCGCCGTCCGCGCGTTGGAGGGGTCGGGCATCCCCGTCGCCGCCGTGTCCACCGGCTTTCCGGCGGGCCTGTCGCCGTTTCGCCTGCGCATCGCGGAAATCGGGGAAAGCGTCCGCGCAGGGGCCCGCGAGATTGACATCGTCATATCCCGCCGCCACGTGCTGACGCAGAACTGGCAGGCCCTGTACGACGAAATGGCCGAAATGCGCGCCGCCTGCGGGGATGCCCATGTCAAGGCGATCTTGGCCACCGGCGAACTGGGCACCCTGCGCAACGTCGCCCGCGCCAGCCTGATCTGCATGATGGCCGGGGCCGATTTCATCAAGACA
>JANNAF010000059.1:0-10821 GCA_031384005.1 Rhodobacterales bacterium | reverse complement strand
CCAACAGCGGAAACAGGCGGCGGATGCGGGCCACCTCGGTCGGGGTAAAGACACCCTTGGCACGGTCAAGGATCGGCGTGGGGGCGGCATCGCCAATGGGTGGCAGGAACACCGCCATCGCGTCATGGATCGCGATGGCCGCCAGAAACTCACGCGCAAAGCGGCTGCGCCCGATCCCGGCATCCATGGCACGCAATCGGTAAACCCCGGTTTCGCAACCATTTTTCCAATGGGCTAAAACGGGTCAAAGGCGAAGTACTGGGTGTAACAGGCCATCATCGCCAGCGTCGGTTCGACCCGCGGGATGATCAGGTCGGGCGGGGCCGCGCGGGAATAGCGGACCAGTGCCGCCAGAACTTGAGGTGCGGCGGACCCCAGAATGTCCAAGAGCGCATGGTAAAATGCCCCCGTCCCCAGCCGATTAATCGCCCGGGCGGTCAGCGCCGCAAGGTCGGCATCGGGATGAGGCAAGGGCCGTTGCATCGCATCCTGCGGCCCCACTGCGGCGCATGGGGTGGGGGGCGCGCAACGTGACTTTTGGCAGGGGAGTGCGGGTCATGCCTGACCCTTGGCGGTGTGGGGCTAGGCTGGTGCCACGGTGGAGCCGGGCGTGGGCCGGTGTCAGCGGGGGGGTGTATTAACCGGCTGGCAACGCCGTGACGCCAGACGGCTAGCTGGATGCCGTGGCGCGGGCAGGATACCGGGTGACGGAACTGGGGCCCCTGGGGTTTATGGGCTCGGATCCGGGCTGGATCGGCGATGCACTGGCGGCGCGGGGGTTGGAACTGGTCGCGGCGGCGCATGTTCACACGTTGGCCGACCCGGCGTCGGCGGGCGCGCTGGTGACGGCGCTGGACTGTCAGGGGCGGCTGCTGTCAGCGCTGGGGTGCCGCGATCTGATCTTGACGGACGAAAGCGACTGGTATCGCCAAACCGCGCAGGGCGTCGTGGCCGAGGCGGGCTGGCAGGTCGCCATGGCGATGATCCGCGCGGCGCAAGCGCAGATGGCGGGTTACGGCATCCGCCTGCACATTCATCCCCATGTCGGCACCTGCATCGAACGCGAGGCGCAGATTGACCGGATGCTGGCGGAAAACGATGTCACCTTGTGTTTTGATACCGGGCACCATGCCTTTTGGGATCACGATGTGCTGGCCTATATGGCGCGGGTTTGGGACCGGATCGGATTTGTCCCTCTGAAGAACGTCAACGTGGCGGTGCGGGCGCGGGTTCTGGCGGAGGAATTGGGGGTCAATGACAGCTTTAACCATGGCGTTATGGCGGCGCAGGATGCGGGGGCGGTCGATATCGCGGCGGTGATCCGGATGCTGGTGCAGCGCAGCTTTGACGGCCCGGTGATCGTGGAACAGGACCCCCCGGACGATGCAGCATTGACGCTCGAGGCGCTGGCACGGCGCAACCTGCACTTTCTGCTACCCCTGATGGAGGCGTGACATGCGCCGCATCCGCATCTGTGACACCCCCGAGGCGCTGGCTGGGCGAGGCGGTGGGCGAGGCGGTGGGCGTTGCAACACCTGTCCGCCGACACTGCCTATGACCCCGCATGGCCCGCCTCCGTCTGGGCCGCCTCTGTCTGGGCCGCCTCTGTCTGGGCCGCCTGCCCCGATGCCACTCTATATGCCGACCGCGCCGCGGCAGGAGAGACGTCATGAAAACACTGGGTTTCTGCCTGTTCGGTGCAGGCGAAATGGCCAGTATCCACACCCTTAACCTGATCAGCGACCCACGGGTGCGGCTGGCCTATGTGTTTGATCCGTCGACAGAACGGGCGCAGGCTCTGGCCCATGCCACCGGGGCGCAGGTGGTGGACATGGACAACGCCTTTGCCGACACCGGCATTGACGCCTATGTCATCGTCGCACCGCCGCGCAGCCATGCCGACTATCTGGAACGCGCCACCGCCACCCGTGCCTATGTGTTCTGCGAAAAGCCGATCAACCACGACATGGCCCTCATCCGTGCCTGCATGGCGGCGCTGATGGGGCGCGAAACCCATGTGCAAATGGGTTTCAACCGCCGCTATGACGACCAGTTCGTCGCCCTGAAACAGGCGATCACGGCGGGCCGGATTGGCCGGGTGGAACAGGTCCTGATCATCTTACGCGATGCCGAAGCGCCGCCGGTTGCGGGGTTCATCCATTCCAGTGGCCTGCTGAAGGAAACCGCCGTCCATGATTTCGACCTTGTCCGCTGGCTTTTGGAGGATGAACTGGTCGAGGTCTATGTGATGGCTGACGCGCTGATCAACCCGGCCTATCTGACCGTGGGCCAGATCGACACCCCTACGACGGCGCTGCGCATGGCGAGGGGGACGCATGTCACCATCCTGAATACGCTGCGCGCCGCATCTGGCTATGACCAAGGTTTCGAGGTTCTGGGCACGCTGGGACAGGCGTCGGTCGGCAATGTGCCGCAATCTTTGGTAGTCTTAACAACGGCTGATGGCATCCGCAGCGAAAAACCGCTGAACAATTATCACCAGCGCTATGCGCAGGCCTACCGGACTGAAATGCTGGCCTTTGTCCAAACGGTCGCGAGCGGGGGCGCGGCCTTACCCGTTGTGATGGACGGCTTGCGCGCCTCGGTCGTGGCCGAGGCAGCTATTGTGTCAATGACCCGTAATTTGCCTGTGCCGATCACGGTGGCATGAATGCCCTGTCAGGCGTTCACATCCACCACGATGCGGCCCTTGACCTCGCCGCGCAGGATAGCGGCAGCGTAGGTCGGCACCTCGGCCAAGGGGATGGTCAGGATCATGGCCTCCAGCTTGGCCAAATCCAGATCCGCCGCAATCCGCCGCCATGCCCGCTGTCGCCCGTCATAAGGTTTCATGACCGAGTCGATGCCCAACAGATTGATCCCACGAATCAGAAACGGGATCACCGAGGCTGGCACCTGCGCCCCACCTGCCAAACCGACAGCGGCCACCGATGCGCCGTATTTCAACTGGCCCAGCACCCGCGCCAGCATGGCGCCGCCGACAGCATCGATGCAACCGGCCCAAACCTCACCCTCCAACGGGCGCTTGACGGTTTCGGCCAGTTCGGCGCGCGGGATGATCCTGCTGGCACCAAGGTCGCGCAGATAGCCCTCGGTTTCGGGCCGCCCCGTTACGGCAGCGACGCTGTAGCCCAGTTTTGCCAACAAGGCGACCGCCACCGACCCGACACCGCCCGCTGCCCCTGTCACCAGAACTTCGCCCTGCGCCGGGGTCAAGCCGTGATCCTCCAGCGCCAGAATGGCCAGCATTGACGTCAGCCCAGCCGTCCCGACCGCCATGGCCTGTCGGGTGGTCAGCCCGGCAGGCAGGGGCACCAGCCAATCGGCCTTGACCCGCGCCTTTTGGGCATAGCCGCCCCAATGCAACTCGCCCACACGCCAACCGGTCAGCACCACCTTGTCGCCGGGGGCATAGCGGGGGTCGTCGCTTGCCTCGACCGATCCTGCAAAATCTATGCCCGCCACATGCGGATAGGTCTGCACCATACCGGTGCCGTTCGGGGCAAGGCACAGGCCATCCTTGTAGTTCACAGTCGAATAGTCGATGGCAACAGTCACCTCACCCTGCGGCAGATCGCTGTCTGACAGGTCAGTCATCCGCGCGACGGCGTGACCTTCGGTATTTTTCTCCAACAGCACGGCGCGGAACATCGGGTTTCCTTTCAGGGATTCAAGGGGCCATGTGGCAAAGACACCAGACGAAAGTCAAGCGTGCCGCAGACTGTGCGTGGGGGGATGCGGGCTTTTGGCGATCAGGCGATATGCCCTGCGGCAAGGCCGGCGCGGATCGCCTTTTTGTCGATCTTGCCCACACTGGTCTTGGGGATTGCGGACACTGTCAGGACCCTTTCAGGTGCTGCCCATTTGGACACGCGGCCTGCAGCGATGGCCGCCGCCACCGCCGCATGAGCCGCCGCCTCGACCTCGGCCCCGGCTTTGGCCACCACCAAAATCACCGGTCGTTCCCCCCAACGCGGATCGGGGACGCCCACCGCCGCCACATCCGCCACACCGGGCACCGACGAGATGATGCTTTCCAATTCAAGCGACGAAATCCACTCACCGCCAGATTTGATCACATCCTTCAACCGGTCACTGATGCGCAACGTGCCATCGGGCGCCATGCTGCCCACATCACCGGTGTGCAGCCAGCCGCCCTGCCACAGCGCATCGGTTCCGGCGTCGTTGCGCAGATAGCCGTCGGTCAGCCATGGCGCACGGGCGACCACCTCGCCCGTCGTGACACCGTCATGGGCCACATCCTGCATCTGAGGATCGACAACCCGCAGGTCGACCAGCGGAATGGGCCGTCCGGTGGCAATGCGCACCAGGGCTGTATCACCCTCCCCTTGGGTTGCGGCCATATCGGCCAGGGTCAAAACCGGGCAGGTTTCCGACATGCCGTAACCGGTGTGAACATCAATGCCGCGCGCCATGGCGGCCCGCGCCAGCCCCTCGGGCAGGGCCGATCCGCCGATGACAACCTTCCATGCCGACAGATCAACCTGATCTGAACCGGGCGCCTGCAGCACCATGGCCAGTATGGTGGGGACACAGTGCGAAAACGTGACACCATGCCGCGCGATCAGCGCCAGACTGCGCGCCGGGTCAAAGCGGCCCGGATAGACCTGCCGCGTCCCCAGCATCGTGGCAATCAGCGGAAAGCCCCAACCATGGACGTGAAACAGCGGCGTCAGCGGCATATAGACATCGTCCAGCTTGAACCCGCCGCGACCGGGGATCGGGCCACAGGCGGCGATCACGCCCAGCGTATGCAGCACCAATTGACGATGGGAATAGGTCACGCCCTTGGGGTCGCCGGTGGTGCCGGTGGTGTAAAACAGCGTGGCGCGGGTCGTCTCGGGCAGGTCGGGAAAGCTGAAGTTGGGGTCGCCTGCCGCCAGCAGCCCTTCGTATTCGCCAGCAAAACCATCGGGTTGCGTTGGGGCCGCGTCGGTCAGCAGGATCAGGCGCACAGGCCGTGTCAGGCGCGGCACCAAAGGCAGCAGCAGCGGCAGAAAATCCTCATGCACCAGAATGGCGTCGTCTTGCGCATGGTTGATCGTGTACAAAACCTGTTCCGGGGACAGCCGCACGTTGACGGTGTGCAAAGTGGCCCCCAACATCGGGATGGCAAAGAAACATTCCAGATAGCGGTGGCTGTCCCAGTCCATGACGGCGATCACCGCCCCCTGCCCCAAGCCCAGTGCCGCAAGGGCCGACCCCAGCCGCGCCACGCGGGCGCCAAAACTCGCATAACTCATCTCGACGGTATCGCCATAGGTGATGCGTTGGGCGGGTGCCGCCGTCAATCCGGTCCGCAAAACCTGCGCGATGGTCAGTTGGTAATGATGGCCCATGCCGTCCTCCCAGAATGCACTGAGGGCAGCCTAGCATGGTCAGGACGGCGACAAGCAAGGTTTTTGGGAACCGGAGAGCTGGACGGCCGGGGCCCGCAGTTCAGAAGAGTTCGATTTCAGCACTGCGCGACGCAGGTCGCGGCACTGGCGTGCGCAGTTCGGTCGCTGTGATGTTGGTCAGAGGCACGATCAGCATGCGCGCCTGACCGGTGGCCGGACGGAACATGAGGCGGCGGGCGTTCTGGCCGCCCAGGCTTTCGGCAAGGCACTGGATACCCTCGGTGGCAAGGTATTCGCGGGCAAAGACTGCATTGGTCTGGCCGATATCCCGCAATTCGACGGAAATCTTGGCCCCACCGAACAATTTGGCCTGAAGGCGCGATTTCTTGGCACCGGCCTTGAGCAAGGCGTTGATCAGCATTTCCATGGCAAACAGGCCATAGCGCACCGGGCGGTTGGTCCCCTCTTCCTTGCCGAAGGGCAAAAGGAAATGGTTCATCCCACCGATATTGCAGACCGGGTCATGCAGGCAGACTGCAACACAGGACCCAAGGACCGTGGACATCAACGCCGCGGGGTCGTCTGAAATGTGAAACTCGCCCTGAACTACAGCGATCGGGGTGGTTGCGGAAGCGGCGGTCAATGTCATCGCGTCACCATTGCGTTCATATGGCCCATCTGCTGCGACGCAGGGGCAAGGGCAGCCTTTAACAATTCCGGACCTATCCGTTGCAGCGGCAGGCGCATCTGCACCGCCCCGATTTCCCATGCGGCCCGCGGCATGCCGTAAACCACAGAGGTTGCCTCGTCCTGACCCAAGGTCACCCCTCCGCCCCGCCGAAGATCCAACAGGCCCGCAGCCCCATCCTGCCCCATCCCGGTCAGGATGACCCCCACCACCTGCGGCGCAAGCGGCACCACCGAACGGAACAGCGCATCGACAGATGGTACATGCCCCGATATCGGCGGCCCCTCACGCAGGTTGCAGCGCAGCGTGGTGCCGGGGGTGACGGTCAGGTGACCCAGACTGCCCGCCGCGACACAGACCATACCCTGTTTCAGGGTCAGCCCGTCCTGCGCCGCCACAATATGGGGCCGACATCGGCGTTCCAGCAAACGGATCAGACTGTCCGAAAAGCCGCGGCCCGTATGCTGAACAATCGCTGTGGGCGGGCAATCCTCGGGAAACTCGGACAGAAGGGTCAACAGCGCGTCCACCCCGCCCGTGGACGCGCCAATCACGACGATCTTGTCAAAGACGGGCCGCGCGCCCACGGGTCGCTGATCCGGCGACGGCCCGGACGGGCGGCGCATGATGGACAGGGCTTGGCGCATCCGTCCCAGCAGCACCGCAGGCGCCAGATTCAGGTCAAGGACGGGTTCAAGAACCATTTGGCCAGTTGAGAGCGCCACCATTTTCGATCCCGGGCCTTCGGCGCCCAGGAATATCCAACGCGCATTCAAAGCATCGAAAAATGCCCTCATCGCATTGAACTCACTGCGACCGCGAAACTCCTCGCCAACGATCACCAGTTTCGGCTCGCTAGTTTCAGCAAGGACAAATGCCGCAGAAACATCCGCCGCGACGCCGACAAGATCCAGTTCGGGCAGCCCGGACAAAAGCTGCGCCACGCGCGCGCGATTGCCCGGCAGGTTCGTCAGCAAGAGTACGGAAATCGGTGTCATGTCAGCCCTACCTAAACCAGATCGTTCAATCGTCAGCCCAACCCCGATGGGTCAAAAATTCTGCCACACCCCGGCCCCATTGCCCGTTGCCGTCTTGCGCGGCGCAAAGGATGCGGGTGCTTCCCCGTCGTCCGGCGAATTGTCTTCCCCGGTAAAATCAGTCGGAACAAAGGATGACAACGCGATGGGTTCGGCCGATGTCCCCTGCCCCCCCCCTGCTATCCGGAATTTCGCCACCATCGCCGCCAGCGCCGTTGCCTTTTGATGCATGGCTTGGCTGACCGCCGCCGATTCGTCGACCATTGCGGCGTTTTGTTGGGTGACCTGATCCAGCTGCATCACGCCGATGTTGATTTCGGCAAGTCCGGTCGACTGTTCGATCGCCCCGGAAGCAATGGTCGACACGAGGGTTGAAATATTGGCAACCGAGGCGACAATCTTATGCAGGGCCGTCCCAGCCTTGCCCACCTGATCGACCCCGCGGCCCACCTGTTGGGCCGAGGTGGCAATCAGGGCCTTGATCTCTTTCGCCGCTGTCGAGGACCGCTGGGCAAGGGCCCGCACCTCAGACGCAACGACGGCAAATCCCTTGCCAGCCTCGCCAGCCCGCGCCGCCTCGACCCCGGCATTCAGGGCCAGAAGGTTGGTCTGAAAGGCGATATCGTCGATGGCACCAATGATCATTGAGATCTGCTCAGACGATTTCTCGATTTCGGCCATGGCCTTTACGGCACCTTGCACGACGACACCGCTTTCATCGGCTGAATTCCGTGCCTGGCGGACGATGCCTTCAACCTCGCGGGCGCCGTCTGATGCGGATTTGACCGAAGCTGTCAGTTCGTCCAGCGCGGCTGCTGTCTCCTCCAGCGCCGCCGCCTGATTTTCGGTACGCCGGGACAGTTCCTGCGATGCAGCCGAGATTTCGGTGGACCGGGTGCGAATGTGCTGCGCCACATCGACCACCTGAGCGATCGTTTCCGACAATCGGTCCAGCGTCATGTTGAAATCGTGCCGAAGCGCCTCGTATTCCGGTGGGAACGGCGCGGTGATCTGGCGGGAAAGGTCACCGCGCGCCAGATCCTGCAAGCCTGTGCTCAACGTTTCGACCACATCGTGCAGGGCTGCGGACAGGCGTTCGCGTTCCTCCTCGGCCAATTTGGCGACCACCAGTTTGTCCATCAATCCGCTGGTCGACCGCGCAATGACGCCCAGTTCATCAGCACGCTGCGCATCGGCGATCACAACGCTGAGGTCGCCGTTCGCAATCGCATCCAGCGCCCCGCTGATCCGCCCGATCGGAACGGAAATCGACCGTGCAAAGACAAAGGCGACACCAGACACCACCGCAATAATGGCCAGACCGATCATCGCCAGTTCCTTCATCAGGCCGTTGGCTGCGGCAAAAAGTTCGCCCGCATCGCGTTCAATGATGATGCCCCAGCGCATCCCGAATTGTTCAAAAATCGCCGTCGAGGCAAAGCCAGTGCGGCCGTCTGCCAGCACGATATCCTCCAGAAAGCGGGTTTGTCCGGCCAAGGCTGCCTCGATCTGGGGCGTGCGCTGGCTCTGTCCAAGAATAGTGGACACCGCAGCCGATTTCTTTGTCTGGTTTTGCATGAACCCGGACCCCAGGACGAAATGGGTGTTTGGCGCACCAGCTTCGTTCAGGCCAACCAGATAGGCCGCGCCAGTTTCGCCAAGCCCGTCTTTGCGGTCCAGGATGTTGGAAATGGACTGGGTATTCAATTGAAACGCGACATAGCCAAGGGGCAGGCCAGCCTTGGTATCAATTCGGGCAACGATAAAGGCGGCGGGGGCGTTCATGCTGGGCGCATAGGGCGCAAAGTCGCTGAACACGACGGTTCCGGCCTCGGCCTTTTCTGCTGTGCGCAGGGCAAGACCCAGTCCGCTGGCGGCAAGGGGTCCCTCCGCAAAAGACGCCGCGAAATCGGTTTCCTTGAATACGGTGTAGACGTTGTTCAGGTCGGTATCGAACAGAAAGACGTCATAGAGGTTTCGCAGTTCCAAAAGATTGCGCATGGACGGATGCAGGCTGGCGTGCTGCCGATGATAAGGGTCCTTCCCCTCGGCCTTGTCCATCGCCTGACGCTGGCCGACCGGATTGGGGTTGCTGTAAATATAGGCAGTTTGCAAGGCCTCAGTCGGGTTTTCGATCATCCGATAGGCCGAACTGAGCGCCCCGAGCGCCCCCGCAATCTCGGGCGAGGTCGCCAAAAGGGTCAGGTCGTTTTCAAAATTCTTCAACTCGACTGCCAGGGCCTGACCGCGGGCGGCGGCCAAACCTTCGAACTGTTCCTGAATACGGGACCTGGTGTCCGTGCGGGTTTGGATATGCGTCATGACCAGCAGCGAAAGACCGGTAACCAGACACAAGCCAACAATGATGATTGGCATTTTGGTTTTGACGGACAGAGTGGCAAGCAGGTTCATGAAACTACCTTTTGTCTGGCATCGGGCGACAGTCGTCATGCCCCGTGTTGGATCCAAGTCTTGATTGGGCGACGTGAGTGACTGTTTAACTGTCGGCGGTCGCCAGGCTTTTGCGGTTTTTCAACGCGCGGGCAGGGATGGGCAGAGGGCAGACCCGGTCAGAAAATCTCGATCTGGTCGGCCGGTTCGACCCCGCTTGGACGGCCATGCAGTCGGTGGCGCAAATCCTCCAGTCGCAGACGGCCCAGAACATGCACCTCGTTCAAATCGGCGGCGATTTGCAGCGCAGGTTCCGCGGCCACAGCAGCAAGGCACAGGGCAAGTTCGCCAAGGTTCTGTTCCAGCAGATCAATGTCTTGCAGGTTTCTTTGCCACGACCCCGACGGCAGCTGCGCAGCAGGCACCTCAAGGGCGACGTGGACCGAATGTTCGATCCGCGACAAAATCGCCCGGCAATGCAGCAATTCCGCCGCAATGCGTTGTAACAGGGGGGCCGTGGCAATCAGGCTGGGCTGGTACATCGACATTACAGTTTCCCAACGACCCGCTCGATCGCGCCTTTCAGCGTGACGGTCGTAAAGGGCTTTTTGACCAGATTGTTGACACCCAACTCTTGCCCGCGTTTCAGGATGTCGGGGCTGGGGGTGCCGGTGATCAGGATGAACCCCATGCGCTGGGTCGATTTGTTGTGGCGCAGCGCGTCCAACAGGTCGAGCCCGCTCATCCCCGGCATGTTCATGTCCGAAATGACCAGATGAACCGGTTGCGCGGCCAGCTTGCCAAGTGCGGCCTTGGGGTCACTTTCAATGCCGATGTGCTTGACGCCCATTTCCTCCAGTGACTGGGTGATCAGGGCACGGCTGATTGACATATCGTCAACAACCATGATGCGGATAGACTCCCTCAGGCTCATCGCAGACTTCCTTCCTTGGACTTGTAGGTGATGTCGCCGATGCGTGCCGGGGACTTGCGGTAGGTCGTGACGCCAACCGGTTCCAGCCAGCTGCTGGCCGGCCCCGCGACACGTTCGGAATGACCGATGAACAGATGTCCACCTGCCGGCAGCAGGTCGGCATAACGGCCCCACAGACGGGCTTGCGTGTCCTTGTCGAAATAGATCGCCACGTTCCGGCAAAAGATGATGTCAAACGGGCCCTTGATCGGCCAGTCCTGCATCAGGTTCAATTCGCCAAAGCTGATCAATCCACGCGGTTTGGGGCCGATCTGGAACTTGGCCGGGCCAGCGGGGCTGATGTGATCGTGCCGCAGCGCCTCCGGCAGTGCCTTCAACTCCTCGGCCTCA
>JANNAF010000052.1:0-1553 GCA_031384005.1 Rhodobacterales bacterium | reverse complement strand
CGATATTCTTTACACCTATAGTGGTGTGCGACCGCTGCCCTACATCCCGGAAAAATCGGAATGGAAAGTGCCGCGCAGCCATGTGATTCATGACCACGCCCCTGAACGCCGCAACCTGCTGTCGATCATCGGAGGCAAACTGACCACCTATCGCAGTCTGGCCGAAGAAACCGTTGATGATGTGGTCAAACGGCTGGATCTGAAATCCCGCCCCTGCACCACGGCGCGCACCTTGTTTCCCGGGGCACGCGTGGCCGATGCTGACACCTTCCGCGCCGGCCTTGCCGCAGCGACACCGGGGGCAAGCGCCGCGACCGTTGACCGGCTGGTGGCAATCTTTGGCGCGCGTGCGGCCGATGTGCTGACCTTCGGGCGCAGCACACCCCACCTGCTGGAACCGTTTGATCCCGATACGGGTGCGACCGGGGCCGAACTGGTCTTTACCTTTCGCCACGAGTTTTGTCGCACCCTGACCGATGCCTTGATCCGCCGGATCATGGTGGGCCTGAACAGCACCTGCGGGCGCGACGTGGTGAACCGTGCGGCGGCAATTCTGGCGCAGTCCGAAGGTTGGGATGCCGCCCGCACCGCCGCCGAAATCGCCGCTTACCACCGCTACATCGCCCGCTTTGACGTGCCGGGCCGGGCCCCTGCTGCGGGTGCCAATTCCACCTCTCCGGGCCAGCAGCCCACGACCTGAAAGCCACGGCCTGAAAGCCAGAAGGATACCAACAATGACCGTGATCAATACCCAATCCAACCCGCGCAAGATCATCGACCGCGCCCGCGGCGGCGGCTATGCGGTGGGCGCATTCAACATGCACAACGACGAGACCGCTGAAGCGCTGGTCTGGGCGGCGGAACGCGCCAATGCGCCGATCTTTCTGCAAGTTGGCCGCGCGATCATTCCGCACATGGGGGTGCGTCGCGCCTATGAACTGACCCGCCGCATCGCGGAACAGTCGAAGGCGCAATACGTCATCCATCTGGACCACGGATCATGGGATGAGGTGATCGAGGCCATTCGTTTGGGCTTCACCTCGGTGATGTATGACGGGGCGCATCTGCCCTTCGAGGAAAACATTGCCACGACCCGCAAGATCGTGGAAATCGCCCATGCCTTCGGCATTCCGGTCGAGGCCGAACTGGGCAAGATTCCAGATGTCGGCGAAAGCGTGCACTGGCCCGATTACTATACCGACGTCGAAGAGGCCCGGCGCTTCGTGGCCGAAACCGGCATCGATTATCTGGCGATCTCGGTCGGTATCGTGCACGGTGTGGTGCCGGGCATTCCTCTGGAGCCGATCAACATCCAGCGCATCAAGGATATCAAAGCTGTCACCGGCATCCCCTTGGTCCTGCATGGCGCGTCTGGTCTGACCGACCGCGAGGTCACCGAGGCGCGGGCCGCCGGCGTGCACAAGTTCAACGCCGACACCGACCTGCGCCACGCTTTCCGCAAGGGGTTCGAGTCGGTCTGGGCGCAGGGCGACCGCCAACTTGAAGACGCGATGGCCGAAGGTCGCAAGCTGATGGTCGATGCGACCGTCAAG
>JANNAF010000026.1:0-2746 GCA_031384005.1 Rhodobacterales bacterium | reverse complement strand
GCGGTTTCGGTCAGGCGGGCGAAGGTCGCGGCACAGCCCGGGGCATCGGGCGCGAAACCGGCACCCGTGATGGCGACAAGGCGGCCACCGGGCGCAAGGCGCGCCAACGCCGAGCGGATGTGCCGGGCCGTCGCTTCAGTCGTCCGGCCCTCGGCATTGGCCACAGCAGAGAATGGTGGGTTCATCAAGATGACGCTGGGCCGAAGCTCCGTGTCGAGATGATCGTCGATTTGCGCGGCGTCGAAACGGGTGACGGAGCGGCCAGGAAACAGCAGACTCAAGAGATCAGCGCGGGTTTCAGCGAGTTCATTCAACGCCAGAGCGCCGCCTGCGATTTCGGCCAGAATGGCAAGAACCCCCGTTCCAGCGGAAGGCTCGAGGACCAAGTCCGCGTGGGTGATCTTTGCGGCGGCCAAAGCCGTAAGCCCCATGGGCAGCGGCGTCGAGAATTGCTGGAAGCGCTCCATTTCTTCAGACCGTCGCGTATGGGTTGGCAGAAGCCCCGAAACTTTGGCGAGGATCGGCATCAGTGCGGCAAGTGATCCAGCCCGCGCCAGCAGGGCGCGGCCGAATTTCCGCAGGAAGAGGACAAGTGCCACCTCGCCCGCCTCATAGGCCAGTTTCCAATCCCAAGCGCCCATCGCATCGGAGCCGCCGAAGGCACGCTCCATCTCGAGGCGCAGGCGCAGCGCGTCGATCTGAAAACCCTGCGCCAGATCGGGCTGCAGGGCCTCGGCCACGGCAAGGATCCCGGTCGCAGGATCAGTCAGAACAGAAACAGCGACCGGCGTCAGCACGGTCGGGATAAGCGGTTGAAACGTCATCGGAACACCTCAGTTTGGGGAAAACGGGAGAGCCGAAGGCGCTCTCGCGCAGCCTTCCAGCTCCCCCTGCCCCATCCTGCCTCTGCCTCTCGATCGTCGATCCTTGGCAGAGCGGTGGTTGATTTTGTTCCTGTTCTGTTCTATATATAAAGACCAAGCAGCAAAGGAGTTTCTCCGATGGAAGACACCAGTTTTGCAGTACCCGTCACGCCCAAGCAGATCGCCTACGCGCGGTCACTGGCGCTCAAGAACCAGACGCTGTTACCTTGGGAGGTGCAGCAGGACCAGCGGGCTTTGAGTTCTTGGATCGATGCGCAGGCCAAGCTGAAGCCGGTTTCCGCGCTCGATCAGCTGCCGTCATCAAAGCAGGTTGCCTTTGCGGAGAAACTCGCCCGGATCAAGCGCCGCGCTGTTCCGGACGAGTGCTTCCGAGACAAGGGCCTGATGTCGAAATGGATCGACGGGAACAAGTGAGCGCGGCACCTGCTAGTGTCGCCCTGTGCGGTCGTCCAGAGCTTTTGCAACACCGTAGCTTGGCAAATTGAGCATAGTTGCCAATCTATAGTTTGGCAGATTGGTTCTTCAGAATTTCAACTGCGATCAAATGCCTGTCCAAGCCGCGCCAGTTCGGTGAACGCCGTGTCCTTCTTCTACTCATCGTCCTCTTCGGCGATGAGCTTGCGAACAGTGCTGACGGACATGAACATTCTCAGCGGGTTGGACTCCAACGACTGGAACCCATAGCTCTCGTAAAGCGTCTTGCGGCGCGCGACGCGATCGGGATCGCCGCAGTCGAGCACATCAAGCATGACGACCGCGACGCCAATGGCGTCGGCCGCAACGGCAATTCGCCGGAGGGCATCGACAAGAAGATCGCCGCCAAACCCGCCACCGCTGAATTTCCGATTCCGCCCGATCATTGAGATGTAAGCGGCGGGAATGTTGCCATGCGAAGGCCGGGTCCGCGCAAACTTCGCAGGCAGATCCGTAAACTGCACCGCGTGCGCATTCAGGGCATAGAAGCCGATGACCATGCCGGCAGGATCGACCATCACATAAAGCCGGACGTTTTCCGCCTTTGCCAGCTTGTTGGCAGTTTTCTGAAAATAGTTGTCGACCTGTTCGACGCCGCAAGAAAAAGCCGCTCGATCATGTCTCTCCGGATCGAACGGCTCAATGGTATAGGCGGACGGTTGCGATGCCGCCATTTACTTCGACACAACCGTGTCACTGTGCCGGCGGAAAGCCGCGCGTAGAGCATCCGTCGGCGCCGCCGGAGTATCAAGCGCTGCGAAGAACGCCTCATGATCGACCGGTTGCAGCTCTGTGCGTTCATGCGCTGCGATCGTTGCCAGCGCCGCCTTGTAGGCCGCATTCATCGTGAAAACGGAGTCGTCGACGCCGGACAGCGCCGCTGCCTGCTGGATCGCTGTCTTGATGCGAGGCTTGGTCCGGAAATTCATCCGGGCCTCGTTGCGCTCATCGATCGTGCGCGCGGTGTCATGGAAACCAAGCATGGCCGCCTCCTGAATAACTTGCCTTCATGTACGCCCGATTGACGTACATTTCAAGTGCCCTTTTGAAAAGGCCTCCCAAACGCTTGCGTCAGACCATCCCCAGCACCAAGAGCATCCAGCGGGCTGGAGGCGCAGAGCAAAGGTGCTTCAGCCATGCGCGACTTTACCAATAGTGCGGGCAAGCCATGTGGGGAACTGGGGTGCCGCCATCACCAACTCCATCAACACGGCATTCGGCAGTTTTGCCTTTAGCGTCCGCAACGCGCTCTCTGCCTTCTCTGGCCCGAGCCATGCCAAGGCCCTGACGGCCTGCCCAGCAGTTTTGCCGGCAAGCGAGAGCTGCCACTTCGGCGCATGGCGCAGCTCGACGGATTGCTTGCCCATCGTCAGGGTTCGGCTGCGCCC
>JANNAF010000013.1:0-4290 GCA_031384005.1 Rhodobacterales bacterium | reverse complement strand
TTGTATGCCGTGGGGTCCAACCCCGAGGCGGCGGATCTGGCGGGAATTGATGCGGCGCGGGTCGTGCTGGTGGCCTTTGTGCTGTCGGGGGTGATGGCGGGGCTGGCGGGGTTCATGTTTCTGGCGCGGTTCGGCAACATTACGGTCGTCGCGGGGCTGGGGTTTGAGTTGAAATCCGTGGCATCGGCAGTCGTGGGCGGGGTCAACATCTTTGGCGGGTCGGGGTCGGTGATCGGGGCGTTTCTGGGGGCCATTCTGGTGGACCTGCTGGAGACGGGTCTGGTCCGCTGGGCCGTGGTCAGCGAATTCTGGCGCGAGGCTGTGCTGGGCACGCTGATCCTTGCCGCTGTGGCCACCGACACGATCATCAGCCGCCGTCTGGCATCGGCCCGGGCGGCACGGGCGCAAAAAGAGGCTTTTGCAACGCGGGTGGCGAAATGATGGCGCGTCTGAAAAGCTGGGAAGGGTTGCTGCTGGCGACGTTGCTGGTGATCTTCATCTTCAACGTCTGGGCCACGCCCGAGTTTCTGACAGTGGGCAACCAGATCAACCTGTTCCAACTGTCGATTGAAAAGATCATCATGGCTTTGGTGATGACCTTTGTCATCATCAACGCCGAGATTGACCTAAGCATCGGGTCGATGATGGGTCTGGCCGCCTGCGCCTTTGGTTGGATGTTCGTTCAGGGCGTGCCGCCGGGTCTGGCCATCGTGATTTGCCTTGGCATCGGGCTGGCAGGCGGCGCCCTGAACGGTTGGTTCATCACGCGGGTTGGCCTGCCGTCATTGGTGGTGACGCTGGGCACGTTGATCGGGTTCCGCGGATTGGCGCGGGTGATGGTCGAGGACCGCGGGATCAACGATTTCCCCGACTGGTTCGACGCGCTGGGCCAACAGGGGCTGGTCGGCCCGGTGCCCTTTGCCCTGATTGCCTTTGTCGTGCTGTTCGCCATTCTATATGTCGTGCTGGAACGGTCGGGCTTTGGCCGGATGACCTATGTCATCGGGTCGAACAAGGATGTCGCCGAATACGCCGGCATCAACACCGGGCGGCACAAGATGGTGATCTTTATGGCATCGGGTCTGATTGCCGCCTTTGCCGGGCTGTTGTTTGCGGCGCGTGTGGGGGCCGTCAGGGGCGATGTGGGCAATGGGTTCGAACTGGACGTGATCACCATTGTCTTGTTGGGCGGTGTCAGTATCTTTGGCGGCAAGGGCACGTTGGTCGGCACGTTGCTGGCCATCCTGATCGTGCTGAACCTGCGCAATGGGATGGGGCTGTTGGACATTACCGGGCATCTGCAAACTGGCGTCATCGGCATCTTGCTGATCGCCTCGGTCATCATACCGCGCATCCGTCTGGGACGCAGGGCGGAACCCGCATGAACGAACCCGCCCGCATCGAGTTTGACGCCCCTATCGTCCGCGAATCCGTGGCCGAAATGGTGGTGCGGCGGATATTGGACATGGTCAAGGCCGGGGTGTTGAAGGCGGGCGACGCCCTGCCGCCGGAACGCGACCTTGCCTTGTCGCTGAACGTGTCGCGCCCCTCGGTGCGCGAGGCGATGCGCGGTTTGGCCGTGCTGGGCGTGGTCAAGACGCGGCAGGGCGGTGGCGCCTGTATCAGCGATCTTGGCCCCGACAGCCTGCTGGGACCTTTGCAGTTTTACCTGTCGCTGGAACGGATGAACATTCGCGAGCTGTATGACGCGCGGTCGCTGATTGAAAGCGATGTGGCGCGGCGGGCCGCCGTCAACATCTTGGACACGGACCTTGCGCGGCTGGAGGTTTTGCTGGCCGAACAGGGCCAGACCATCGGCGACCCCATCGCCTTTCGCCAATCGGATTTCGACTTTCACGAGGTGATCTGGATTGGGTCGGGCAATGCGTTTCTAAAGCGGATCGGCGAAAGCCTGAACGTACTGGGGTTGGAGTTTCGCAAGCGCGCCTCGGAAAAGCCCGGCGTGTTGGAGCAGTCGTTGCAGGACCACCGCCGACTGTTGGACGCCCTGAAAGCCCGCGATGCCAATGCCGCGGCACGGGCCGCCGAGCTGCATATGCAAAACGTCTATCAATCGACAATAAGTCAGGGAGAGCGTGATGGGGGCTAGGATTGGGGTCGTGGGCATCGGATGGTGGGCCTGTTTCAACCACATACCGACGCTGCAAGCCTCGCCCGAAGTCGAGGCGGTTGCAATTTGCGACCTGAGTGACGCGCGGCTGGCCGAGGTGGGGGACCGGTTCGGGATTACCGCACGGTACACGGATGTGGCCGAAATGGTTCGGGCCGAGCGGCTGGACGGCGTTATCATCTCGACCCCACATGTCGCCCACAGGGGCCCCGCAATTGCGGCCCTGCAGGCCGGGGCGCATGTTCTGGTGGAAAAGCCGATGGCAACCACAGCGGCGGATGGCCGGGCAATTGCGGCGGCGGGTGTTGCCGCCGGACGGCAGGTGATGGTGCCGACGGGGCTGAACTTTACCGGATACACCACGACTGCGGCGGCTTGGGTGCGGTCAGGACGGATTGGTGCGGTGCGCCATGCGGTCTGCCAGATGGGGTCGGCCTTGGCTGATCTGATGGCGGGCGAGCCGATGTTGGAGACGACGGACCACTTGTACCGCCCTCCTGCATCAACCTGGGCGGACCCGGCCAAGGCGGGCGGTTATGCCTGGGGGCAGATGAGCCATTCGGTAGGCTGGTTGTGCCACGTCGCAGACCTGAAGTTCGAGACGATCTATTGCATGGACGGCAAATCGCCTTCGGGCGTCGATTACTATGATGCCGCCGTGGGCCGGGCGACCAATGGCGCGACAGTCAGCTTTTCCGGGGCGGCGACGTTGCCAAAAAAGCGCGGCATGCAGACCGATATCCGCATCTTTGGGACCGAAGGCGTGATCTTTTTCGACTGTGAGGGTGGCCGGGCACGGTTGGAACTTACGCGGATGGATGGAACGGGCGAATTTTACCCGATGGCGCCGGGTGAGGCGGATTATGACGGGGCGCTGCCGGTCAGACACTTTGCCGCGCTCTGTGCGGGTCAACCGGTGGGCAATCCGGCGGACGGCGAGAACGGCGCACGGGTGACTGAAACGATTGCCGCCATGTATCGGTCTGCCCAGTCGGGCAATCCCGAGGCGGTGTGATGCGGTTGTCGCTGACAGCGTGGTCATTCCCATCCTGCACCTTGCAGGAATGTGCCGGGATATCGCGGGCTTTGGGGATTGGGGCGCTGGATGTCAGCCTGTTTTACAGATCGGGCCTGAACAAGGCCGAAATACTGGCCGACCCCCGATCAGCAGCAAAAGGCTTGGCAGGATTGGGCGTGGCGATCCCCAATTATTACCACCTGTTCGGTGAAGGGCTGGCTGGGCAGAACCTGGCCCTGCCCGGCACTGTGGCGCAAAACGCGGCTGACCTTGCCCGCGTGATGGAATTTGCCGATGCGGCAGGCATCGGGTCGGTGTTCATCCTGCCGGGCATCGTCAACCCCGGCCAGTCACGCGATCAGGCGGCTGGGGTTGCGATTGACAGTCTGCGGGCGTTGCTGGAGGTGGCCAGCCACCACAAGGCCCGGCTGTGTATCGAGGCGCATGTGCATTCGCTGGCCGAAAGCCCCGCCATGGTGCGGCGGTTGGTGGACGCCACCGGGATCGGGTTGGCGCTGGATTATGCCCACTTTGCCTGCCTTGGCTACCGGCAGGACGAGGTGGACCCGCTGGCCCCCTATGCCACCCATGTCCACCTGCGGCAGGCAAGGATGGGGGCGTTGCAGGCCAAGTTTGCCCAAGGCACGCTGAACTTTCCCGCCATGTTCGCCACCTTGCGGGATGCGGGCTATCAGGGCTGGCTGGCGCTGGAGGCGGTGCATCAGGATTACATGGCCACGCTGACCGAGGATGTGATCACCGAGACGGTCGCCCTGCGGGACTGTTTCAACGGTTGGAGGGGGGAATAGATGCCGGGATATGCTTGGGTGTTGGAGGTTCGGCCGGGGTATGAGGTCGAATATCTGAAACGCCACGATGAGATCTGGCCGGAAATGCTGGCGGCGCTGCGCGGCGCGGGCATCCGGAATTACAACATTTTCCGGCATGGGCTGACCCTGTTTGGCTACTTTGAAACCGATGATCTGGAGGCGACCAAGGCCAGCCTGCGCGCCTCGCCTGTCGATGCGAAATGGGGGGAGTGGATGGCGCCGATCATGAAAATCGAGGTCGATCCGACCACCCAGTTTCCCTATCTGCTGCCCAAGCAATTCTATATGGCGTGAGGTGTCCGCGCGCGGAC
>JANNAF010000496.1:0-2624 GCA_031384005.1 Rhodobacterales bacterium | reverse complement strand
CGCGCCGACCAGTCGTTCAATAGAACATAGCCAAAGATCATCGCATCAGCCTCGGCCACCGTCACCGGACCATCAAAGGCGGTGCCGACCACCGCCCCCAACTCCAATTCGATATCGAACCGGCGCGTGGGGGCCATGATCGGGGCGTCAAACTCGGGTCCCTTCAATTGACCCCAGGGCCGGCGCACCGGGGTGCCGGACACCACCACCGACGATGCCCGGCCATTATACCCGATGGGCATGTGCACCCAATTGGGCGGCAGGGCATTGTCTGCCCCGCGAAACATGGTGCCGACATTGGTGGCATGGTGCCGCCCGGCATAGAAATCGGTGTATTCCGCCACGACAAAGGGCAGGTGCAGCGTCACCGACGCCAGCGGCACCAGATGATCCTCGACCAAAAACCGCTTGCTGGACCCGTCCCGCAACAGCGCCGTGACCTGCGCCCTAAGGTCCGCCCAAACCGCGGGCCCGGCCTCCATCAGGTCATTCCAATAGGGCACATCCAGATAGGGCCCGCCCAGCGACAACAGCCCCTCACCCTCCAGCCCCGCCACATCCAGCACGAAATCGCCAAGCGCCATGCCACAGCGCGGCGCGTCGCCGCCAACCGAAAACACCCCACATGGCAGGTTGTTCAATGGAAACGGCGCCTCGGCACGGTTGGCGCTGTCCACCCAGGATTTCATCAACGGCATCGCTTACCCATTCATCTGTCCCTAAATATCCCACGGGGGTCCGGGGGTGTGAAACCCCCGGCGGCCGCCCGGCAGACCTACTTCAACCCCGGCGTGCCGTCGAACTTCTTTTCCAGCGTGTCCCAGCAATCGACATACGCGTCCTGCACCGGGGCCTCGCGCGCGGCAAAGGCGGTCAGGTGCTGCGGAAAGCGGGTTTCAAACATGAACTGCATGGTGTCACGCTGTTTGACCGGGGCCAACACTTCGTTCGACGCCGCCGCAAAGGCGTTCCTGTCCGGCCCATGCGGCAGCATCATGTTGTGCAATGACATGCCACCGGGAACAAAGCCCTCGGGTTTGGCGTCATAGATGCCGTAAATGTTGCCCATCAGTTCGGACATGATGTTCTTGTGATACCACGGCGGACGAAAGGTGTTTTCGGCCACCATCCAGCGGTCGCGAAACAGGACAAAGTCGATGTTCGCCGTCCCCTCGATCCCACTGGGGGCCGTCAGCACCGTGAAAATCGAAGGATCGGGGTGGTCGAACAACACGGCACCAATCGGGCAATAGGTGTTCAGATCATATTTGCACGGCGCATAGTTGCCGTGCCACGCCACCACGTCCAAGGGGCTGTGGCCGATGCGGGTTTCGTGGAACTGGCCGCACCATTTGATGGTGACCCTGGACGGCACCTCGCGGTCCTCGTATGCCGCCACCGGAGTTTTAAAGTCGCGGCGGTTGGCCATGCAGTTGGCACCGATGGGCCCCCGCCCCGGCAGTTGAAACTTTTGCCCGTAATTCTCGCAGACAAAGCCGCGCGCCGGACCGTCCACCACCTCGACCCGGTAGACCAGACCGCGCGGCAGGATGGCAATTTCCTGTGGCGCAAGGTCGATCACCCCCAGTTCAGTGCAAAACCGCAAACGGCCCTCTTGGGGCACCACCAGCAGTTCGCTGTCGGCGGAAAAGAAATATTCGTCCACCATCGATGTGGTCACCAGATAGACATGGGCCGCCATGCCAACCTGCGTGTTCACATCTCCCGCCGTTGTCATGGTCCGCATCCCGGTCAGCCAGGTCGTATCGCCCACCTGCGGCACCGGGTCCCAGCGGTATTGGCCAAGGCTGATCACATCAGGGTCGATATGGGGGGCCGATTTCCAATAGGGCAGGTCCACTTTGGCAAATCGCCCGGTATGCTTGACCGACGGGCGGATACGGTAGCACCAGGTCCGTTCGTTCTGGTGGGCAGGCGCGGTAAAGGCGGTGCCCGACAGTTGTTCGCCATAAAGGCCATAGTTGCACCTTTGTGGCGAGTTCTGGCCCTGCGGCAGGGCCCCCGGCAGCGCCTCGGTTTCAAAGTCGTTTCCGAAACCGGGCATGTAACCGGGGGTCAGCAGGGCATGTTGGGTCATGGCGCGGGTCCTTGGCTGAATCGTCGCATTTGTAACCGTTGCATCTGAAACAATCAAGTCTTAGGATCAGGCCATGCGCCAGACCTTCGACCTCAGCCAGTTTTTGCCCTACCTGCTCAATCAGGCCGCCGAGGCGACCAGTCTGGCGTTTCAGGACAGTTACCGCGACCATGGCATGACCCGCACCGAATGGCGGGTGATGGCCAATCTGGGGGCGCATAACATCCTGACTGCGGCCGAGATTTGCCGGATCACCTTTACCGACAAGACCAAAGTATCCCGCGCCGTGCAGGCGTTGCAGGCGGCGGGGTGGTTGCAGCGCGGCACTGTGGCGGGCGACCGGCGGCGCGAAAATCTGTCACTGACCGATGCCGGGCGGATTTTGTGCCGCCAGATCGAACACCGCGCCTTGGATTTTGACGCGGAGTTGCGCGCAGAATTGGCCAAAGATGCAGCGGCGCTGGAAAGCATCCTGCAGCGGCTGATCGCCAAGGGTCAGCGCAAGTAGCAGTTGATCATCCGCTTA
>JANNAF010000473.1:0-1520 GCA_031384005.1 Rhodobacterales bacterium | reverse complement strand
CCAGATGGCCTGGCGCGCGGCGCAGGACATCACCGATGGCGCCTATGTCAACCTTGGCATCGGCTTTCCCGAAATGGTCGCCAAATTCCAACCCCCGGGGCGCGAGGCGATCTTTCACACCGAAAACGGCATCCTCGGCTTTGGCGCCGCCCCTCCACAGGGGGCTGAGGATTGGGACCTGATCAATGCCGGCAAAAAGGCCGTCACGATCAAACCCGGCACCGCCTTTTTCCACCACGCCGACAGCTTTGCCATGGTGCGCGGCGGTCATCTGGATGTGGCGATATTGGGGGCCTATGAGGTGGCCGAAACCGGCGATCTGGCGAACTGGTCCACCGGCCCCAAGGGCGTACCTGCCGTGGGTGGCGCGATGGACCTTGTCCACGGTGCCAAACGTGTGGCCGTCATCACCGACCATGTCACCAAGGACGGCGCACCCAAACTGGTGCAGCGGTGCACCCTGCCCCTGACCGGCGTGGCCTGCGTCACCCGCATCTATTCCAGCCATGCCGTCATTGACATTACGGACGGCCATTTCACCCTGCGTGAAATGCTTCCCTCCCTGACCTTTGACGCGTTACAAGCCATGACCGGGGCCAAACTGCACCTGACCGCCCCCGTCAAACCCCTGATCGTGCCGGAGCTTGCGCCATGACCGACGCCTTTATCTGCGACTATATCCGCACCCCGATTGGCCGTTTCGGCGGCGCGCTGTCTGCGGTCCGCACCGATGATCTGGCCGCCATCCCCCTGCGCGCCCTGATCGCCCGCAACCCCGGTATGGACCCCGCCGCGATTGCCGATGTGATCCTCGGCTGCGCCAATCAGGCGGGCGAGGATAACCGCAATGTCGCCCGCATGGCCGCCCTCCTCGCCGGTCTGCCCCTGACCGTCACCGGCACCACCATCAACCGCCTGTGCGGGTCCGGCATGGACGCCGTTCTGGCCGCCGCCCGGCAAATCCGTTCGGGTGAGGCTGATCTGGTCATCGCAGGCGGCGTCGAATCGATGTCCCGCGCCCCCTTTGTCATGCCCAAAGCCGACGCCGCCTTTTCCCGCAACGCCGAGATTTATGACACCACCATCGGCTGGCGCTTCGTCAACCCGGCGATGAAAGCCCTGTATGGGGTCGATTCCATGCCCGAAACCGGCGAGAATGTCGCCGAAGACTACGCCATCTCCCGCGCCGATCAGGACGCCTTTGCCCTGCGGTCGCAGGCCAAGGCATCGGCGGCGCAACAAAACGGCCGTCTGTCCCGCGAAATCACCCCCGTCACCATCTCCCAGCGCAAGGGCGATCCGGTGCAGGTCACCGCCGACGAACACCCCCGCGCCACGACGCTGGAGGCGCTGGCCAAACTGGCAACCCCCTTCCGCAAGGGTGGCACTGTGACCGCAGGCAATGCCAGCGGCGTCAATGATGGCGCGGCGGCTCTGATCCTGGCCAGTGCCAAAGGTGCGCGCCTACACGGCCTGACCCCCATCGCCCGCGTCCTGGGCGGGGCCACCGCTGGGGTTGC
>JANNAF010000460.1:0-3485 GCA_031384005.1 Rhodobacterales bacterium | reverse complement strand
GAGGGCACCGATGTGACCATCGTGTCCTTTAGCATCGGGATGAAGTATGCGCTGGAAGCCGCTGAAATCCTTGCCAAAGACGGCATTTCTGCCGAGGTGATCGACCTGCGCACCCTGCGCCCCTTGGACTATGACACGGTTCTGGCCTCGGTCATGAAGACCAACCGCTGCGTGACCGTGGAGGAGGGGTTCCCGGTAGGGTCGATCGGCAACCATCTGTCGGCCACCATCATGGAGCGTGCCTTTGACTATCTGGACGCGCCGGTGATCAATTGCACCGGCAAGGATGTCCCGATGCCCTATGCCGCCAATCTGGAAAAACACGCGCTGCTGACGACCGCCGAAGTGGTCGCTGCAGTCAAATCCGTCTGCTATCGGTGAGGAACGGTCATGGCTATTGAGATTTTGATGCCCGCGCTGTCGCCCACGATGGAAGAGGGCACGCTGGCGAAATGGCTGGTCAAGACCGGCGACAAGGTGAAATCCGGGCAGATTTTGGCCGAGATTGAAACCGACAAGGCCACGATGGAGTTCGAGGCGGTCGATGAGGGCGTCATGGGCGCCCTGTTGGTGGCGGAGGGCACTGCAGGCGTCAAGGTCAACGCCCCGATTGCGGTGCTGTTGGAGGACGGCGATGTGGCGGATGCCCGCCCGGCGGCAGCCAAGGCCGCACCCGTGGCGGCAGCCCCAGTTGCGCCTGTCGCCATGGCAACTGCTGCGGCAGCGGCCCCGGCTCAGGCGGCGCCGGCTCAGGCGGCGCCGGCTCAGGCGGCGCCGGTCAAGGTGGCCCCGGACAAGGTGGCACCGGTCAAGGTGGCGGGGGAACGGGTGTTCGCCTCGCCTTTGGCCCGACGTCTGGCGGCGGAAAAGGGATTGGACCTGACCAAGGTGCAAGGGTCGGGTCCGCATGGCCGTATCGTGCGCGCCGATATCGAGGGGGCCAACGCGGCGGCCCCGGGTGTGGTTGCTGCGGCCCCGGTTGTGGTTGCTGCGGCCCCGGTAGCGGCACCTGCGGCCAAAACCGCGATGCCAACCGGCATGTCGGCTGAAACCGTGATGAAGATGTATGCCGACCGCGCCTATGTTGAGGTGCCGCTGGACGGTATGCGCCGCATCATCGCCGCCCGGTTGACCGAGGCCAAGCAGACCATCCCGCATTTCTATTTGCGCCGCGAGGTGCGGCTGGATGCGTTGATGGCGTTCCGCGAGCAGTTGAACAAGGGTCTGGAATCGCGTGGCATCAAGCTGAGCGTCAACGATTTCATCATCAAGGCCTGCGCCCATGCCCTGCAGGCGGTGCCTGATGCCAATGCGGTCTGGGCGGGTGACCGGATTTTGAAGCTGAAACCGTCCGATGTGGCGGTGGCGGTGGCGGTCGAGGGCGGGCTGTTCACGCCGGTTCTGCGCGATGCTGACAAGAAATCACTGTCGGCCCTGTCGGCCGAGATGAAGGATCTGGCGGGTCGCGCCAAGACCAAAAAGCTGGCCCCGCACGAATATCAGGGTGGCAGTTTTGCGATTTCCAATCTGGGCATGGTGGGGATCGAAAACTTTGACGCGGTGATCAACCCGCCACATGGCGCCATTCTGGCGGTTGGGGCCGGGTTGAAAAAGCCAGTGGTGTTGAAGGATGGCACGCTGGGGGTGGCAACGGTCATGTCGATGACATTGTCCGTCGATCACCGGGTCATCGACGGAGCGCTTGGGGCCGAGTTCCTGAAGGTGGTGGTCGAGGCGCTGGAAAACCCGATTGCCATGTTGGCCTGAACGGCGGGGTGAACCCTGCCCTACCCTGAACGAAAAACGCCCAGAGGAAACCCTCCGGGCGTTTTGCATTTTGGCAGGATCAGATTTCGCCTGCAATCAGCTGGTCCATGGTGACCGACGGCTGTGAGCAGCCCGCCTCGCCAATCACCTTGGCAGGCACGCCGGCGACGGTGGTGTTGTGCGGCACGTCATGCAGAACAACCGACCCGGCAGCGATTCGGCTGCAATAGCCAACGCTGATATTGCCCAGAACCTTGGCCCCTGCCCCGATCATGACGCCATTGCCAATCTTGGGGTGGCGGTCGCCATCCTCTTTGCCTGTGCCGCCAAGGGTCACAGAATGCAGCATCGAGACATTGTCACCAACCACTGCCGTCTCACCGATCACGATGGAATGGGCGTGGTCGATCATGATGCCTTTGCCGATGCGGGCGGCGGGGTGGATATCGACGCCAAAAACTTCGGACACCCGCATTTGCACGAAATACGCCATGTCCGTACGGCCCTTGGTCCACAGCCAATGGCCAACCCGGTAGGCCTGAATGGCCTGAAACCCCTTGAAGAAAAGAATGGGTTGCAGGAACCGGTGGCATGCCGGGTCGCGGTCAAACACCGCCATGACGTCGGCACGAGCGTCCTGACCAAGGGCCGGATCCTCGGCATAAGCTTCATCTGCAATTTCGCGCAGGATCTGCTCGCTCATCTCGCCCGACGCGAGTTTCATTGAGAAGCGGTAAGCGAGGGCACGCTCGAGGCTGCTGTGGTGGAGAAGGCACGAATGGATCAACCCCCCCAACAGGGGCTCAGCCCGGACGGCATCTGCCGCCTCTTCACGCACCCGGCGCCAAACCGGATCGACAGAGGCAACGACTGCTTTGAGTTCTGCCATGGAACCTCCTTTTTTCGCAGGTTACCACAAACGGCGCCATGACCGCAATTCCCTGGCGGTGCCCAAAGACAATGCTGCGGCTGTGCTAGTGTGACCCATCGCTGAAAATCCGCCAGGGTCGGGACCGAAGGATCTGATCCAGGCTTTGCTGTTCAGCCGTGGCGAGGAGGCTTGAGGTCGCCATGATTTGACCGGGGAGCGTGAAGCCCAAAGGGTCAGGCGTTGGCCGGAGACGCCTGTGAGGGATTGGAGTCCGAGATAAAGATCACCGGGGTTTACGACATGATATTCAGCAATCGCAATGGGTTGCAGTCGTGCGAGGCACCTTGCGAAAAGGGCCCGTAAAGACACGCTACAAGCGTTGCAGGCGGGGGGGGGATAGGGGGCACAGAAGGGACATGGGGGGCCAAAAGCGGGCTTGAATATCAAGCTCCATGCCATCGCCGATGCCCAAGGACGACCACTGAAGGCCCTGATGACCGGAGGCGCGGCAAACGACCACACCTCGAGCAGCGGCCCCTTTTGGCCACAAACCAAGGGCGGCAAGGCTTTTGACCGACCGCACCCATGAAGCTGACTGGTGTCGAGAAGCGTTGAAAGACAGGGGGGTAAAGGTTTGTATTCCGGGCATCGAGTGCCGAAAGAAGCGGATCCGCCTTGGTCGTCGCCGCCAAAAGTGTCGCCCCCCCCCTCCGTGCCACCAAGAGCGAGACATTCGACAGTCTGAAGTTTAACGTCTAGGGCTCAGGAGAACGATCTGATGGTAATGCCCGAACGTCTGCCCACACCCTTGCCTGCCGCGCTTGAGGGAGTTGCTGTGCCGGCGCCC
>JANNAF010000252.1:0-5430 GCA_031384005.1 Rhodobacterales bacterium | reverse complement strand
GTCAGCTGTTTCCAGCGGCCATCCAGCCAGTCGGCGCGGTTGGGTTTGTAATCCTTGCCGGCCTCGAACTCTTCGTTCAGCTTGGCTTGGAAGGCGGCTTTCATATCCTCGATCTCGCCCTCGGGGATCAGGCCGTCCTTGACCAGACGATCGGTATAAAGCTGCAACGTGGTCTTTTGCTTGCGGATACGGGTGTACATCTGGGGGTTGGTGAACATCGGTTCGTCCCCCTCGTTATGGCCAAAGCGGCGATAGCAGAAGATGTCCAGCACGACATCCTTGTGGAATTTCTGGCGGTATTCGGTGGCGATGCGGGCGGCGTGGACCACGGCCTCGGGGTCGTCACCGTTGACGTGGAAGATCGGCGCCTCGACCATCAAAGCGATGTCGGTGGGATAGGGCGAGGAGCGCGAATAAGACGGGGAGGTGGTAAAGCCGATCTGGTTGTTGACGATGATGTGGATGGTGCCGCCGGTGCGGTGCCCCTTGAGCCCCGACAGGCCAAAACATTCGGCCACAACGCCCTGACCCGCAAAGGCCGCGTCGCCGTGCAGCAGGATGGGAAGGACCGATTTGCGTTCATCGGCCTGATCGCCGTATTGGTCCTGCTTGGCGCGGACCTTGCCCAGAACGACCGGGTTCACCGCCTCCAGATGGCTGGGGTTGGCGGTCAGGGAAAGGTGGACGGTGTTGCCATCAAAGGTGCGGTCGGACGATGCGCCAAGGTGGTATTTCACATCGCCCGAACCGTCGACATCCTCGGGTTTGAAGCTGCCGCCCTGAAATTCGTTGAAAATGGCGCGGTAGGGTTTCATCATCACATTGGCCAGAACCGACAGACGGCCCCGGTGCGGCATGCCGATCGCGACCTCTTTCACACCCAGCGAACCGCCGCGTTTGATGATCTGTTCCATCGCGGGGATCAGGCTTTCGGCACCATCAAGGCCAAAGCGTTTGGTGCCCATGTATTTGACATGCAGGAACTTCTCGTATCCCTCAGCCTCGACCAGCTTGTTCAGGATGGCTTTGCGCCCCTCACGCGTGAAGGCGATTTCCTTGCCATAGCCTTCGATCCGCTCTTTCAGCCAGGCGGATTGTTCGGGGTCGGAGATGTGCATGTATTGCAGGGCAAAGGTGCCGCAATAGGTGCGTTTCACGATCTCGATGATCTGGCGCATGGTGGCCATTTCCAGACCCAGAACCATGTCGATAAAGATGGGACGGTCCATGTCGGCTTCGGTAAAGCCATAGGAGGCGGGGTCAAGTTCGGGATGCGTGCCGGTTTCGGTGATGCCCAGCGGGTCCAGATCGGCGGCAAGGTGGCCACGGATGCGGTAGGCGCGGATGATCATGATGGCGCGGACGCTATCCAGCACGGCGCGTTTGACCTGCGCGTCGTTCAGGGTGACACCCTTGTCGGCGGCCTTGTCGACCAGTTTCTTGGCAGTCGCCTTTGCATCGGTCGGCCATTCGCCCGTCATGGCGGCGGTCAGATCATCGGTTGGTTGCGGCGGCCAGTCGGCGCGCGCCCAGGACGGGCCGGCAGCGGCGCGGCGCGCCTCGGCGGCGGTGTCCCCGGTGGCGCGAAAGAACTCGGCCCACTGCGCATCGACCGAGTCCGGGTCTGCGGCGTGGGCTGCGGCAAGCTGGTCGACATAATCGGCATTCGCGCCTTGCAGGAAAGAGGAGGCGTGGAAGGCGGCGTTGGGGGTCTGTTCGGTCATGAGAGTGCCTCGGAGGGGTTGGGGCGGGGGTGGCTGGATGACGGCGCTGAGCTCATGCAAAGCCCAATCAAGGAATAGATTGACCCGGCCAAGATGGCGATAAATCCAGGGATCAAGAGCCATGGAGATGGGTCTGGGACGGTGATTGTCGAGGGCAGGTCGCTGCCAGCGGTGGACGCAAAATCTGGCAGATCTTTTGTTTGCGTCGGGCCAAACTGGACTACCAAGCTCAATGCCAGGTAAATGGCGACAGGCACCAAGAGAATGATGCCCGGGTTTCCGGCATCCCGCATGCGTCGCCACGCTGCAGCGAACAGGGGTAACACCAAGAGCAAGCCGACGATGTCTTGAAACAGGCCGGGCCCATAGGTTGATTTGACTGTCCTAGTGATTGTCTTTTCGCCGGTGAGTGCCGACGTATATTCCGTGATGTGCGACGTAACAATCGGACCGAACACCAGCACGTTAAGGACGCCGGCAACCACCATCAGCAAGACTGCAAACAAGACAAACTTCCAGAACTCGGGCCGCGAGGCGCTGCCCGAGAAGACGATGCATTTAGCCAAGCAGGTTCGTACGGAGGCGGTGAATGTCACATTCTACCCCTTGATCGCCTTCAAAACTGCCTCGCCCAGCGTCGCGGGGCTGTCGGCCACGATAATGCCGGCCATCTTCATCGCCTCGATTTTGCTGTCCGCGTCGCCCTTGCCGCCCGAGACGATGGCACCGGCGTGGCCCATGCGGCGGCCTGTCGGCGCGGTGCGGCCTGCGATGAAGCCTGCGGTGGGTTTCCAGCGGCCTTTGCGGCGTTCATCGGCGAGGAACTGCGCGGCGTCTTCTTCGGCGGCGCCGCCGATTTCGCCGATCATGATGATGGAATGGGTTTCGGGGTCGGCGAGGAACATTTCCAGGATGTCGATGTGTTCGCTGCCCTTGATCGGGTCGCCGCCGATGCCGACAGCCGAGGATTGGCCAAGGCCGACGTCGGTGGTCTGTTTGACCGCCTCATAGGTCAGGGTGCCCGAGCGGGAGACGACGCCGACCGAACCGCGTGAAAAGATGCTGCCGGGCATGATGCCGATCTTGCATTCGCCGGGGGTCATGACGCCGGGGCAGTTCGGGCCGATCAGCCGGGAGCGGGAGTTTTGCAGGGCGCGTTTGACCTTCATCATGTCAAGGACCGGGATGCCTTCGGTGATGCAGACGATCAGTTCGATCTCGGCGTCGATCGCCTCCAGAATCGAGTCTGCGGCGAAGGGTGGGGGGACGTAGATCACGGAGGCGTTGGCTTGGGTCGCCTTGCGCGCATCATGGACAGAATCGAACACCGGCAGGTTCAGATGGGTGCTGCCACCCTTGCCGGGCGTCACGCCGCCGACCATCTTGGTGCCGTAGGCGATGGCCTGTTCAGAGTGGAAGGTGCCCTGCGAGCCTGTGAAGCCCTGACAGATCAGACGGGTGGATTTGTTGACGAGGACGGACATTAGAGCGCTCTTTCCACTTTAAGTTCCCCGACAGCCAGCTGCGTCAAGCGGAGCCGGACGGGTTGACCATCTTTGATGTTGTTTGCGGCGAAGAATTCGCCAATGGGACCCACTCTGGGGGTGAGTATTTTCTTGTCACCGTAGACCCACATTTCCGCCGTGGGTCCGTTGCGAAATGAAACCTTCAGCCGACGAACTGGAGCTTCAGCCTCGTTGGTGCCGCCAATGAAAGGCGCAAGGAAGAACTGACTTCCGTCCAGCTTGATATTTCTGTTGGTGACTGCGCCCGCAGTCAGATCGACTTCCCAAACCCTCTCGCCAGTCATCCCTTGACCGCCTTGACGATTTTCTCGGCGCCGTCCTTGAGGTCATCGGCGGCGATGACGTTCAGGCCGGATTTGCGGATGATGTCTTTGCCCAGTTCGACGTTGGTGCCTTCAAGGCGGACAACCAGCGGGACCTTCAGCCCTACCTCCTTGACCGCCGCGATCACGCCTTCGGCGATGATGTCGCAGCGCATGATGCCGCCGAAGATGTTGACGAGGATGCCTTTGACCTGTGGGTCAGAGGTGATGATCTTGAACGCCTCGGTCACCTTTTCCTTGGTGGCACCGCCGCCGACGTCGAGGAAGTTGGCGGGTTCGGCGCCGTAGAGTTTGATGATGTCCATGGTGGCCATTGCCAGACCCGCGCCGTTGACCATGCAGCCGATTTCACCGTCAAGGGCGATGTAGTTCAGGTCGAACTTGGAGGCGGCGAGTTCCTTGGGGTCCTCCTCGGACTCGTCGCGCAGGGCGGCGATGTCGGGGTGGCGGTACATCGCGTTGCCGTCAAAGGACATTTTGGCGTCGAGGAGTTTCAGGGAGCCATCCTTGAGGACGCAGAAGGGGTTGATCTCCAGCATCTCCATGTCTTTTTCGACGAACATGCGGTACAGGTTCTTGATGATGGCGACGCATTGCTTGACCTGATTGCCGGTCATGCCAAGGGCAAAGGCGACGCGGCGGCCGTGGAAATCGGACAGGCCGGTGGCGGGATCGACGTCGAAGGTCAGGATTTTTTCGGGGGTGTCATGGGCGACGTCCTCAATCGACATGCCGCCTTCGGTCGAGACCACAAAGGAGATGCGCGAAGTGGCGCGGTCGATCAGGATGGCGAGATAGAGTTCGCGTTCGATATCGCTGCCGTCTTCGATGTAGATGCGGTTGACCTGTTTGCCAGCGGGACCGGTTTGCGCGGTGACAAGGGTGCGGCCCAGCATCTGGCGGGCAAATTCGGCCGCCTCGCCCACAGAACGGGCCAGACGGACGCCACCCTTTTCACCGGCCTCAGGCTCCTTGAAGTGGCCCTTGCCACGGCCACCGGCATGGATCTGAGCCTTGACCACCCACAGCGGGCCGTCAAGTTCACCTGCGGCGGTCTTGGCCTCTTCGGCGCGGGTCACGGGGCGGCCATCAGAGACGGGCACACCATAGCTGCGCAAAAGGGCCTTGGCCTGATATTCGTGAATGTTCATGGATCGCCCTGTTGGCTGGAATTGCAACGGTATTTGGCGCGGTGATGGCACAGGCGCGGGCGGGTTCATAACGCCATTTGCGCGGCGTAGCGGGAAAAGCGACATTTGTGATCACAAGGAAAAAATTTGTGATCACGCCTAATAATTTGGCAATATTCAGTGGCGGGTTGTGGTGCCGGACCGCCTATCCTTGGCTGCGGGTGGCGCTGCACAGGATCTGTCCGCGTGGCAGGCGGGTGTCAGACAGGGTGGCGGCAAAGCCCGCGCCATGCGTTTGGGCAAGGATATCGGTGGCCGTGTAATGATAGGGTGCGCGGTTGGCGTGGGTCACGACACCGTCAGGTTGTCGCAGGGGGCCGGCGTGCTGCGGCGGGGCCAGAAACACCGTGAAGATCAGCCGTTCGAGGTTGGCAAAGCGGGTGTGGATCCGGGCCAGGGCAAGGGCAAGGTGGCCCAGCGGCAAATGGGTGAACACGGCGAAGGCGATGGCATGGGTGATATGGTCGGGCACGCCGGGGAAGGCGAAATGGGCATCCTCGATCAGGTGGTCGGGGTTCAGGCGGGCGGGGTCGGCCAGTTCGTGGGCGTGGCCGGTCGCCATCAGGGCACCTGACAGGTCGGTGGCCCAGTAATGGCCGGGGTTCAGATAGGGAACGGCCTTGCAGCCCAGTCGCAGCGACCCGGCCCCGATGTCGAGGAGGTGGTG
>JANNAF010000455.1:0-3346 GCA_031384005.1 Rhodobacterales bacterium | reverse complement strand
GCCACCACGATCCGGCCAATCCGCGGCCGGTTGTTGCGCGGATCAAAGGTGTGCCACGCCCCGTCCAGATAACACTCCATCCACGCTGCAAAATCGCCCGGCCCGGTTGAGCCAGATGGCGTGGGACATGTTTGGTGGCATGGCACCGGGTTGGGGGCGGGTGCAGGCGGTGTGCGACTATGTGCACGGTCATATCCGGTTTGATTACATGAACGCGCGGGTCACCCGCACCGCCTATGAGGCGTGGCAGGAGGGGACGGGGGTATGCCGCGACTTTGCCCATCTGGGGGTGGCGCTGTGCCGTTGTCTGAACATTCCGACCCGCTATGTGAACGGCTATCTGGGTGATATCGGCGTGCCGGTCACCGGGCCGGGCGATTTTGCAGCGTGGATGGAGTGTTATCTGGACGGGGCGTGGCACACCTTTGATCCGCGCAACAACCGGCCGCGGATTGGCCGGATCGTGGTGGCGCATGGTCGCGATGCGGCGGATGTGCCACTGATCCATTCCTTTGGGCCGCATGTGTTGCAGTCATTTACGATCTGGACCGATCAGGTCGGCTGATCAGGACAGGAAGAAATCCAGAAAGCTGATGACAGCGCCGGTTTGCAGGCGCGCGATGGCCACAGCACCGCCCGCGCCATCGGCATCGGCGTCATAAAACAGCACGCGTTTGGCGGCGTCATAGATCAGGAAATCATCGGCGTCTTGTGCCGCGCTGGCAAAGGCCAGTTCGGAGGGGTCCACCATGGTGCCAAGCGCGGCAAACCCGGCGGAATCAAGCGCAATCGTGTCAAAATCCGAGGTGAAATCGGTGATGTCATCGCGCGAGTAGGGCAGTGGGGCGGTGAACTGAAACCGGTCGCCGCCGCCACCGCCGGTCAGCGTGTCAAACCCAAGGCCACCGCCCAAGACATCGCCGCCGCCCATGCCTTGCAGCAGATTGGCGCGGTCGTCGCCGATCAGGCGGTCATCCCAGCGGCTGCCAATGACGTTTTCGATGTTGCGCAGCCGGTCGTTGGCGATGCCGTTGATGCGCACCGTGGCAAAGGCGCTGCCGTTCAACGTCAGATCGACGCTGCCCGCCGTGACGGCATAGCTGGCGGTGTCACGGCCCGCGCCGCCGTCCAGAACGTCGCGTCCGGGGCCGCCGGTCAGGGTGTCATTGCCGGCCATGCCGTTCAGGGTGTCGTGGCCGTCGCCCCCCGACAGCGTGTCACCGGGGGCAAAGCCGGTGCCGTAAACCACCTCGCCCGCCGCGGTGCCATTGAACAACAGGGCGGCGGTGCGGGGGTCAAAGATGCGGCCCATGATGCCCAGACCGCTGCCCGCGTCCGACCAGGACACCATGAACCGGCCGTCGATCAGCGCCGCCACATCGGGCGAAAACTGCGCCCCGGCTGACAGGGTGCCGGGGTCGGTGACCAGAAAATCAAGGCTGGTCGCGGTGCCTGCGGCATCAAACACCCGGGCGCGGATGTCAGAGCCGCCGACAACGGACTGATCGGTCCAGACCACGACAAAGCCGCCACCGGCCAGCGCGGTGATGGCGGCCTGCGCCTGATCGCCGGTTGCGGTGGTGTTGACGCGGGTGACCGCACCGCCAAAGGCAAGATAGATGTCGCGCCCGGTGCCGCCCGTGGTCACGTCATCCCAGACCACCGCCGCCCCAAGGCTGGTCAGCGCCACATCGGGGTCCATCGACGCCTCGCGGAAGGTGCCGGTATCAAGGCGGGTGCCGCCGTCGGTGAAATCGCTGCCGGGCAGCGGTCGTGTCAGGGTGCGGGAATAGATGCCATCCTCGCCATTCTGGCTGGTCGAGGGGCCGGAGCTGTCATCCCAGGCCGCCAGCAACGTGGCGCCGTCAAAGGCCAGACGCGGGCCATAATCCCCCCCCAGTTGCCAGACAAGCGCAGGCTGTCAATCACCCCGCCGGGCCCGAACACCCCCAGCATGGCCGCCGTGGACGAACCAAGGCCGGTGGTGGCGGTATTGCCATCGTTCCAGCCGATGGCGAACTGGTCGCCGGTCAGGCCGATGACCGCAATATCCTGCTGATATCCGGTGTTGGTCGTCACCCCCTGATCCACGGTCGCGTCATTGATGCCGCCCTCGCGGTAGGCGGCATAGGCGACGTCGCCATTGGCATCATTGGCAAAACTGGTCCAGCCGATCACAAACCCACCGCCCGACAGGGCCGCCACCGTGGGCGCGGTCTGCAACCCGGTCGTGGTCTGGTTTACCGTGCCTTCGCCGCCCTGTTTGGCCCCATCTGCACCGACGATCTGTAGTTTGATATCGCCGGACGCGGTGCCGACATCCTTCCACACCACGGCGACGGTGCCATTTCGCAGCACGGCAAGGGCGGATTGATCCTGGGTGTTGGCGTTCTGGGTCGAGATCTGAAAGCTGGCCCCAAAGGCGACGGGTTCTGCCATGACAATTCCCCCTGCACTGTGCCCGCCAGCCTAGCAAACCCTGCGGCCAAAGTCACCGGTCAGATCAGACCGACAGGGCCGTGGTCTGCACCACGGTGCGCAGGGCAAAGCTGGATTGCATCTGGCGCACACCGGGCAGACGGGCAAGGTAGCGGCGATGGATGCGGGCAAAATCCTCGGTATCCTCGGCCATGATCTTGATCAGGTAATCGGCGGTGCCGGCCATCAGGTGACATTCCAGAATGTCGGGCACCTTTGCCACCTCGCGTTCAAAGGCGTCCAGCAAATCCTCGGCCTGGCTTTGCAGGGTGATTTCGACAAAGACAGTGGTGGGGCGGCCCATCCGGCGCGGGTTCAACAGCGCGACATAGGCGGCAATCACGCCGTCCACCTCCAACCGCTGAACCCGGCGGTGGCAGGCCGAGGGCGACAGGTTCACCCGTTCGGACAGATCGGCATTGGTAACCTTGGCATCCTTTTGCAATGCAGCCAGGATGCGGCGGTCGGTTGCGTCGAGTTCGGTGACCATGGTGATTTTTTGCGCCATTTTGCGATTTGACGCATGATCCTACCACGAAACGACGGCTGCGCCAGCCAAGTTTCAAAGCATTGCCGGGGCGGTTGCGCCATGCTGTGCCAAATCCAATCCCCAAGCCCCGGAGACAGACATGAAGATCGGTTGCCCCAAAGAGATCAAACCGCAGGAATTCCGCGTCGGCATGACGCCCAACGCGGCACGCGAGGCGGTCAACCGGGGCCATGCGGTCGCGGTTGAAACCAAGGCCGGTGTCGGGTCGGGGTTCACCGATGCCGATTACACCGCCGCCGGGGCCATCATTCTGGCAACCGCCGAAGAGGTGTTTGCCTGGGCCGAGATGATCGTCAAGGTCAAGGAACCCCAGCCGGT
>JANNAF010000449.1:0-3374 GCA_031384005.1 Rhodobacterales bacterium | reverse complement strand
GGGTTCGGGCCAAGATGGTCACCGCCAAGGATCAAGTCAGACCGGGCAAACCCCTCCTTGGCTGCGATTGCCTCGACAAAGCGGCGAAAATCGGCGGGGGTCATGCCGGTATAGCCGCCATCCTGATTGACCTGATTGCAGGTCGCCTCGATCAGCACGGGTCGCCCCTCGGCCCGACCAAGGGCGAGCGCCGCGCCGATCACCCATGGGTGGGCCGAACAGACCGAGGGGATGCCGGGGGCGCGGCCTGCGGTGCGCGATTGCGGCAAGGACATCAGGGGGTGGGCGGTCATTCGGGGCGGCTCCTGTCGTTTGGCGCAGCATAGGGTGGGGTTCGCGGCAGTTCAATCTGAAATGATCATGAATCTGATTGACATTGATCGTTTCAGCGGCACATTTGGCGCAAACCAAATGGAACCCCGATGAAACCCGACCGCATGACCGCAATTCGCCACCATCTGTTTGGCCATGGCTTTGCCTCGGTCGCTGATATCGCACGGGCGCTGCAGGTGTCTGAGCCGACTGTGCGTCGCGACCTGACCCTGATGGAGGCGGCGGGCGAGGTGACCCGGCGGCATGGCGGCGCGCAGATTGCCCAAGGGTCGGGGGCCGAGGTGGCGTTCGAGGCGCGCGAACAGATCGCCCTTGCGCAAAAGCGGGCAATCGGGGTGGCCGCCTATCAGATGTTGCAGCCTGACACGGCGGTTTTTCTGGATGCGGGCACCACGGTGTTGCAACTGGCGCGGCGGTTGCGGATGAACCCGTTGCGGCTGCGGGTGTTCACCAATTGTCTGGCCGTGGCGCAGATGTTGATGGCGGCGCCGGGGGTTGCGGTGACGCTGCTGGGGGGCGTGGTGCGGATGCAGAACGCCTCGGTCGTCGGGCCCATGGCAGAGGATGCGCTGACGCGGCTGTGGTTTGATCAGGTGTTTCTGGGGGTGGGCGGCGTGTCCGTCGCGGGCGAGATCTGGTCTGCGGATGAGCAGGAGGCCCGGCTGAACACCGCCATGCTGGCCCGCACCGGGCAGCGCATCATTCTGGCGGATACCGGCAAGTTCGGGCGGCAGTTGACCTATCTGGTGGGATCGGTCGCGGGGGCACAGGTGGTGGTGGACGGCGCACTGGGCCCCGAGTGGGGCGCGCGGTTGGCCGACTGGGGCTGTGCGGTGACGCGATGTCCCTGAGGGTTCTGGGGCTGGATGGCGGTGGCACCAAGACGCTGGTGGCGGTGGCGGGTCCGTCGGGCCATGTGACCTTGGTCACGGGCGGCGGTGTGGACCCCACGGCGGGCGATGGGTGGGAGGGGCGGTTGGCGGCCTTGGTGGCCGGGCTTGGCCCGGTTGATGCCGCGGTGCTGGGCCTGCCCTATTTCAGCGAGGTTCCGGCGATTTCGGCGCGGCAGGTGGCACTGGCCGCGCGGTTGTTTGGCCCCGGCGCGCAGGTGCGCAATGACGTTGATGTGGCGTTCGAGGGGGCATTGGCCGGGGCGGACGGCGTGCTGATCCTTGCCGGGACCGGGTCTATGGCTTGGGGGCGTGGCCCGCGCGGGGTGCGGCGCTGCGGTGGGTTTGGCGATGTGTTTGGCGATGAAGGCTCGGCCTATTGGATTGGCCGCGAGGCGCTGGCGCTGGTCAGCCGCCAACTGGACGGGCGGGTGCGGGCGGCGGATTTTGCGGATGGGATTTTGGCGGCGTTGGGTGTGGCGGGGGCTGGGTTGATCGACTGGACCTATGGGCAGCCGCATCCGCGGGCGGCGATTGCCGGGTTGGCCGTTGTGGTGGCCGGGTTGGCCGATGGCGGCAACCGCGAGGCGCGGGCGCTGCTGGCGCGGGCGGCGCTGCAACTGGCGGCGCTGGCGCGGGGGGCCGGATGGCGGCGGGGGGACAACTGGAGTTATGCTGGCGGGGTTTTGGGCAACGCCACCCTGCGCGGCATGGTGGCGGCCCGGTTGGGTTGCGATCCGGTGGCGCCGGTCTTGCCGCCGGTTGGCGGGGCGGTGCTGGTCGCGGCGCAGGCTGCGGGTTGGGATACCGGCCCCGGTTTCATACAGGCGCTGGCGCGGTCGTTGCGGCAGGCCGGACAATTCAAGGAGTGATGCGATGATGCCGACAATGACCGAAACCGTGATCCGTGACCAATTCCCGTACTGGCAGGCCGTTTTGGCGATGCCGGTGCCGCGACTGGCGGCCGGGACGATAGTGGTGGTGGGCTGTGGCACGTCCTACTACCTCGCCCAGTCGCTGGCCTGTGCCTATAATGCCCATGGTCAGCGGGCGATTGCGGTGCCGGGTGCCGAATGGGCCCGGCGACCGACAAGCTATCTGGCGGACATGCGCGACATTTTGGTGTTGGGTTTGTCACGGTCTGGCACCACGACCGAAACGGTGCAGGCGATCACGGCCAGCCGGGCGCAGGGTTGGCCGACATTTGCGGTGTCTTGTGTGGCGGATGTGGCGATTTTGCAGGCAGCGGAACGCGGGCTGTATGTGCCGACCGATCCGCGAGAGGGGATTGTGATGTCGGTATCGGCCAGTCTGATGCTGTTGGCCGGGTTGCGGCTGGCGGGGATCACGGTGGCGGGCGATGTGGTCGCGGTGGCCGGGCGTGCGCTGGCCGAGGTTGCCGCAGCCGGGGTGCAGGACCGCAGCCATTTCGTCTATCTGGGGGCGGGGGCAAACTACGGGATTGCGACCGAGGGCAGCCTGAAACTGCAGGAAATGAGCCTGAGTTACAGCCAGTCCTTTCACCCGATGGAATACCGCCATGGTCCGGTGTCCCTGATCGACATGCGGTCCTTGGTCGTCATGATCTATTCGACCGAAACCGCTGCCGAGGAGGCGCGGCTGGTGGCCGAATTGCAGGCCAAGGGGGCGCGGGTCCTGGGGTTTGGCGGGCCGGGCGATGTGACCATAAATGCCACCGGCCCCGCCTGCCTGCCCGCCTTGCAGATGTTGGGCGAGATGGTTGCCCTGCACAAGGGCATCAACTCGGATGCGCCGCGCCATTTGACCAAGGTGGTCGTGCTGGACTGACGATCCGCTGTTGTGCCGGGCAAGGCGGCGGATTGGTTGGCCCAAACACCCGACACTGTGCAAGACAGCGGGCGCGGACATGCCCAAGCGGAGGGGCCTTGAACTGGCCCGCATCAACAGCCGGGCCCAATCCCCGGCGGATTTCATCATCATCGATGCCAAGGATGGTGACTTGGCCCTTGGCCCTTGGCCCTTGGCCCTTGGCCCTTGGCCCTTGGCGTTGCCGTGCCGGGGCCCGCGCCCGATAGCCGATTGAAACCGCCAAGGGTTGCGCGTGTCGATATCAAGGCGGTGGTGGCCTTTGATCTGGTTGATTGCCGCGGGTGTCGCGGTCCGTGGCCC
>JANNAF010000437.1:0-1502 GCA_031384005.1 Rhodobacterales bacterium | reverse complement strand
ACCATGACACCCAAACCCAGCCGCCGCGCCTCATCCCGCGCGGCCAGCGCCTCGGTCAGCCCACCCGTCTTGTCCAGCTTCAGGTTCACAAGGTCATACTTGCCGCGCAATGCCGCCAAACTGGCCACGCCATGCGCGCTTTCGTCGGCGCAAACCGGCAGGGGGCGGGCCATTTCGGCCAACATGTCATCTGCCCCGGCTGCAAACGGCTGTTCGACCATCGCAACCCCCAAACCAATCAGATGCGGCGCCAGATCGGCGTAGACCTCGGGTGTCCACCCCTCGTTGGCGTCAATGATCAGCGTTGCACGTGGGGCACCGGCGCGCACCGCCTCCAGCCTTGGCATGTCGTCGGCTGTCCCAAGTTTGATCTTCAGCAGGGGGCGATGGGCATGCAGGCGGGCCTGCTGCAACATCACGTCGGGCGCATCCAGCGACAGGGTAAAGGCCACCGGCACCGGCACCGGCGCGGCAAGCCCCGCCAACTGCCACACCCGCCGCCCCGCCACTTTGGCTGCATGGTCCCACAGCGCGCAATCCACCGCGTTGCGGGCCGATCCCGGTGGCAGCGCGCTTTGCAGCCCGGCGCGCGTGATCCCCGCCGGCAACGCCGCAATCAGCGCCGCATCCCCCGCCACCGATCCGCCATACCGGGCATAAGGCACCGATTCCCCCCAACCCACCACCCCATCGCGCAGGACACGAACGGTCAGAACCTGTGCCTCGGTCTTGGACCCGCGCGAAATGGTAAAGGTCCGGGCCAGCGCAAAACTCTCTTGGGTGACAGTGATCATGGCGACCTCATCTGCGGTCCCCCACCATTGCGGGAATTGGCGACAGGGGAAAGGGGGCGTTCCTGCCCTGCCCGATTTCACGGCGGTTTGCGACGGTCAAAGGAAACATTTGACACAGGATTGTAAAACAGGGCACCAATGCCGCAGGGTCCAACGACTCGCGAATTACCCGGCTGCGAAGGGAGGGGAGGCCCGACGCAGCGTTCCAGGGGAGGATGCACGCCTCGAAGCGCAAGCTTCGGGGCGTTGCTGTTTTTGGCGTTAGAGTTGCATCTTGAACGCGGTTTGGCCATATAGGGGCAAGTCTCAGGAGTGCCCGCATGAACTATCTGGAATTCGAAAAGCCGCTGGCAGAAATTGAAGGCAAGGCTGAAGAGCTGCGCGCCATGGCGCGGGGCAATGCCGCGATGGATGTGGGGGCCGAGGCCGAGACATTGGACCGCAAGGCCGACCAGTTGCTGAAAGACCTGTATAAAGGTCTGAACGCCTGGCAGAAATGTCAGGTTGCGCGCCACCCGGACCGCCCGCATTGCAAGGAATATATCGAAACTCTGTTCACCGAATATACCGCCCTGGCCGGGGACCGGAACTTTGCCGATGATCATGCCGTGATGGGTGGTTTGGCGCGGTTCAATGATACCCCGGTCGTGGTGATCGGCCATGAAAAGGGCAACGACACCAAATCGCGGATCGAACGCAACTTTGGCA
>JANNAF010000436.1:0-7325 GCA_031384005.1 Rhodobacterales bacterium | reverse complement strand
GTCGAACCACCTGAATATCAGGTCATGGCCTGTTATCTGGCCGCCTCGTTGCGCGAACAGTTTGGCGATAGCGTGGCCCTTGTGGGGTATTGTCCGGTTCAAAAGCTGGATCTGGTCAGTGATCAGGTCAAGGAGGTGCTGGCCAAATTGGGCTGCGAGGTGCGGCCCTTTGCCGTCGAGGGCCGTTTTGACCCGCCCTATCCGCATGGCAACAAGATCCTTGCCACGATGGAGCCCCGCGACACCGAGTTTTCCTGTTTCATGGACAGCGACATCCTGTGTCTGCGGCCCAATGACGTGGCCAACATCATCGCGGATGGCAAGGTGTCCCTGACCCCCGCCGCATGGATGGGCTGGGGCGATCAGGACATGTGGCAGGTGATCTATGACATCGTAGGCCTGCCGCTGCCGCAGGATCGCATCCAGCTGATGAAGCAGAAAAAGGGCAAGGGCAAAGTGCCTTATTTCAGTTCGGGCCTGTTTTCATTCCCCGAACAATTCCGCACGCCCGAGGGCAAAAGTTTCCCGCAAGTCTGGTACGACGTGGCCCAGATGGTCGATGCCAACCCCGACATCCCGCAAAAGCGGCCCTATCTGGACCAGATGACCCTGCCCTTGGCCATTCAAAAGGCCGGGTTGGATTGGAACATCCTGCCCGACACCCAGCATTTCATTCTGGGTGGTCGCCAGCGCGGCGACCCCCTGCCGACCGACCGCGAGGTTTACACCGTCCATTACCGCAAGTGGGTTGTGCTGAAAGAGGCGGGTCTGACCGGTCTGGCCAAGACCCTGCTGGAAAAGCATGTCGGCATCAAAAAGATGCAGATCGCCTCAGAAGACAGCAGCACCCCCCTTGAAATCGCCCGGGCCGAACGGCGCGACAAAAAGGCCAGGCGCCAGCTTGAGAAGAATGTCGCCGACCCGTCGGATATGACGCAGGCGGATGGTTGATTTCGCGCGGCCAGCGCCCACCTTGGGGCTGAACAGTACAGGGTACCGCGGTGGAACCAGCCAGCCTGCTAGAAGAGATCCGTTTCGGCTATGGCCCGCGCCGCGATGCACCGCAGGCGGCGGGGGGCGTCGATGTGGACCGCGTTCTGGCGCAACTGACGGCCAGTGACCCGCAAGGCGCCGCATGGGACCAGCCGCGTCTGGCACAGCGTCTGTCCCTGATCGCCGCTGCCACCACCCAGAAAAAGACCACCGGCGCGGTCGAGGTGGCCACCGGGACCGCGCTGAAACAGTTGGTGGCGAATGATGCGGACACCTTTCTGGGGCGCCCGACCTTTGCGGCTGCCGGGTTTGTCGAACGTCTGGTGAACCTGTGGTCCAACCGGATCACGGTGTCCAATATCGGCGGCAAGGTGACGCGGTTTGTCGTGTCGTTTCGCGACGATGCCATCCGCCCCCACATCGGCGGGCGCTATGCCGACATGGTGCAGGCCGCGCTGTGGCACCCGGCCATGCAATCCTACCTGACGCAAATCAACTCTTTTGGCCCGCAGTCCGAGGCAGGGTTGCGCCGCAACAAGGGTCTGAATGAAAACCTTGCGCGTGAGTTTCTGGAACTGCACACGATGCGGGACGGCTATTCGCAGGAGGACGTGACCCAGCTTGCATGGTTGCTGGCGGGCATGATGTGGGATGACAAGGGGATGCGCGTCGATCCGCGCCGCGTTCAACCGGGGCGCAAGCGTGTTCTGGGCGTGGTCTATGACGACAGTGACCCGGTGGGGCAGATCAACCGCATGGTGCAAACCATCGCCCTGCGGCCCGAAACGGCAAGGAACGTCGCCTTTACCCTGGCCCGCCATTTCGTGGCGGACGTCCCACCCGAGGGTCTGGTCGATGACCTTGCCGCGACTTATCTGGCGCAGGACAGCGCGCTGACCCCGCTGTACCGCGTGCTGCTGTCCCATCCCGCCGCAAGGTCGCCCGACCGCACCAAACTGCGCAACCCGCAGGAATACGCCGCCGCATCGTTGCGGCTGACCGGGCTTTCCCCCGCAGATGCGGCATGGCCCAAACTGGCCCGACGCTTCCCCTTGGCGTTGACCGCGATGGGGCAGGCCCCGTTCAAGGCGCTGCGCCCCGATGGCTGGCCCGAGGTGGCCAAGGGCTGGATGACCCCGCCCATGTTGGCGGCCCGGGTTGACTGGGCCATCGACATATCAGCGCAGACCACTGGTCAGATCAATCCGGCCGCGATGGTGGATACCGCCCTTGGGCCCCATGCCTCGGCCCTGCTTAAACAATCCGCCAGCCGCGCCGAACAGCGGTGGGAGGGGCTGGTGGTTCTGATTGCCTCGCCCGAATTCAGCAGAAGGTGACCCATGCCGCATGATTTCCTGTTGTCGCGCCGGTCGTTCCTGATCGGATGTTCCGTGGCCGCAAGCCCGCTGTTGACACCCGTGACCTTTGCCGCCGCCAAGGGCGACAACCGTCTGGTGGTCGTGGTGCTGCGCGGCGCGATGGATGGTCTGGACGTGGCCCGCCCGGTGGGGGACCGCAACTTTGCCGCCCTGCGCCCCAACCTTGCCGCGGGCGAAGTGCTGGATCTGGACGGGTTCTTTGCGCTGAACCCCTCGGCCTCGGCGCTGATGCCGCTGTGGGACGCCGGGGAAATGGCCTTTGCCCATGCCGTCGCCACCCCGTACCGGCAGGGCCGCAGCCATTTTGTCGGGCAGGATCTGTTGGAAAGCGGCGCGGACGAACGGGATGGCACCATGACGAACCAGCGCGATGGCTGGCTGAACCGGGCGCTGTCGGTGATACCGGGGGCCGATGCCCGCAGCGCCGTTTCCGTGGGCCAGCAACGCCTGCTGATACTGGAGGGCGAACAGGACACCCAACATTACTTTCCCGTCAGCGAAAGCCCGCTGTCGTTGCAGGGCCAGACCCTGCTGGCCACCGTCAATGCCGCCGACCCGCTGTTTGCCGAACCCTTTGCCCAGTCGCGGCAACTGGCGCTGGACACGATGGGCATGGCGGCCCCCAAGGCCAAGGGCGGCCATGCCCAGCTGGGCAGCTATGTCGCAGATCAGTTGTCTGGCGCGTCGCGCATCGCCAGCCTGTCCTTTGGCGGCTGGGACACCCATCACAGCCAGACCAGAGAAATGGCCGATCAGTTCACCGCCTTTGGCGAATTGGTCTTTGCCATGAAGGCCGGTCTGGGGCGGCACTGGGGCAGCACCCTGGTTCTGGCCATGACCGAGTTTGGCCGCACCGCCCGCGAAAATGGCACCGGCGGCACGGATCACGGCACGGGCGGTTTGATGATTGCGCTGGGCGGTGCCCTGCGTGGCAAACGCGTGATGACCGACTGGCCCGGCCTTGGGTCAGGCGATTTGCTGGCCGAACGCGACCTGATGCCGACCCGCGACGTGCGCGCCTTTGCCGGATGGGCCCTGCGCGACATGTTCGGGGTCGAGGCATCGACAATTGGGCAGGTGGTGTTCCCCGGGCTGGATCTGGGCGCAGACCCCCGGCTGTTGCTCTAGCGTCAGATCGGCCGTAACCCGCCGTTTTTGATGGCGCATCGGCGGGAATGGCCGCAATTGCGACCAAAGATGCGGTAACCCCTTGGGTCACACAGATATTCGTTTATCATGGCCACATGTCACGCCCCCGTACGATTCCCGATGCTGATGTTTTCACCGCCATCCTGCGCCTGATCGCCGAGGGTGGGGAAAAATCTGTTGCCTTTTCTTCGGTTGCGCGGGCCACTGGCCTGTCTGCGCCCTCGCTGGTCCAGCGTTATGGCGCGCTGCCAGAGATGATCCATGCGGCCCTGCTGCATGCCTGGACCCAGATCGACGCCAGCACCAGTGCGGCCATCGTGGAATCGTCGGTCGCCGCCAAGGGCCCACAGGCTCTGCTCAAGGCGCTGGGCGCGGGGCCAAACCTTGCAATACTGGCCGCCAGCCTGCGCCATGCAACCCTGCGCGACCGGGCCAAGGCGTGGCGCCAACGGGTTGAAACGGCGCTTGCCGACAAGGCGGGCGACCGCGATGCCGCCACGATCCTGTTTGCGGCATGGCAGGGTCAGGCCCTGTGGGACGGGATCAGCGACAAAAGTTTCAAGCTGAAAGACGCGATCAAACGCCTGGGCTGACGGCGCGCCGGGATGGGGCCGGGCCGGGCCCCCAACCCCCTTACCGACCCATGATATAGGTCTTCCAGATCCAGACCAGCAGCAGCGCGCCAAGAACCGCGCCGACAAATCCCGCCAATGCCCCGGTGACCTGCAACAAGAATCGAATCAGGACCCCGCCAATGACCGCCCCGCCGACCCCAACGGCAATGGTCGCAGGGATCCCCGTCTCGATCTTCATCACCCGCGTCGCCACAAACCCGGCGGCAGCCCCGACGATTATCAGCAGAACAAAGTTCATCGCACGCCTCCAACGTTACCCTGTCCCTCTATATGGGCCTGCGGCACCCAAATGAAAATGGACAGGCCAAAACACCGCACCACACCCGACCCGGCGGCGCCAAACGTAGGGTGGGTGCAACCCACCACCCGGCGGCGGGTTGCATCCACCCTACAGATCTGAACGCCCTAGCGCCCCGTCAATTCCGAGGTGATCCGCACCGGCCCCACGGCACCTTTCAATTTGGCCCGGTAAATCACCACCCCCTCGGCCACCCGCATCACATAGGTGCGGGTTTCGGCAAAGGGGATGCTTTCGACCCAGTCGACAATATCGACCGACGGCAGACGCGGGTCACCATAGGTGGCGATCCATTCGCGGGGCCGGCGCGGCCCGGCATTGTACCCCGAGGCGATCAACGCGATGGAGGGCCCGAATTCATCCGCCATCTTGCGCAGATAGCCCGACCCGATCCGCACGTTAAAGGCGGGATCCGTAGTCAAGCGGCTGGTCGCATAGTCCAACCCCAATTCCGCCGCCATCCGCTCGGCGGTTTCCGGCAACACCTGCATCAAGCCAAGGGCATTTGCCGAACTGCGTGCCTTGGGATCAAACTCGCTTTCCCGCCGGGTGATCGACAAGGCCAGCGCCCGGCTGACCGCCAAGCCATCGGGAACCATGTCGGGCACGGGAAAATAGGGTCGCGCCAGCAGAACACCCCGGTCAATCGCCGCCTTGGCGATCAAAACAGCGGTGCGGTACTGCCCGGCACGCTGCGCATATTCGGCCAAAAGGGCAAAGTCGCGGTCCGCCAACCCCTCACCCAGATGCAGCATAAACCGGGCCGACATGGCGTATTGGTCGGCCTTGTAGAGCCGCTGCGCCGCAACAAACACCGACGACCGGGTAAACCCCGCCGACTGCCAATCCCCAGCAGGACGCACATCGCTGATCACCGCCGGATCCAAGGTCAGACCCAACTTTTCTGCCGCCAACAGGCCATAATAGGCGGTCTGATGCCGTGCGGCCCGGTTATAGGCTGCCTTGGCCGCCGCGTCATTGCCCAAGGCGGCCTCGGCCCGCCCAGTCCAATACCACGCCCGCGATTGACTGATCGGGGTGGCAGTGGCCGATTGCAGCCGGACAAAATGGGTCAACGCCCGGGCCGGATCGTTCAGCTTGCGCAAGGCAACATAGCCCGCCAGAAACTCCAGATCGCTGAACTCCGGGCCCTCATCAAGGTGATGCGATGACGCTACCCGATAGGCATCACGCGCCGCACCGTTGCGCATCAACCAACGGGTCAGCGACGCCCGCCTGTCCGCCCATGGCGCAGGGTCGCCCAAACCGGACCGGGACGCGGACCGTTCGATGATCAGTGTGGCAGCATCGGTGTAATTGTCCTGCCGCATCCGAAACAAAAAGCGTTCAAAGGCCAGACCGGGGTCGCCGCGCAACCCCTCGGGCACGGCGGCAACCAATGCCGTCACGCCGTCCTTGTCCACCCGCAGGGCCATCCGCGCCTTCGACAAGGCCAGCCAACCCTTGGACACCAAGCCGCCCATCCGCTGACCTTCATCCGCCCGGTCACCAGCCCACAGGATGCGGTCCAGCCGTACCTCGTGCACAGTGCGCAGGGCATCGCCATACTGGGCCAACAGGGCTGCCTGATCCTCGGCGTCGTATTTCAAGCTGGCCCAACCGCGCTGCGCCTCGGCCTCTGCCTCGGCCGGCTGACCCAACGCCTGATAGGCGCGCACCAAGGCAAGGGACCCCTTGCCCGACCGTGGCAGGTCACTGCCGAAATAGGCCAGAACCCGCCGCGGATCGGTGGACCGGGCGACGGCAACTTCACCCTGCTCTTTCAAATAGGGCAGGCCGGGCCAATCGGGGTGGCGCTTCAGAAAGGCTTCGTAATCCCCCAGCAAACCCTCGGCAGCCCGCAACCGGCTCCACTCGACAACATCCGCCCCGACGGGCCCTGCGGCCATCGCGGCTGCACGGGCACCCTCCCAGTCCTTGGCCGCCACCAACTGCATCGCAGTGGTCAGGGCAGCGGTTTCCTGCGCCTCACCCGCATGGGCAAGGACGGGCATAAAGGGCAAAAGCAGCAGGGCCAGCAGGCGAAGCGATTTGTTCATGGGGCCAAGTTTGCCCGACCCTCGCTGCCCCGGCAACCCACCTTGCCGTCATCAGCGCCCGCTTGGCAAAGCCACGCCACATCGCTAGAAGCAGCACAGCAGAAAAAGGAGACGCGTCATGACGATCAAAGGGTCAATTCCCGCCCTGGTAACGCCGTTCAAGGACGGCGCACTGGATCTGGTGACGCTGGCCAAACTTGTGAACTGGCACATCGCCGAAGGGTCGACCGGGCTTGTTCCCGTCGGCACCACGGGCGAAAGCCCCACCCTCAGCCATGCCGAACACCGTCACGTCGTCGAAGAGGTGGTGCGCATCGCCGCAGGGCGCGTGCCAGTCATCGCGGGTGCCGGGTCCAACAACACGGTCGAAGGGATCGAGTTGATTCAGCATGCCCAAAAGGTCGGGGCGGATGCGGCGCTGATCGTCACACCCTACTATAACAAGCCGACACAGGCCGGCATGGTGGCCCACTACACCGCCCTGCATGACTGCTGCACCCTGCCCATCATCATCTACAACATCCCCGGCCGCTCTGTCGTCGACATGTCCCCCGACACGATGGGCCAATTGGCCAAACTGCCCCGCATCATCGGGGTCAAGGATGCCACCGGCAAGATCGAACGCGTCTCGATGCAGCGCGCCACCTGCGGCGCCGATTTCATCCAGCTCTCGGGCGAGGATGCCACGGCGCTGGGCTTCAACGCCCATGGTGGCGTCGGCTGCATCTCGGTCACGGCCAATGTCGCGCCGCGCCTGTGCGCCGAGTTTCAGGCCGCCACCCTGGCCGGGGACTATGCCCGCGCGCTGGAC
>JANNAF010000432.1:0-6296 GCA_031384005.1 Rhodobacterales bacterium | reverse complement strand
GTGATGCCAGCCGGATCGCGCCCCTCGTGCCAGTCGTCATAGGCGCCGGCGGTGGTGCCCAGCTTGCGGTATTCCGCCTCCAGCGCCGGGTCGTTATCCCCCAGTGCAATCAGCGCGGCGGTGCCGATGGAAACAGCATCTGCCCCCAGCGCCATGGCCTTGGCCACATCGGCCCCGGTGCGGATGCCACCCGACACGATCAGCTGCACCTTGCGGTGCATCCCCAGATCCTGCAGCGCCTTGACCGCCAAGGGGATACAGGCCAAAATCGGCATGCCAACGTTTTCGATGAACACATCCTGCGTCGCCGCCGTGCCGCCCTGCATGCCGTCCAGCACAACCACATCCGCCCCCGCCTTGACCGCCAAGGCGGTGTCATAATAGGGCCGCGCGCCGCCGATTTTCACATAGATCGGCTTTTCCCAATCGGTGATTTCGCGGATTTCCAGCAGTTTGATTTCCAGATCGTCCGGCCCGGTCCAGTCGGGGTGACGGCAGGCCGAGCGTTGGTCGATGCCCTTGGGCAGGTTGCGCATCATGGCCACGCGGTCGCTGATTTTTTGACCCAACAACATGCCGCCGCCTCCCGGCTTGGCACCTTGCCCGACCACAACCTCGATCGCGTCGGCGCGGCGCAGGTCGTCGGGGTTCATGCCGTAGCGTGAGGGAAGATATTGATAAATCAGGGTTTTAGAATGCCCCCGCTCCTCCTCGGTCATGCCGCCGTCGCCGGTGGTGGTCGAGGTTCCGGCAGCGGACGCACCGCGCCCCAGCGCCTCTTTGGCGGGGCCGGACAGGGCACCAAAGGACATGCCTGCGATGGTCACCGGGATGTCCAGATGGATGGGTTTCTTGGCGAAACGGGTGCCCAGCCAGACATCGGTGGCGCATTTCTCACGGTAACCTTCCAGCGGGTAACGGCTGATCGAGGCACCCAGAAACAGCAGATCATCGAAATGCGGCATGCGGCGTTTGGACCCGCCACCGCGGATGTCATAAATCCCGGTCGCGGCGGCGCGGCGGATTTCAGCGTTCACGTCGTTGGAGAATGTCCATGACTGTTTGGGCGGGGTGTGGGGGAAATCGGTCATGGGATCCTCAATAGGCCGCAGCGTTATCGACGTTGAAGGTATAGAGTTTGCGGGCCGAGCCATAGCGTTTGAACTCGCCGGGTTGGGCTTTGTCGTCCGCCTCGCCGCGTTTCAGCAGGTCGGCCAGCAGGGCGATGTGTTCGGGGCGCATTTCCTTTTCGATACAGTCGGCACCCAGCGATTTGACCGACCCACGGACGAACAGCCGCGCCTCATACAGCGAGTCGCCAAGGGCTTCGCCTGCGTCGCCCAGCACAACCATGTTGCCCGATTGCGCCATGAAACAGGACATGTGGCCGATGTTGCCATGCACCACGATGTCGATGCCCTTCATCGAGATGCCGCAGCGCGAGGAGGCGTTGCCCTTGATGACCAAAAGGCCGCCGCGCCCGGTCGCCCCGGCGTACTGGCTGGCGTCGCCGTCGATGATGACGGTGCCCGACATCATGTTTTCGGCAACACCGGGGCCAGCCGAGCCCTTAACCCGGATGGTCGCCTGTTTGTTCATGCCCGCGCAGTAATAGCCGGTTGACCCGCGCACCGTGATGTCGACGGGCGCGTCAACCCCGGCGGCGATGGCGTGGGAACCCTTGGGGTTGATGATTTCCCAAGCAGTCTGATTGGTTTGCCCCTTGAGGCCGTGCAGCGTCGAGTTCAGGGCACGCAGGCCCAGGGCAGAGAGGTCAAAGGTCTGCATGGATCAGCGTTCCCAAAAGTAGACGGTGGCGGGTTCAGGTTCCCACACCCGGGCATTTTCGATGCCGGGCAGGTTGACCATGGCGCGGTATTCAGAACCAAAGGCGACATATTGGTCGGTTTCGGCCATGACGGCGGGTTTGCAGGCGATGGGGTCACGCACCACGCCAAAGCCGTTCTTGGTGCCGACGACAAAGGTGAAAAAGCCGTCCAGATCGGTCAGCGTCGCGCCCATGGCATCGCCCAGCGTCGACCCTTCGTGCAGTTTGTGGCTGATGAAGGCGGCGGCAACCTCGGTGTCATTCTCAGTCTCAAACGTCATGCCAGCGCGTTTCAGGTCGCGGCGGACCGAGTTGTGGTTGGACAGCGAACCGTTGTGGACAAGGCACTGGTCGGACCCGGTGGAAAACGGATGCGCGCCCATGGTCGTCACCGCGCTTTCGGTCGCCATGCGGGTGTGGCCGATGCCATGCGTCCCGCCCATTTTGCTGACGCCAAAGCGGGCGGCCACATCACGTGGCAGGCCAACTTCCTTGAAGATTTCAATGCTCTCGCCTGCCGACATCACTTTGACATTGGGCCGCAGGTGGGTCAGCGCCGAGCGGGCGGCGTCCATCTGGTCCAACGGCACCTCCAGCACGGCATGGGTGTCCTTGACCAACATCAGTACCGGCTGACCAATGGCGTCATGCAAATCACCGTCCAGCGATTTGAAGTCGGCGCCCGGATTGGCGGATTGCACGGTGATCTTGGCCCGCCCTTGCCCCACGCCCGAATAAATCGCGATGCCCGCAGAATCGGGGCCGCGATCGGTCATGGTGATCAGCATTTCGGTCAGCATGGCGCCCAGTTGCGGCTCCAGCTTGGGATCCTTGAGGAACAGTCCAACGATGCCACACATGGATTCGTCTCCTTGCAATATTCACCTTCACGCTAGCACCGAAGATTCGTCAGTTCAACTGACAAGAAACATTTTTAACCTGAGGGGAATTGTGATGAAAAAACAGGCAGAGTTTGCTTGACAGAATGTCGCAGGCAGCGTTTCCTATCAGAAAACATTGTTGCCAGACGGAAAAGGGCGCAACGGCCAGCCCGACCGGACATAAGGCCGCAGGGAGGGATCATGTCGGACTTGGAAGAACGGATCAAGACAATGCACCGCAACGATGTGCGGATTGCATGGGGGTTTGTTGCAGGGTTGTGGCTTGCAGTGATCTTTGTCGCCTTGGCGACGTGGGATCTGGCGCCCAGTGGCGGGGCACGAGGCATGTTGTTGGTGGCAGGGGCGGTGATCCTTGTGTTCAACACGGCGGCAATCATCGCGATGTTGCGCCACTACCGCGAAGACCGCGATTTCATGTACGGGCTGGACATCAAGTTTCTTGATGAAGCCCGCGCGGTCAGGAGGTAAATCATGGCCGGATACACCCCGCCCGAACAGGGCAAACTGGGACAGCTGATCGATGTGATCGTGCTGATGGGTCTGTCGATCGGGGCACTGTTTGTGCCTCTGCGATTGGGCCTGTCTGGTGCCGCCAAAGTCGTCGCCACCCCGGTCGAAAACCCGACTTGGGAAACCCTGGGCCAGACCCCGGCCCAAGCCGCGCAATATCAGGCATTGGGTTACACCCCTGACAGCGCGCATGACATCATTCTGGCGCGCTTTGACTATTCGTTCGAATGGTCCAGCCTGATCATGATGGCAGTCCTGATCATCGGGTATTTCGTGGTCATGCTGCGGTTGTCCGCCCAGGAATACAAAGACGTCATCAACGAAAAATTCGGGGAGTAGGGCCAATGGAAACCTGGAACCTTATTGAATACGGCGCATGGGGTCTGTCGGCCCTGTTCGGGCTGTTGATCGTGGTCGACTGGATCAAGACCGACAGCACCTATTCCGAAGAGGTGCTGACCTCGTCGCGCGAGGGCGAGTTGGAAGCCATGTCCGAAGAGCGGAGGGGTTAATCGATGTCCAACACTGATATCACATCAAAAACCATGGACGGGATGGGGCCGCATGGCACCAAGGTTGGTCTGCTGCGCGTGTTGGGTCCGGCCCATGTCTGGGCCTTGGGCGTCGGCATTGTGCTGGTGGGCGAATACATGGGCTGGAACTTTGCCGTGGGCAAGGGCGGGGCTTATGCGGCGCTGATCGCCTGCTGGTTTGCGGGAATTTTGTATACCTGCGTGGCGATGATCGACAGCGAGGTCACCTCGACCGTTGCGGCTGCCGGGGGGCAATACACGCAGGCCAAGCATATCATCGGGCCGCTGATGGCGTTCAACGTCGGCCTGTATCTGGTGTTCGCCTATACCATGCTGGAGGCGGGCAATGCGATTACGGCGGGCTATCTTGTGTCGGTCGTGGCGGGGATGACGGGCTATGAGGGGGTGCTGGACCAGCGGCCGTTCATCATCTTGGTCATCATGTTCCTGGCCTGGCTGAACTATCGCGGGGTTCTGGCGACGCTGACCTTTAATCTGGTCATCACCGCTGTCGCGTTTGTGGCGATCATCGTGCTGTTCTTTGCCACATCGGGCATCGTAGGCGACGGCATCATGAACCATGCCGCGTTGATGGAGGGGCAGGCCGCCCTGCCTTATGGCACCCTTGGGATCCTCGCCGCCATGCATTTTGGCCTGTGGTTCTATCTTGGGATCGAGGGCACGACGCAGGCGGCAGAGGAGGTCCGCTCGCCCGCCCGCGCCCTGCCCTTTGGCACGCTGGCGGGCATCATGACGCTGCTGATTGCCGCCACGCTGACCTGGTATATCTGCACCGGGATCCTGCCATGGGAGTTTTTGGGGGATGGCGTCAACGGGTCGGTGGCGCCGCTGTTTGACGCGGCACGCCTGTCGGGCAGCACGGGGTTGGTGTGGCTTTTGGGGTTTGGCACCCTCTTTGCCACGCTGGCATCGGCCAATGGCTGCATCAACGACGCCAGCCGGGCGTGGTTTTCGATGGGGCGCGACCGCTATTTGCCAAAGTGGTTCGGCGCGGTCCATCCCAGGTATCGCACGCCTTACCGGTCGATCATCTTTCTGGTGCCCATCGCGCTGATATTTTCCTTGGGCGCGCCGCTGGATCAGGTGATCACCTTCTCGATCCTGTCGGGGCTGCTGGGATACACGTTCATGCCGCTGAACGTGATCATGTTCCGCCGCAAATGGCCCCTGGACAGCATCAAGCGAGGCTATGAGCATCCGTTCCACCCGCTGCCGGCCTATGTGCTGCTGGCCCTGTGCGCGATCACCTATGTTGCGGTGTTTCTGGGCTATGGCACGCAATTGATTGCCATGATCCTGTTTTATGTCGTGGTGTCGCTGTGGTTCCACTTTTGGCGCTATCGTTTTGTCAACCGCGGCGCGCAGTTCACGATGCCCTGGCCACGGCCAAAGGGCTATTGACCCAGTTGGCCCGCCTGCACGGCGGGCCATTTTCCTACTGCGAGGGCGACAAGTGACACGATCCGCAATTTTCCTGGGCGGTCTGCTGGCCGTTCTGACGCTGTGGCTGTCGAGGCGGTTGGTGCGGGCCGGGCAGGCCCGGGTTGCCGCAAGGGCCGGGTATTTCGACGCCGTGGCGGGACTGTTTTCCAAGGTGACGACCCGGGTTGAGCCGTCAGGCTTTGCCCGGATGGCCGGGGTGTGGAACGGGGCGCGTTTCGATCTGCAAGCAGTGCCCGATACGCTGACCTTTCGAAAATTGCCGGTGTTATGGGTGCTGGTCACCCTGACCGAGCCCATGCCGGTGCCGGGTGAGGTGCATATCATGGCCCGGCCCGGTCAGGATGACATCTTTTCCCGGTTTGGCCAAATGCCGGTGTCGGTGGCCCTGCCGCCCGATTTTCCGCAGTTTTGCGCCCTGCGGTGCAGCGACGCCGCAGCCCTGCCCGATGCGGCGCTGGTGTCCGCCCAAGGGTCGCTGTTTGCCAGCGGTCAGGTCAAGGAACTGGTGATCGCCCCACAGGCGTTGCGGCTGGTGATCCTGGGCGATGAGGCGGAACGCGGGGCCTATTTGTTGTTTCGTGACGCAGAGCTGGGGCAAGTGCCGCTGACGCCTGACCGCGTGATCCCCCATTTGCGCGCCCTGCTGACCCTTAGCGCCGATCTGAACACCCCCAAGGAGGCTGCCCGTGCCTAAACCGCCCAATCCATATGTCGTGCTGTTGTCAGCGATCCTACTGGCCGGCAGCGGGCAGGTCTGGAACCGCCAGCCGTTGCGCGGGCTGACCTTTCTGTTTTTCATGGTGCTGCTGGGCGGCTTTACCGTGATGACCGCGGCCCCCGAGGTGTCATGGGTGGGCAAGCTGTCAGGGGGCCTGTTCGTCTATGCCATGTCGATCTTTGACGCCTATAAGACCGCGCGACTCCGGGCCACGGTCTGGCCCACCTGACTGGGGCCGGCTAACCCTGAGGGTAGCAGATCACCGACAGATAGCGGGCGGGCAGGAGGTTCAACACCTCGGGGCCGTGGCGGGCGTCGGCGTCAAAGAACAGGCTGTCGCC
>JANNAF010000405.1:0-39397 GCA_031384005.1 Rhodobacterales bacterium | reverse complement strand
CAGTGGCGTGTCCACCGGCAATGACGCCGACAGCCTGACCATCGTGGCAAATCTGGTCGAACGGGTTCACACCGATGAAGGGGTGCCGTGGGGCCGCGATGCTGGCGATGCAGTGGCCATCGTGGCGGATCTGGTTCTGGGTGTGTCCACCGGCGGCGGTGCCGATGCCATTGCCATCACAGCGGGCACCGTGGTGGGTGTCGATGGTGGTTCGGGCGATGACGCGATTTCGGTTCTGGCCAATGTCGTGGCCGGGATCCATGGTGGCGACGGCCATGATGTGATGTCCGTCGATGCCAGGGTCGGCCGCCGCGACGACATGTTCGATGCGCAAAGCCTGATACGGAACAGTTATACCCCCACAGACCTGACGGACCGCATGGTGTGTGTTACCGGGTTGCAGGCGCAGGTCGGTGGTGGGGCGGGCGATGATGCCATTGCGGTCCGGGTCGAGGGGACATTAGGCGTCTCGGGCGGGACGGGGGACGACAGCATCGCCTTGCAGGGCGGCACGGTGGGGCTGTTTTAAGACATCGGGGATGGCCACGATTCGGTCACCCTTGCCCCCTCGACCGAGGCGGTCGTGCAAATTAACGGGGCATCGGGCTATTCCGTCGAACAGGGGCAAGACAGCTTGACCCTGCGCATCGGGGCAGGGTCGATCACCTTTGCCGGGCTGTCGCAATCGGGGGCCATCGGGGGGCAATTCGGGGTCGGGCGCGGGGTGGTTCTGGTTCATGGTGGCACCGGCGGGTTGAACCGGACCGTATAGGGCTGACAATTCCGTGATCGCAATGTAATGGCCCTTCACATGCGACGGGGGAACCTTCATCTGACGTTAAGGTTATTGTGTATGATGGGGCTTGAACCAAACCCGTTGCACACTTAAATCGCCCATCCCCGGGGGCGCAATCGCACCGGGCAACAAGGGAGCGTCTGTAATGAGCACCTATGCCAATCTGCCTGCCCCAAGCCCGGAACAGGGCTTGAACCGTTACATGCAGGAAATCCGCAAGTTTCCGCTGCTGGAGCCGGAAGAAGAATACATGCTGGCCAAAAGCTGGGTTGACCACCAAGACAGCAAGGCCGCGCACCGCATGGTCACCAGCCACCTGCGTCTGGCCGCCAAAATTGCCATGGGCTACCGTGGCTACGGTCTGCCGCAGGCCGAGGTGATTTCCGAGGCCAACGTGGGCCTGATGCAGGCGGTCAAGCGGTTCGACCCGGAAAAGGGGTTCCGTCTGGCGACTTATGCGATGTGGTGGATCCGCGCCTCGATCCAGGAATATATCCTGCGGTCGTGGTCGCTGGTGAAACTGGGCACGACATCTGCCCAGAAAAAGCTGTTCTTCAACCTGCGCAAGGCCAAAGCCAAGGTTGGCGCGTTGGAGGAGGGCGATCTGCGCCCCGAAAACGTGGCCCGCATCGCGACCGATCTGAACGTCACCGAAACCGAAGTGATCGACATGAACCGTCGTCTGGCGGGCGGCGATGCCAGCCTGAACGTGACGGTCGGCGCCGATGGCGAGGGCACGACCCAGTGGCAGGACTGGCTGGAGGATGAGGACAGCGATCAGGCCGGCGACTATGCCGAAAAGGACGAATATGACCAGCGCTATGCCCTGCTGACCCAAGCGATGTCGGCGCTGAATGACCGTGAACGTGATGTTCTGGCCAAACGCCGCCTGTCCGAAACGCCCGTCACGCTGGAGGAGTTGTCGGAAAGCTATGGCGTCAGCCGCGAACGCATCCGCCAGATCGAGGTGCGGGCGTTTGAAAAGCTGCAAGAGCGGATGCGCGCCCTTGCGCGTGGCAAGGGCATGGTTGTTCCGGCCTGACCATCGTTCAGGGGCGGACGGGTCGCGGTGTCAATGGTGACGCAGCGCCCCGCCCGCCTGCGGCGCCCCGCCCGCCTGCGGCGCCCTGCCGGTTGAATTCCGACTGAAGCCCGCGTAAGACCGGGGCTTGGCCAAAAGATTTGGCCTGAACCGGAGAGCACCATGCGCCTGCGCGATACCGTCTTGATCCCAATGCACCCCGAGGGTTACCGCTTTGTCGGGATCTTCGCCGTGATAACGGTGATTTTGTTTCTGGTCTGGGACCCGCTGGGCTGGATCGGTGTCGGACTGACGGTCTGGTGTTACTATTTCTTTCGCGATCCCAAACGTTCGGTGCCGCAGGGCGACAGCCTGGTGGTCAGCCCTGCTGACGGCGTGGTGTCGCTGATCGAACCGGCGGTACCGCCTGCGGAACTGGGTATGGGGCCACAGGCCTTGACGCGGGTTTCGGTGTTCATGTCGGTGTTCAATTGCCATGTGAACCGGATGCCCTCTGCTGGGCACATCTCGGCCATCGCCTACCGCCCGGGCAAGTTTGTCTCGGCCTCGCTGGACAAGGCGAGCGTTGATAACGAACGCAATTCGCTGTGCATCGACCTGCCCGACGGCCGCAAACTGGCCGTGGTGCAGATCGCCGGGCTGATCGCGCGCCGGATCGTCTGTTTCACCAAAACCGGGCAAAGCCTGCGGACCGGTGACCGGTTCGGGCTGATCCGCTTTGGCTCGCGTCTGGACGTTTACTTGCCGGCAGGTGTGGCCCCGATGGTGGCGCTGGGGCAGACCATGATCGCGGGGGAAACGGTGATTGCCGACCTCGCCTCGGACCGCCCGACCCGTCTGGCCCGCGAGGAATAAGGTGCCTGACCTGCCCAACAAACCGCGGTCCGAACTGAACCTGGTGCAGTTGGTGCCCAATCTGATCACGCTGGCCGCCATGTGCGCCGGACTGACCGGCATCCGCTTTGCCATCAGTGGCCAGTATCCGGCGGCAGTCGCCATGATTCTGGTAGCGGCGGTTCTGGACGGATTGGATGGCCGCATCGCGCGCCTGCTGCGCAGCGAGAGCGAGATGGGCGCCGAACTGGACAGCCTTGTCGATTTCGTCAACTTTGGCGTGGCGCCGGGGTTGATCATCTACATGTGGGGGCTGCATGAGTTGAAAAATGGCGGCTGGATCGCCACGCTGGTCTATGCCTCGTGTTGCCTGTTGCGTCTGGCCCGGTTCAACATCGGCAACCGGCTGGGTCAGGACAAGATGTTGGGTCAGGACAAAACTGGGGCGGAAAAGCCGGCCCCCGGCAGCTTTACCGGCGTGCCCTCGCCCGCCGGTGCGATGTTGGCGATGTTGCCGGCCTACGTCGCCTTCATGAGCCCCGATCTGCCGCAACTGCCCCCCATGCTGCTGGGTCTGTATCTGGTGCTGATTGGTGGGCTGATGATCAGCCGGTTCCCGACGCCATCGTTCAAGTCGATCAAGTTCTATGCCGAATATGCCCGCTATGTCATTGTGGGCTTTGTCGGTCTGATTGCGGCGTTGTTGTCCTTTCCGTGGGAAACCATGGTGGTCATCTCGGTCGGCTATGTCGGCATCTTGGTTTTCGCCCTGTGGCAGAGCCGCAAGCCGCGCCGCCCCAAGGGCAGCGCCTGACGTATCGCCCCTTGCCGCTGTCGCCATATCTTCCTAGCCTAGGGCAAATCTTGGGGGAGGGATCTGATCATGTCAGCGGTAAAATGGGGTGTTCTGGGGGCTGCCAACTTTGCCCTGCAGCACATGGCGCCCGCCATTCACGCCGCCAAGGGGGCCGAGCTTTATGCGCTGGCCACCTCATCCCCGGACAAGGCCGCCGGATTTATTGATTTCTGCCCCGGCCTCAAGGTTCATTCCAGCTATGAGGCGCTGTTGGCAGACCCCGAGGTCGAGGCGGTTTACATCCCGCTGCCCAACCATCTGCATGTGCTGTGGACGCTCAAGACACTGGCGGCGGGCAAGCATGTTCTGACCGAAAAACCGATTGCGATGCAGGCGCGCGAGATTGACCAGATCATTCAGGCCCGCGACGCCGCCAAAAAACTGGCGGCCGAGGCCTATATGATCGTCTTTCATCCGCAATGGCGCCGGGCCAAGGAACTGGTCGAACAGGGCGCGATTGGCCGGGTGGCCCATGTGGATGCCGCGTTTTCTTATGACAACCGCGCCGATACCGACAACATCCGCAACCGGCCAGAAACCGGCGGTGGCGGGGTGCGCGACATCGGGGTTTACACCTATGGCTCGGTTCGGTTTGTGACGGGCGCCGAACCGGTCGAATTGCAGGCCAAGTTGAAACGCGAAAACGGCGTGGACACTTGGGCCCATGTGACGGGCGAGATGGCCGGGCCGGGGGGGCGGTTCACCTATTCGGCCATGACGTCGATGCGCCTTTTCCCGCGGCAAGAGGTGGTGTTTCAGGGTGACAAGGGCATGATCCGCGTCGCCAATGCGCCGTTTAACGCAGGCCTGCATGATCAGGCGCAGCTGGAGCTGCACCAGCCCGGCCAAAAGGTGACGATCGAACGGTTTCCGGCCGTCAACCAATACAAATTGCAGGTCGAGGCGTTCAGCCGGTCGGTCCGCACCGGCGAGCCCTATCACTGCCCGCTGGAGTTTGTGCGCGGGACGCAGGCCATGATCGACATGGTCTTTGCCGCTGCCCGGACCTGAGGCTGACTTGGCCAAGGTTCGCCTGCACCTGCCCGGCCAGATGATGACCGACGATCTGTCGCGCGTGTCGCCTTTTGTGCGCCGCGTGCTGGCGGGGCTGGAAAGCCTTGGGGCCAAGACCGAGGTTCTGCTGCGCGACCCCGAATCGTTGGCCGAACCTGACCCGGCGGGGCATTTCGACCTGATCCACAATGGCCGGGTGCCACGCATGGGCGCGCTTAATCTGGGGGTCGCCTATCTTTCGGGGTTTTTCTATGTCGATCCCAAGGGTGTGAATTTCGAAAGCACGATCACCGACAAGGACTTTGTCCCCGCCCGCGTGCCTGCCGACCGGGCGGCCAGCTTTATTGCCGACCTGCGCAAGACTTGGGTCGACGAGCGACGCAGCCGCCATCCGCAACCCGCCGAACGACAGGCCTTTGGCAAGGGTCATCTGGCGGTGTTCCTGCAGGACTGGTCCGATCCGGTGGAACGGGCTCAATGGATGGACAGCGAGGCGATGGTGCGCTGTGTGGTTCAGGGGGCTGGCGGGCGGACCGTCGTGGTGAAACCGCATCCGCGCTACAAGGGGCGCGAGACGCGGGCGATTTTGAAATATCTGCGGGGCTGCAAGGGTGATGTGCAGGTCACCGATGCCAATTTGCATGACATTCTGCCCGGGGCGGCGGCGACGGTATCCATCTCCTCCTCGGTCGCACTGGAGGGGATGCTGCACCGGGTGCCCGCGCTGTTGTTTGGGCGGTCGGACCTGCACCACTGCGCCACCACCGTCCGCGACCCCAAAGACTGGCCCGCGGCACTGGACCACGCCCTGACGACCGACTGGCCGTTCGAGGCGTTTTTGCTGTGGTTTCTGCGCTGGCAAAACGTCGATGCCAGCCGCCCCTTTTTGCCCCGCGTGTTGGAACGGATGCAGGCGCAGGGGGCCGATTTTGCCGCCCTGGGGATCACGCCACCGGGGCCGGGTGCCTGACAATACGGGCTGCAATGCCCGCAAAATCCGCTATGATCATGCCCAAGCCGTGGATGGAGTGCCCCGATGAATGACCCGAATACCCCGCATCACGACCCCGATGAAAGCCTGTGGTTGCGGCTGCTTTGGATGATCATCATTGCGATGATGCTGGGTCTGGCGCAGACCGTCCTGCAACTGGCCGCGCTTGTGCAGTTCATCCTGATGCTGACCCGCAAGGGCCGCCCCAACGTCGAAATCGCATGGTTTGGCAAGAGGTTGGGCGATTGGTCGGCCAAGGCGATCCGCTATCAGACGGCGGCGGATGATGAAAAGCCGTGGCCGTGGACGCCCTTGGACTAAGGTTGAGGCAGATCAATCCGGCGGGATCGCGGGCCTGTTACAGTTGGTTTCAGATGTAACGCGAGGACGCCCCATGAAACCGCTTGTCACCCTGTATATGCTGCTCAACGACGAGGACTATCGTCTGGTCCACACCCACGAGGAGGGCTTGGCCGAGATCACCCATACCAAGGCCGAACTGACCGCCGCAGGTGTCGCCCATGTGCAAGGCCACAGCCCGAAAGAGGGTCAGGAACGCAACGATCTGGCAAAACACGCCGCGCATGTGCTGGCGGCCGAATGGGCCAAGGGCGGTTATGACCGCATCGTGATTTCCGCTGGCCCCAAGATGCTGGGTGCGTTCCGTGAGGCTTTGCCCAAGGCCCTGCATGCCCTTATCGCGGCCGAACTGCATAAGGATCTGATCAAGACCCCTCTGCACGATTTGCCGTCGCATTTCCCAGTTCTGACCGCGATATAAGCCGCGGTGGAGGGGGCCTTACCCCTCCATCGCCTCCAACTCGTCGATAAAGCCTGCGATCATCGACAGGCCCTTGTCCCAGAACTTGGGGTCGCTGGCGTCCAGACCAAAGGGGGCCAGCAACTCTTTGTGGTGCTTCGACCCGCCGGCCTTGAGCATGTCGAAATACTTCTCCTCGAACCCCGGCAGCCCCTCGGCATAGACGGCATACAGGGCGTTCACCAACCCGTCGCCAAAGGCATAGGCATAAACATAGAACGGCGAATGGACGAAGTGGGGGATATAGGCCCAGAACGTCTCATATCCGTCCATGAAATCAAAGGCATCGCCCAGTGACTGCGCCTGAATGGACATCCACAGCGCGTTGATGTCATCGGGCGTCAACTCGCCCTTGGCACGGGCCGCATGCAGTTTGCATTCGAAATCATAAAACGCGATCTGGCGGACGACGGTGTTGATCATATCCTCGACCTTGCCCGCCAGCAGGGTCTTGCGTTCGCCTTGGGTTTTGGCCCCGTCCAGCAGTTTGCGGAAGGTCAGCATTTCGCCGAACACTGACGCCGTTTCGGCCAAGGTCAGCGGGGTCGATGACAGCAACTCGCCCTGGCCCGCCGCCAGAACCTGATGGACACCGTGGCCCAATTCATGTGCCAGCGTCATCACATCGCGCGGTTTGCCAAGGTAGTTCAGCATGACATAAGGGTGGACGGTGGTGACGGTCGGATGGGCAAAGGCGCCGGGTGCCTTGCCAGGTTTCACGCCCGCGTCAATCCAGCCCTTGGTGAAAAACGGTTCCGACAGGTCGGCCATCCGCGGGTCAAAGGCGGCATAGGCGGACTGCACCGTCTCGCGCGCCTCCTCCCATCCCACCAGACGCGGGGTCTCGATTGGCAGGGGGGCGTTGCGGTCCCAGACCTGCAAGCGGTCCAGCCCCATCCATTTCGCCTTCAGCCGGTAATAGCGGTGGCTGAGTTTCGGATAGGCGGCCACAACCGCATTGCGCAGCGCCTCGACCACCTCGGGCTCGACATGGTTGGACAGGTGGCGCCCGGTTTGCGGGGTGGGCATCTTGCGCCAGCGGTCGTGGATTTCCTTTTCCTTGGCCAGCGTGTTGTGCACGCGGGCGAACAGCTTGATGTTCTTGTCAAACACCACCGCCAGTGCCCGCGCCGCCGCCTCGCGGTTGGTGCGGTCGCTGTCGGTCAACAGGTTCAGCGTGGCTTCGAGGTTCAAATCCTCGTCCTGACCTGCGACCGAAAACATCAAACCTGCCATAGTCTCGTCAAACAACCGGTTCCACGCGGACGCGCCGACGACGGATTCGTCGTGCAGAAACTTTTCCAACTCGTCCGACAGCTGGTAGGGGCGCATGGCGCGCAGGCGGTCAAAGACGGGTTTATAGCGGGCAAGACCGGCGTTCTGGGCGATCAGGGCGGACAAGTGCCCCTCATCCAACCGGTTGAATTCCAGCGTGAAAAACACAAGAGAGGTGGTGAACTCCGTCACCTGATCCTGCGCGTCGGCCATGAATTTGGCGCGGTCACTGTCCATGGTGTTTTGGTAATAGCGCAGGCCCGCATAGGACATGATCCGGCCTGCGACGGTGTCAATCTGCTCATATGACTGGACGCAATCCAACAGGGCGGCAGCGTCCAGATCGGCCAGCTTGCCCTCATAACTTGCGGCAAACCCGGCGCAGGATTGTTTCAGCCGGGCCATGTCGGTGCTGTATTCGGGGCTGTCGGGGCTTGGGTACAGGTCGGTCAGGTCCCATTCCGGCAAATCACCAAAGCTGCCGCTGGCGGCATTGGCGTCAAACAGGGGGCGGTGCAGGGGCAGTGTCATGGCGAAACCTTTCCTTGGGTTACCGCTATCTAGGGGCGAAGGGGGCAGGGGTTCAAGGCCGCAGGGGTCAGTCGCGCGCCAAAGCAGAGCATTGTGTGCCGTCCAGCGGTGGCAGCAGGAACACCCGGTCATCCCCGCTGGTGCCCGACAGCGTGATAAACCCGCGGTCGCCCTCAAGGCTGATGCCGCGCGGCGCGACATCCAGCCGCAATGCGCCATTCTTGGCCCCGGTCAGGCTGAACCGCCCTGCATCCCCCTCCATCAGGCAGTCCAGACCTTCGCCGTCTTGGGTGCAATAGGCCGCACCTGCGGCACGCGCAGGTCCGGGCCTGACGGTGACATCAAGGGTCAGGATGGTTTGACCCTCGGCCGCCGCATACAACGCAAGCCCGATCTGGGTGACCTGCTGCAACGGGTGCCGGGTCATGTGGTCGGCGCTATACCTTCGCAGATAGCAGGCACTGCCGCCCGCCCGCGCATCAAACACCCGCGGCAGGCTGTGCAATTGCGGCAGGGCGTCGGTCAGTTTGGTCAGGGTGCCGCCGGTCGGTGCCGTCGCCACTGGGCTGCCCTGCGCCAAAAACACCGCATCCACCAATGACGAGTTTTCCCAAGGCACCTGCACCGAACCCGTGGCCGCCACCACGTCGGCCCTGACGCGGCGCATCATGGCGTGGATATCACTGTCCGGATCGCCCATATGGGCCAAAAGTGCGGCGGTGAACGGGCTGTTGCGGCCCTGTCCGTCCAATGCCACGTTTTCGGGTTGGGTGGAAAAGGCGATGTAACTGCCCACCCCCGCCTCGACCCGTGCCAACCCTTGCGGCACCTCGCCCAAGGCGCGTGCGGCCAGTTTTGCGACAAAGGGGTTGTTGCGGCAGGCGTCCAATATCACGATGCGGCGGTCGGCGCGCAGTTCCATCGTGCGCAGAATCGTCTGCAACCGAACCGACGCTTGGGTCAGCGTCACCTCATCCGTCGCCACTGCATCGACGGGGATGATATAGTTTTCCGTGCCAATCTGCACGCCATGCCCGGCATAATAGAACAGCGCCAGATCGTCAGGGTTCAGCGCATCCGAAAAATTGTCCAGCAGGGCCAGCATCTGTGCCCGTGTCAGGTTTTGCCCGGCAAAGACGGTAAACCCCAGATCGGTCAACCGGGCGGCCATATCGGCGGCATCATTCCCGGCATTGGCCAGCCGTCCGGCGCTGGCGTAATCGGCATTGCCAATCACCAGGGCAACACGGCCCGCAAGCGCGGGCGTGGCAAAGGTCAGCACGAACAGCAGGGTCAACAGGCGCAGCATGGCCCTAGTCTGGCACGGGTCCGCCTGCCGCTAAAGCCCATTTTGCGCAGCAAGCGCATCCAGAACGCCCAGCGCGTCGGCCTTGCCCTCGGGCAGCCATGCCGTGATCTGCGCGCCTTGCAATTCATACCCCGATTTGCGGCGTGCATTGCGGACCATCCCGTCAAACGTCATGCGAAACACCTGAACCGGCGGCACCTGCCGCACCGGGCCAAAGCGCCCTGCAACATTGGCGCGGATCCATGCCGTGACTTGTGGCGTCTCGGGCAGGGTCAGGGTCAGGCGGGTGATGGGAACCGGGGTGTCGCCCTGCCACAGCGCCAGCGTGATTTCCGGGCGCGCGGCCTGCGCCAGGATCATCACGGCCAGCACCGAACCGCCCGGCCCGCTGGTCGGTACCGGATCGGCGGGATAGGTCGTGCGAAACGTGCCGCTGGCCAATCGGTTGACGACATGATTGGCCAAGGGCGGCAGCCGCGACCACAGGTCCAACAGCGTGGCATGGGCGGTGATCGGTGTGGCCCGCGACAAAGTGTGGATCACCTGGGCCAGATCGGGCGGTTGCCCTGTCGGTGGCGGCAACAGCAAGGCCGCCGTTTCTGCCCGGTCGCCGCTGGCCGCCAAAGACGCCTGAACCAACCACCCCGGCACCGCAGCCACCTCGGCCGCCCAATGCACAATCGCATCCAGCCCCGCAACGCGGCGCGGGCGCCGACCAGACAGCAGGGCATGGGCGGCGGCACCCTCGGCAGCGCTGGCCCCGTCCAGATAGGCGGTCAGCGCACCGGCGTCCTGCGGCCAAGCGGCCAGCATCGCGGCAAACCGGATCATCGCACGATCCCGGCGTCATAACCGGCCTCGGCCAGCCAGCGGCGAAACGGCTCGACATAACCATGGGTGGCAAAGACCCGGCTGGCCCCAGTCGCACGCACCGCCTGCACCAGACCCGGCCAATCGGCATGATCCGACAGGGTGAACGCCGCCGCCACCCCGCGCCGCCGCGCCGCCAGCGCCATCCACCCCGAGGCAAAGCCGACCGATACCGGCCCCAACCCCGCCGCCCAATCGCTGTTCAGCACATTGGGCGGCGCAATGATCAGGGCATCACGGGGTACCGCACCCGCCACACGGGTTGTGGGGGGCAGCGGATAACCCTGTTCGCGCAACACATCCGTTACCGCCTGCACTGCACTATGGGCATAGATCGGCCCTTGCGGCGGGATGCCCGCCATCAACCGCTGCGCCTTGCCAAAGGAATAGGCCGCCAGCACCGACACCCGCCCCTCGGCCGCGTTGCCGCGCCACCATGCGGCAATGTCGCCCAAAATCTGCGCGTCGGGCTGCCACTGGAATATCGGCAGGCCAAAGGTACATTCGGTGATAAAGGTATGGCAGGGCACCGGGGCAAACGCCTCGCAAAACCCGTCACCCACAACCTTGTAATCGCCCGACACCACCCAAACCTCACCCGCACGTTCCACCCGGATCTGCGCCGACCCCGGCACATGGCCTGCCGGGTGAAACGACACGCTGACCCCGCCAATCTGGCGCCGCTCGCCATAGGCCACGCCCTCGGCGGTGATCCGACCCAGACGGTGCCGGATCACAGGCAGGGCCTGATCGGTGCACAGATAGCTGTCACTGCCGCGCCGCGCATGATCCGAATGACCATGCGTGACCAAAGCCCGCCCCACCCCACGAGTCGGGTCGATATAAAAATCGCCGTCCGGGCAGTAGATGCCCTGTTTGGTAAAGGTCAAAACCGGATCTTGCGCCATGCCCCTGATATAGCGCAGGTCCAGCGACCACGGCAGAGGAGAATTTGCCCAAAAAACAGGCAAAGATGCGCCCAAACGCACGACATTCCCTCTGCCCCCTTCCGATAGGCGAAAATGGGGGGTTAACTGAGGCAAAGCACCAATCGGATGGCCTGATGACACCGAATTTCAACGAAATGTATCAGAACGGCGATGTCCGTATCCCCTATGCTCGTCTGGAGGAGTGGACGCGCGGCATGTCGCCCGCGCTGCGCACCCAAAAACAGGCCGAGGCCGAGGCCCTGTTCCGCCGCATCGGCATCACCTTTGCCGTCTATGGCGAGGGCGGCGACCCGGACCGTCTGATCCCGTTTGACATGTTTCCCCGTGTGTTCACCGCGCTGGAATGGGCCCGGCTGGAACGCGGTATCAAACAGCGGGCACGGGCGCTGAACGCCTTCCTCGTCGATGTCTACGGCCGTGGCGAGATTGTCCGCGCCGGTCGCATCCCGGCGGCGCTGGTCTATCAAAACGAGGCCTATGAGAAATCCGTCGTCGGTTTCGTGCCGCCCAAGGGGGTTTATTCCCATATCGTCGGCATCGACATCGTGCGCACCGGGGCCAATGATTTCTTCGTGCTCGAGGACAATTGCCGCACCCCTTCGGGCGTGTCCTACATGCTGGAATCCCGCGAGATGATGATGCGGATGTTCCCCGACCTGTTCCGCGAAAACCGCATCCAACCCGTGGACCGTTATCACAGCCTGCTGCGCCGGACGCTGAACTCGGTCGCCCCCGCCAAATGCACAGGCGAGCCGACAGTGGTGATCCTGACGCCGGGCCATTTCAACTCGGCCTATTACGAACACAGCTTTCTGGCCGACCTGATGGGCGTCGAACTGGTCGAGGGTGCCGATCTGTTCGTCGATGGCGCCTTTGTCTACATGCGCACCACCGAGGGCCCGCGCAAAGTGGACGTGATCTACCGCCGCATCGACGACGCCTATCTGGACCCGCTGTGCTTCAAGCCCGACAGCATGCTGGGCGTGCCGGGCCTGATGGATGTCTACCGTTCGGGCGGGGTGTCAATCTGTTCCGCGCCGGGGGCAGGGGTGGCAGATGACAAGGCGGTCTACACCTATGTCCCGGAAATGGTGCGGTTCTATCTGGGCGAGGAACCTATTTTGAACAACGTCCCCACTTGGCAATGCGCCAAGGCGGATGAGATGAAATATGTGCTGGAAAACCTTGCTGAACTGGTGGTCAAGGAGGTCCATGGCTCGGGCGGCTACGGCATGCTGGTCGGCCCCAAATCGACCAGGGCCGAGGTCGAGGATTTTCGCCAGAAAATCCTTGCCAACCCCGGCAACTACATCGCCCAGCCGACGCTGGCCCTGTCCGCGACCCCGACCTTTGTGGACGAAGGCATCGCGCCCCGCCACGTCGATCTGCGCCCCTATTGCCTTGTGGGCGAAACCATCGAACTGGTGCCGGGTGGCCTGACGCGGGTTGCGCTGCGCGAGGGGTCGCTGGTCGTGAACTCGTCGCAGGGCGGCGGGGTCAAGGACACTTGGGTATTGGCGGAGTAGATCATGCTGTCCAGAACCGCCGACAACCTGTACTGGCTCGCCCGCTATATGGAACGCGCCGAAACCGCCGCCCGTCTGTTGGAGGTGGGGGCGCGCATCTCGCTGTTGCCCACCGAACAGGGCTACCGCAACGAATGGGATAGCCTCTTGCGCTCGACCGGGACGGCCAATGCCTTTGCCCGCAAATACGGCGACCCGGTGCAGCGCAACATCGAAAGCTTTCTGTTCTTTGACCGCGACAACCCCTCCTCGGTCGCGTCCTGCATCACGTCGGCGCGCGAAAATGGCCGCATTGTGCGCACGGCCCTGACGACCCAAGTCTGGGACGCGCTGAACACCGCGTTTCAAGAGTTGCGCAACATCGAACGCACCCCGCGCAGCGAATTGGAACTGTCGCGCCTGACCGACTGGACGATGAAACACGCGGCCATGGTGCGCGGTGCGATTGATGCGACGCTGCTGCGCGGGGACGGTTATAACTTTCTGAATCTGGGCTATTATCTGGAACGCGGCGATGCCACAGCGCGTTTGATGGATGTGAAATACTATGTCTTGTTGCCACGGGCGGGCTATGTCGGCACCGGGGCGGACAATGATCAATGGATGATGCTGTTGCGCGCGCTCTCGGCCAACCGGGCGTTTCACTGGGCTTATGGCGGCGAAATCACCGCGGCCAAGATCGCCCATTTCCTGATCCTGAACCCGCAATGCCCACGTTCGTTGATCACCTGCGTTGCGGGTGCCAACAACCATCTGGCGCGTATCGCCAAACTTTATGGCCGCCCCTCGGTCGCCCAGACCCGCGCAGTGGCCTTGCAGACCATGCTGGATACCGCTACCCCCGAAACCATCTTTGACGAGGGCCTGCACGAGTTTTTGACCCGTTTCATTGGCTTGACCGCCGATCTGGCCCAGACCATCAACGACAGCTACCTGAGCGGAGATATGGCCTGATGCTGCTCAAGGTGGATCACGTCACGCTTTATTCCTATGACCGCCCCGTGCGCGGCGTGGCGCAAAGCCATCGCTTGACGCCGTCGCGGTTCGATGGCCAGAAAACTGTGGACTGGTCGGTCAGCGTCACCGATGGCACCAAAGGCGGGGCGTTCCGCGATGGGGCAGGGGACTGGATCGAAGGCTGGACCGTCAAGGGCCCGGTTGCCCAGATCGCTGTCCGGGTGGCCGGGTTGGTCGAGACGGCCGATCTGGCGGGTGTTCTGCGCGGACACCGTGAACAGGTAGCCACGGATTGTTATCTGCGTGACAGTCCCGCCACGCGGATCGATGGCGGTCTGGCCAAACTGGCCCGTGCGGCAGGCGGTGCCCAGGACGCCTTGGCCGCCGCGCACAGCCTGTCCTTGGCGGTGTCCGACGCCGTCGCCTATCGCCCCGGCACGACCCACGCCAAAACCACCGCATCCGAGGCGCTGGCGCAGGGCGAGGGGGTCTGCCAGGACCATGCGCAGATCTTGTGCGCCATCGCCCGCGCGGCGGGCCTGCCGGCGCGCTATGTCTCTGGTTATCTCTTTGCATCCTCAGACGGCCTCCCGCATGAGGCTGCCCACGCCTGGGCCGAGGTTTATGTGCCCGGCCTTGCTTGGGTCGGATTTGACGCAGCCAACCGCTGCTGCCCCGATGAACGCTATATCCGCCTGGGCTCGGGATTGGACGCACAAGATGCAGCGCCGATTCGTGGTTCTGCGCGGTCGGCAGGCACCGAAAGCCTGACAGTTCAGGTTGCAGTCCAATCGGTCCAGCAATAGGGTCCCGCGGTAGTCTGGGAGTATCAAGATGACCTATTGCGTTGGCCTGCTGCTGAATGAGGGCATGGTCCTGCTGTCAGACACCCGCACCAATGCGGGGCTGGACAACATATCGACCTATCGCAAGATGTTCTTTTTCGAAGAACCCGGTGAGCGGGTGATTTGCGTGCTGACCGCAGGCAGCCTGTCGGTCACGCAAACCACCCTTGCCCGCCTGCGCGACGCCATCGCCGCCCCCGACGCAACCGAGGAAACCTCGATTCTGCGCGCGCCCACCATGCTCAAGGTCGCCCAAATCATCGGCGACACTTTGGCGCAGGTCCGCAACCAGGTCGACGCCAAATTGTCCACCATGCATCAGGGGGTTACCGCCTCGTTGATCGTCGCAGGGCAGCGCAAGGGGGGCGAGATGCGGTTGTTCCTGATCTACCCCGAGGGCAATTTCATCGAGGCGACCGAGGACACCCCGTTCCTGCAGATTGGCGAGCACAAATATGGCAAGCCAATCCTTGACCGCGTGATGAAACGCACGACCAGCCTGCAAGACGGCCAAAAGGCGGCACTGCTGTCGATGGATTCGACCCTGCGGTCCAACCTGTCAGTCGGCATGCCGCTGGACCTGTGCGTGATCGAACGCGACGCCTGCCGCGTGACCGCCAAACGGCGGATCGAATCAGGTGACGAAAGTTTTCGCGCCATGTCCGACGCCTGGAGCCGTACCCTGCGCGACGGGTTTACCCAGATCAAACTTTAACGTTTCAGGTTTCCCTGAACCACTTTAACGATTCGCCTCGAACAGCGCGACGGCGCTGGCCACGAACGCCGCGCGGATCGCCGGACGCTCCATCAGCACCTCGTGTTCCGCTCCCGCATACATATCCAGCCGTCCGCCGGGCCATCGCGCCATCCGGTCATGGATCGGCCTGACATCGACGATTCGCTCTTGATTGCCTAAACCGCAGACAACCGGACAGGCGGGCGACGCCATGGCTGCCAATGCGGCACATTCGTCCATCGCGGCCTTCAACCAGCCCAGACTTGGCCCCCCCAGCACCAGTTCGGGATGGGCCTGCGCCTGCCTGCGCATATAGTCCCACATCTCTGCATCGGTGGTCAGCGTGTTTCCGACAAACGGCACGTCCAGCACATAGGACCGTGAATTGGTGCCCGGTGCATAGCGGTGGTCAAACCCCATCAGGCGCGACGTGGTCGACAGCGCCGCCGCGATCGGGCGCATCCAGTCGGCCATCAAGATACCCCACATTGGGGCCGAAAACGCGGCCGCCTGAAACGGTGCACCGTCCATCAGGCTGCGCAGACCAATGCAGCCGCCCATGGAATGGGCCATCAGGTAATAGGGTTCAGGCAGGCCCTGACCCCGGGCAAAGGCCAAAAGGGCGGCGAAATCGGCCTGAAACTCGGCGAAATCGCTGACATGGCCCACCATCGGGTCTTTCATCACACGGTTTGACAGGCCCTGACCCCGCCAGTCCACACTGACCGTGGCATAACCCGCGGCAGCCAGGTCGGCGGCGCTGCGGCCATATTTCTCGATATATTCGGTGCGACCGGGGAACAGGAACACGGTCCCGCGCGGGGCCTGCGCGCCCCACAGTACGGCACGGATGCGCGCGCCATCGGCCTGCAGCCAGACCGCACGCCCATCATGCGGCCCCTCGGCCTCTGCGGCAAAGAGCGGTGCGTCGTTCTTCACCCCAGCACCGTGCCCAACTTCATGGCCAGACCCATGCTGCCATCGACGGTCAGCTTGCCGGTCATGAATGCGCTGGCGGCACTCAGGTCACCGGCCAAAAGCTGTTCGAACACCTCGGCACTTGCGGTCAGGGTCACGTCAGCAGCCTCGTCCGCGGCGCGCACACCGGCACCGTCGACCATGATCGCACCTTCCCCCAGAATGACGAACTTGGCCACCCCATCAAAACCCTCCGCAAACCGTGCGCTCAGCGTCGCGACTGCCGTATCAATAACTTTACTCATCGGTCTTCCCTTCGTGATCAGGTGGCACTGGTCTTTTGATCCAGTTGCGTTACGTTTACGTTATGAAAGCCGTTCGCGCCTTGCACAACCTTGTCGTAGCGACACTTCTGGTTTTGTCGCTGGCAACACCGCTGGTGGCGGATGAAAGCCGGCTGGACGATCTGTTTCAACAACTGCAATCGGCCACTGACGAAGAGGCGTTGGGCATAACCGACACTATCTGGCTTGAATGGTCCAGATCCGGTTCCCCTGCCATGGATCTGCTGTTGAAACGTGGGCGCGATGCGATGAACGCGGGGCTGCCGCAAATCGCGGTTGGCCATCTGACCGCGCTGATCGACCAAGCCCCCGATTTTGCCGAAGCCTATAACGCCCGCGCCACGGCCTATTTCCAGACCGGCGACCTTGGCCCCTCGGTCGGCGACATCGCCCACACCCTGACACTGAACCCGCGCCATTTCGGCGCGCTGGCAGGCCTTGGGATGATTTTTGAACAGCTGGACGAGCCTGAACAGGCGCTGGAGGCGTACAAAGCGGCCTTGGCTATCAATCCCCACATGTCCGATGTAAAGGACGCCGTCGCGCGTCTGGAAACAACCGTCGGCGGGCAGGACCTGTAGGGCACAGCAATGGACGTGAATGGGCGCGAACCCGGCAGGGTGACGGCGGTGCTTGGGCCAACCAACACCGGCAAAACCCATTTCGCCATCGAACGCATGCTGTCGCACCGCACTGGCATCATTGGCCTGCCGCTGCGCCTGCTTGCGCGTGAGGTTTATGACCGCATCGTGGCCGAGCGTGGCCCCTCGGTCGTGGCCCTGATCACCGGCGAGGAACGCATCCTGCCGCTGCGCGCCACCTATTACGTCTGCACGGTCGAGGCGATGCCGCCCGAGATTGGTGCCGATTTTCTGGCGGTGGACGAGATACAGCTGTGCGGTGACCCCGAGCGTGGCCATGTGTTCACCAATCGCCTGCTACACTCGCGCGGGTTGTTGGAAACGCTGTTTCTGGGGTCTGACACCATGCGCCCGGCCATTGCGGGTCTGATCCCCGGCGTGCAGTTCATGAAACGCGAACGCCTGTCGACTTTGACCTACTCAGGTTCGAAAAAGATAAGCCGAATGCCCGAACGGTCGGCCATCGTCGGGTTTTCGGTTGAAAATGTCTATGCGATTGCAGAACTGATCCGCCGCACCAAGGGCGGTTGCGCGGTTGTCATGGGCGCGCTTTCGCCGCGGACCCGCAACGCACAGGTGGCGATGTATCAAAACGGCGATGTCGATTATCTGGTTGCCACCGATGCCATCGGCATGGGCCTGAACCTGGACATCAAGCATATCGCCTTTGCCTCAATGGCCAAATTTGATGGTCGGCGGATGCGGGCGCTTTACCCCCAAGAACTGGGTCAGATCGCTGGCCGGGCCGGACGGCATGTTGAAAACGGCACCTTTGGTGTCACGGGCGAGGCGCGCCCCTTTGATGAAACCGAAATCGAGGCGATTGAAACCCATACCTTCGAACCTGTCCGCAAATTGCAATGGCGCAACGCCCGGCTGGAGTTTGGCACAGTCGACCGCCTGCTTCGGTCCTTGGAGGCGCCCACCTCGGATCCTTGGCTGTCGCGTGCCCGCGACGCCGATGACGTGCTGGCGCTCAAGGCCCTCAGCGCGCTGCCCGAGGTGCAGGACAAACTGACCAGCCCACAGCGTGTGCAACTGCTGTGGGATGTTTGCCGCGTGCCCGATTTCCGCAATGCTTCGGAAAACGAACATCTGACCCTTTTGGCCCGCCTGTTCGAGTTTATGACCGGACGCGGTTTATCGCAGACCCGAATCCCCTCGGATTGGCTGGCAAAATCGATTGAACGCATCGACAAACCGGGTGGCGACATTGACACCATCTCGAAACGGCTGGCCTATATCCGCACATGGACCTATGTTGCCCAGCGGAATGGCTGGGTTGATGACGAAAGTCATTGGCGCGACGAAACCCGCGCTGTAGAAGACCGATTGTCAGATGCCTTGCATATGGCATTGACGCAAAGATTTGTTGACCGGCGCACATCGGTTCTGATGCGGCGGTTGAAGCAGAAGGAGACCCTCGTGGCCGAGGTGAATGACAAAGGTGAAGTGACGGTCGAAGGCGAGTTCGTCGGGCGTCTTGAAGGGTTCCGTTTTCAGCAGGATGGCACGGGGTCCGAAGGTGCGACCCTGCGGCAGGCGGCGATGGCCGCGCTAAAGCCGGAATTCCATCTGCGCGCGGACAAGTTTTATAACGCGCCAGACACGGAAATGGACTTCACCACCCAAGGCGGGCTGATGTGGGGCAATTCCGCCATCGGCAAGCTGGTCAAGGGTGGCGAGGCCTCCCGTCCGCAGGTCGAGGTGTTTGTCGAGGAAGAGGCCGGCACCGATATCGCCGACAAGGTGCGCCGCCGCGCCCAACACTTCATTGACCGCAAGATTGCCGCACAGTTCGAACCGCTGATGGCCATGGCCCGCGATGAAACGCTGACCGGCCTTGCCCGCGGTTTCGCCTTCCGCATCGTCGAGGCGATGGGCGTTCTGGCCCGCGACTCTGTGACGGCAGAAGTCAAGGAACTGGATCAGGACGCCCGTTCGGCCCTGCGCAAGCATGGCGTACGGTTCGGACAGTTTACCATTTTCCTGCCCTTGCTGCTGAAACCTGCTGCCACACGTCTGCGTCTGGTTCTGTGGAGCTTGTGGAACGGCCTGCAGGATTTCCCCGAAAGCCCGCCTCCGGGCCTCGTGACGATCCCCAACCTGCCCGAGGTGCCGCGCAGCCATTACACACTTGCCGGCTATCACCCCGCCGGGGCACGCGCGATCCGCATTGATATGCTGGAACGTCTGGCCGACCTGTTGCGCGCCAAAGACAGCCGCGTCGGGTTCGAGGCATCGCCCGAAATGTTGTCGATCACCGGCATGACGCTGGAACAGTTCGTCGGTCTGATGGCAGGCCTTGGTTACAAGGGCGAAAAGGCGGAACGCGTCAAGGCCAAGCCCCCGGTGGCCGCGGCCCCCGTTGTGGTCGAACCCACCGAACCCGTCAGCCTCAACCCGGTCCCCGAAGAGGTGTCGCTGATCAACCCGGTCCCCGAACCCGAACCTGAACCCGAATCCGAATCCGCCGTAGCCGAGGACGCTCACCCCGAAGCCGCGGCCGAGATGGAAGCGTTTTACACCTTCACCTGGGCGCCCAAGCCCCGTGAACGGCCGGCCCGTCCCGAACGCCCGGCGCGTCCCGAGCGCAGCCCGCGCCCGCCGCGCCGTGATGCCGCGCCTGCCGCCCCCGCTGCCGAACCTGCACCCAGTGTCGAAGGCGAGGCAGCCCCGGCCACCGATACCGCACCGCGCCCGCCGCGCAATGAAGACCGCAACCGCCGCCCCAAGGACGGCGAAAGCCGCCGTGAGGGGTACAAAGGCAAACCCAAGGATGCCGGTCCCAAAGAGGGTGGCAAACCCGCAGGCGGCCGTCCCTATGAGGGCAGCAAACCGCGCTTTGACGGCAAGGGCGACCGCCCACCACGCAAGGACGACGCCAAGGGCAAGACCTTTGAGGCACGCCCGCCCCGGGTCGAAAAACCGATTGACCCGGACAATCCCTTTGCGGCGCTCATGGCGCTCAAGGCCAAGCTCTGATTGGCCGGGCCCGGTGCCAAGCCGGACCCGGATGCCCAGCCGAGGATTCGGCTGGATAAATGGCTGTGGCAGGCGCGCTTTTTTGCGGGGCGCAGTGCCGCGGCTGAAATGGTCAGCGCAGGTAACCTGCGGGTCAACAGCCAGCATTGCCGCAAACCGGGCCATGCCCTTGGTGTGGGGGATGTCCTGACCTTTGCCGATGGCAACACCATCCGCGTGATCCGCGTGCGCGCCCTTGGCCATCGTCGCGGACCCGCCTCCGAGGCGCAGGATCTGTATGACGACCTTGCGCCAACTGACCTTGAATGATCCCTGTCGCTCCGCTACCTAAGCGGCAAGTGACGAAGAATAGGACGGCAAGCCGATGACTTATGTGGTGGTCGATAACTGCATCGCCTGCAAATATACCGACTGTGTAGAGGTTTGCCCCGTGGACTGCTTCTACGAGGGCGAGAACATGCTGGTCATTCACCCTGACGAATGTATCGACTGCGGCGTGTGCGAACCCGAATGTCCTGCCGACGCGATCCGCCCCGATACCGAACCGGATCTGGAGGCATGGGTGACCTTTAACCGCAAGTATTCCGAGATGTGGCCAGTGATCGTGACCAAAAAGGATCCGCTGCCCGACGCCGAGGCGCGTGACGGCGAGAAGAACAAGGTCAAAACCTACTTTTCCGAGGCGGCTGGCAAGGGCGGCTGACACCGACTGATTCGCGGCCGGGCCAGTCATGCGTGCGCTGCATAGCGGAAATCTTTGTCCAATAGGTTCAAACTTATCGATTCTGCTGTGTCGCCGCCTGCACGGCAGTTGGAATCAGCCCGTTTTTGTGTTATACCTTTGTCACAATCAACGTAGGATGCCCTGTTAGCCCCGCTCAGAGCTGCTCGCCTGAGTGCGGTTTTTCTAACGACAAAGCCAATCGGAACTGCGTCAGGTTTGCCGCCTGCGTCTGGATTTGTCGTCTGAAAAGGGCTTTGCCCCCGAGGAAGAGACTGAATGACCAAAACGAAAAAGCCTGAATTCCACCCCAACGAGTTTGTGGTGTATCCTGCGCATGGCGTGGGTCGCATCATCTCGATCGAGGAGCAAGAGATCGCAGGCATGCGACTGGAGCTTTTTGTCATCTCCTTTGAAAAGGACAAGATGACCCTGCGGGTTCCGACCCACAAGGCGACCGAGATTGGCATGCGCTCGCTGTCGACGCCGGATGTTGTGACCAAGGCGCTGGACACCCTCAAGGGCAAGGCCCGGGTCAAGCGGGCGATGTGGTCGCGTCGGGCGCAGGAATATGAACAGAAAATCAACTCGGGCGACCTGATGGCGATTGCCGAGGTTGTGCGCGACCTGCATCGCAGCGACGACCAGCGTGAACAATCCTATTCCGAACGCCAGTTGTATGAGGCCGCCCTTGAGCGTCTGACGCGCGAAGTGGCTGCCGTGGCCGGGTCGGACGAGGCTGGCGCACAGCGCCGCGTCGGTGACGTGCTGATCGGTCGCGCCGCCTGAACTGCCTGACACGTGTTGCAGCGGCGGTCCCTTGGGGCCGCCGTTTGCGTTTGGTCGGGAACACGCGATGAAGGGTCTGCGATGTCTGGCAAATCATCGGCCAAAGCATTAGCAGAGGCTGCACACCTCAGCGGATGAATGTCATGATCAACACGCCCCAAACCCTTGCCGATTTTCGCAACCTTCTGGCAGACCTGCCTTCCCCCGATGCAGGTGCGCTGCAGGCGGCACAGGACCGCAATGGCATGCTGACCAAACCCCCCGGTGCATTGGGGCAATTGGAGGGGATCGCGATCTGGTTGGCGGGCTGGCAGGGGACCGCGCGCCCCCGCATTCAGCGGCCCCAAGTGGCGGTCTTTGCTGGAAATCACGGGGTTGTGGCCCAAGGCGTATCCGCCTTCCCGCCCGAGGTGACCGTGCAAATGGTGGCCAATTTCCGTTCCGGTGGTGCCGCCGTCAACCAGTTGGCGCAAACCTTTGGCGCGACCATGACCGTCGCCGCCCTCGAGCTTGATCGCCCGACCCAAGACTTTACCCAGGGCCCCGCGATGACCGAGGCAGACCTGACAGCGGCGCTGCGTGCGGGTTGGGACGCTGTCGATCCCCAATCCGACCTTGTGGTTCCGGGTGAAATGGGCATCGGCAACACCACCTCAGCCGCCGCCATCGCCTGCGCCTTGTTCGGGGGCGCACCGCAGGATTGGGTCGGGCGTGGCACGGGCGTCGATGATGCGGGTCTGGTGCGCAAGGCTGCTGCCGTGGCCGCCGGGCTGGCTTTGCACCCATCCCGTGACCCGCTGGAGGTGCTGCGTTGCCTTGGTGGGCGCGAGATTGCGGCGATGTCTGGTGCGATGCTGCGCGCGCGCAGCCTGCGGATCCCGGTCTTGTTGGACGGTTTCATCGCCTGCGCTGCTGCCGCGGTGTTGCACAGCGCCAACGCTGCCGCCCTTGACCACGCCCTCGCCGCCCATGTCAGCGCCGAGGCTGGCCACAATCGCCTGCTGACCGCCCTTGGCAAAACGCCGCTGTTGAACCTGGGCCTGCGTCTGGGCGAGGGATCGGGCGCCGCCCTTGCCATCGGCATCCTGCAGGCCGCCGCCAACTGTCACTCTGGCATGGCCACATTTGCCGAGGCGGGCGTGTCTGAGGGGTAACGGCCCGCCGCCTCAGGCGCTTTTGGGGCGGGTTTCGTCCAGTTCGCGCGCCAATTCGGTCTCCATCTCGTGGTCCAACTCCTTGGCCCGCGCGATAAAGGCGGGGTTCATGTCGGACCGCAGGCCAGGGATCCAGACCTCGGCCAAGGCGCGCATGCCTGACCGGTCAAGTCGGTAAAAGGCCTGCGACAGCGTGGACGCTTCATAGTCCGAATACCCCATGTTTTCCAGCACATAGCGCCCGGCGCGCAGTGAGCTGTCAAAGGTTTCACGCACAATGTCATTGGCCCCGGCCTGATACAGTTCAAACACGTGCACCCGGTCGCGGGCGCGCGCGACGATGTGGATGTCAGGTCGTCTGGACCGGACATCGCGGACAATTTCGATCGCCTTTGCCTTGTTGTCGACCGCCACGACCAGAACCTGCGCCTTCATGATCCCCGCCGCTTCCAACAACTCAGGGCGCGATGGATCGCCAAAAAACCCCTTCACGCCAAAGCGGCGCATCGTTTCGATGACGCCGATATCAGCGTCCAGAACCACGGTTTTCAGGCCGGAATGGCGCACCAGACGGTTGACCACTTGGCCAAAGCGGCCAATTCCGGCGATGATGACGGCACCTTGCTCGTCAATCTCATCAGCGGGCAGGTCCGGCTGCATCGCAGACAGCCGTCGTGACAAGGCCTCGTATCCCAGAAACAAAACAGGCGTCAGCAGCATCGACAGCCCGATGACCAGTTGCGCAATCTGCGCCACCTCCAACGACAAGGCGCCCTCGCTTAACCCCACAGTCAGGATCAGGAACCCGAACTCGCCACCCTGCGCCATGCCCAGCGTCAGCAGCATCCGGTCACGCCCCTTCATGCCAAAGACCATCGCCACCGCGAACAGTACCGCCGCCTTCAACGCGATCAACCCCAGCACCATCCCCACAATCATCAGCGGCGACTGCACCAGCAGCAAAAAGTTGATGCCAACCCCGACCGTCATGAAAAATAACCCCAACAGCAGCCCCTTGAACGGCTGCAAATCCGCCTCCAACTGGTGCCGGAATTCCGAGTTGGCCAGAACAACCCCCGCCACAAACGTCCCCAACGCCGGTGACAGCCCGACCAGCATCATCAAGAACGCAATCCCCATCACCAAAAGCAAAGAGATGAAGGTCGACATTTCTGGCAGATGCGCCGCATGGACAAAGCGAAAGATCGGCCGGCTCAGGTAGTGTCCGGCCAGAATGATCCCCGCCACAATGGCCAGCGTCAGCAAGGTGACGGCCCAGCCCGGCAGGGTCTGCACCAGCGTCATGATCGGCTCAGCCACGCCTTCGCCCTGCGCCTCGGTCCTGACAGCAGACAACGCCAGCAACGGCATCACCGCCAGAATGGGCACCACGGCCAGATCCTGCGCCAACAGCACGGCAAAGGACGCCCGCCCCCCGCCAGTGCGCATCAACTCCTTTTCCGACAGGGTTTGCAACACGATGGCGGTAGAGGACATGGCGCCCATCATCCCGATGATCACCGCCACCCGCCAATCCGCCCCCAGCGCCAAAAGTGCCGCGGCAATCGCCGCCAGCGTCAACCCGATCTGCAACCCACCCATGCCCAGCAGACGGTGCCGCATGTCCCACAGGGCCCGCGGTTCCAGTTCCAATCCGATCAGGAACAGCATCAACACAACGCCAAATTCGGCAAAATGCTGCAAATCGCTGGCCTCGGCCCCTGCAAGGCCCATCACTGGCCCCATCAGAATACCTGCCGCCAGATAACCCAGCACCGACCCCAACCCCAGCCGCACCGACAATGGCACCACCAATACGGCCACCCCAAGGTATATCGAGGCTTGTAAAAGGAAACTTTCCATCGGCGCACCCTCTGCGGTCACGCAAACCTGCGCTGCCACAGATTATTCCACCCCGCGCCGCCAAGGGAAAGGCCACATTCGCCCCAAGGGGCACAAAACCTCAGCCCGTTGGCAACGAAAGCGTGACCATCCGGTTGCCCTTTTGGTACTGCACTTCGGTTGCGCTGATTGCAGCCACGCGGCCGCCATCCAGCGTATCGCCCACCTTGATCTTTTTGATCCCACCTCCGGCCTGTCGGATCATCGCATAGCGGCCGGATGAGGTGCCGAATATACCCAGCAAAGACACGCGCGACAGGTTCAGCGCGTTCTTGACCGTGGCTTGTTTTGCGACAGAGGCATTGGTCGGCAGGCTGGGGGCTGCGGCCTCAACCTCGGGCTCCGCTTCGGCCTCGGGGGCGAGGGCGGCTGCCTGCAGTTCCGGTTGGGCCTCTGGCTGCGCTGCGTTGGCACGGACTGCGGCGGCCACAGCGGCTTCGACGGCCTGATCCATGCCGCTGGGCCGGGCTGCCGGTTTTTTGGATACGGCAACGGCCAGCACGCTGGCTTGCACGCCATTGGCGGCCAGCGATGCGGCGGCGGCCTCATTCGCAACCTGGGGTTCGACGGCTGCGGTCAGGGTCAGGGCGGCTGCCCGTTTTTGCGGGCGTACAGAGGCAAAGCGGCTGTCAGGCCCCGGGGCAAGCTCGGGTGCCTCGACCCCGCCCTGTTGATTGGCAGTTTCCGGGCTGACCACCAGTTCCGCAGGCCGCGATCTGGGCTTTTTGCCCGCCAATGCCGGGTCGGCCACGACGGCCTCGGGCTCTGTAACCGGGGTCTGGGCTTCGGGTGCGACGGGTGATGCCGCGGTGGCAAGGGTCGCTGGCCGCACCGGGGGCACCCGAACGGGCTTGCCAGCAATAAGCAGAACGCCCTCGGGCGTCAGGATCCCCTCGGGCGTAGGTTGGATGCGTCCAGCGGCATCAAAGCTATATACGGTGCCAAATGGCGGCGGCGGTGGTGCCGCCTCGGGGGGCGGGTCGCTGTTGGCTGCCAGTTGCGGCAGTTCCAGCGCGTCCGAGGTTTTTGGTGGCGTATCGGCAGCCGCCAGAAAGATCTCGTCCTGCGGGTCATTGCCGGGGTCGGCCGCAACGGCGGCGTTGGTGACAACGCTGGTGGTTGGTGCCGGCTCGGCGGCGGGTGCTGCCTCGGCCACCGGAACGGCTTTGGCTGGCGGTTCGGCTATAGCGTCGCCACCCGCAACAGTGGCCGCTCCCAGCGCTGTGGCCACCTCATCCCCTTGGCCGTCCGACAGCGCCTCGTCCTCTATGGACGGCAGGGCCTCGGTTGGGGCGAGGTCGGCCGTTGCCGTGTCGGTCTGAACGGCTGGATCGGTGGCAGAGGTGTCGGCAACCGCATTGCTGGCCGGAACTGCATTGGGGTCCGTCTCATTGGATGACAGATAAAAGCTGGACCATGCCGCCACAATAGCCAGTGCAACCAACAGGATGGCCGTCAGGATAAGCCCCAAAAACCGTGGCTTGCCCCGCACGGGCAGCGGTCTGCCGTCCAGACCAGTCAGGCCCTTGGCGGTGATCCTTGGGGCGTTGGTCTCATCGCCGGACGCTGCCGATTTCGGCATCGGCACCACATTGCGGTCATTCCGTGGTACGGCGATTCCGGGTGCCGTGATAGCCAATTTGCCAGATTTGCCCGGAATGAACTTGGCCGCTGCCTTTTTGACTGGAAAGGGTACGGTGTCGCGCTGCGCACTGGGCAGCAGACTGGCCGGTTTGGCCATTGCCGGGCGTGGAACCGTCGGGCGCTGGACCGGGGCGGGCCCGACAGCCGGTGGCTTTTTCGCCTTGGCGGCAGCGGCGGCGAAATCTGCCGGCGCGGCTTCCAGCGGTCCCTCGACCTCGGGGTCAGTTCCGGCGAGGCGGCGGCTGGCAAAGGCCGCCATCAGCGCCGGCCCGTTTTGGGTGGGCCCGTTTTGGGTGGGCGCGTTTTGGCTGGGCCCGTTTTGGCTGGGCCCGTTTTGGCTGGGCTCGTTTTGGGTCGTCGCAGGCGCACCTGTCACGGCATCCCGCGCCGGCATCGTTGCCTGCGGTTCGGTGGCCGCCGGGGCCGCGTCATTCACGCTGGCCGCGTCGTCATGCACATCCTCAGCCATCGGCGCTTCGTCAACCAGATCGACGGCCATCGCCTTGATGTCAAATGCACCGACCCCGGCGGCAGGGGCCCGCGCTGCGCGGAAATCGGGCAGCGGGTCGTACTCGGGCTCGATCTCGGCAACGGGTTCAGGTTCTGGTTCTGCGGCGGCAGATTGCACTGCTGCGGGGTCTTGGGCCGGGGCGGTGGCAGGCGCAGGATCGGCTGCGACGGGCTCGGCCAACGGTCCGGCGGCGGGCTCTGGCGGTGGGGCGGCCGGCTCGGGCAGGTCCGGTATCTGGGCGACGGGCTCTGGTTCGGGTGCTGCCTCGGGTTCGGCTGCTGGTGGTGCAACCTCGGGGGCGACCACGGGTTCCGCCTTGGGATAGTCGCGCGCCATAACGGAAATCGGGTCCTGATCCCGCTCGACCTTTTCGCCAGCAGCGAGCAGGGTTGCCGTCAGGGCCGATGCGCCAAAGAACGGCTCACCGGCAAACCGGCCATCTTCCGGGGCCGCAACAAACGAGACCGGGTTGAACCGGTGTTCGGCGGCAAAGGCCTCGGCCTCGGCCAGCGTCTCGCGCGGGACGACCGCAACTTGCACCTCGGGGCCGTTGCCCCACCAGTCAAACACCAGATCCTCGACCTTGTAAGGCGTCAACCCTTCCAACGCGGCCCGGATCTGACGCTTGCGCTTTGCCACTTCGGGGCCAGGGGCGTGCACCTGGGTGTACAGGATCTGGTCGTTTGGAATGACCAGTTTGGTCGTTACCCCGCGCGGCGACAAACCCAGCGCGGTCGAGCGCAGATAGTTCAGCGCCTCGCCCAGATCTGGGGCGTCAAGGCCGGTTGCACCAACCTGTTGCCAACCACGGGAAGTGCGGTGCAAAAGCGCGATTTGGCCATCGCGAAAGTCCAAGGCGAAAGAAGGTTTCATGATTAGGGTCTTACACGAGCAATCATAGCCACGGGAACGCCGTCCCTGCTTTCGCGGCCTTCCTACAGCAGGTTTTTGCCGAATGAAAGAAAAACACCCCGCTTGCCCCGGATTGCCCCAAGGAACGCCTTGTCAGATGCGTCATAAAGGCTGAAGTCACTGTCTTTCCTTTGGAGGTAACCATGCGTTTTCTGTTCCCCCTCATGTCCACCACGATTCTGGCCGCATCCTTGTCGCTGATCCCGCTGACCGCAGCCCTGGCCGATGCACCCGCCACCTTGACCGTCACCGGCACCGGCGTCGTCGAAGCATCACCCGATCTTGCCACTGTGTCGCTGGGTGTCACCACCACAGGCGACACGGCAGGTGCTGCAATGTCAGCCAACAGCGCTGCGCTGGCGGCTGTGATTGCCCGACTCAAAGCGGCCGGGGTCGAGGCGCGTGACATCCAGACCTCTAACCTGTCGTTGAACCCGAACTGGGTCACCAGTTCCGTCAGTTCTGAAAACGAGATCAAGGGGTACACCGCCAACAACATGGTGAATGTCCGTATCCGCGTGCTGGATCAGACAGGTGCCGTGCTGGACGCCGCAATTGCCGATGGGGCGAACGCCCTGAACGGGCTGACCTTTGGCCTGCAAAACCCAAGGCCCCAGCAGGACGCTGCGCGCAAACTGGCTGTGGCGGATGCGGTGGCCATAGCCACGCTGTTGTCACAGGCGGCAGGCACCGAACTGGGCCCCATCCTGTCCATGCAGGAGGGGTTCGCCATGGACCCCATCCCGGCCCCGATGTTCCGCACAATGGCCGAAGCGGCCCCGCCGCCGGTAGAGGGTGGGGCGGTGGACGTTTCTGCCTCTGTCACCATCGTGTTCCAGATCGGCAAATAACCACCGCCAAGATGGGCAAACCGCCTTTCCCCATCCGGGGAAAGGCGAACTGCCCATCCTACAAGCTGGATCCGGCAAACAGGATCCGGCAAACTGGATCCGGCAAGCTGGATCCGGCAAGCTGGATCCAGCAAACAGGATCCGGCAAACTGGATCCGGCAAGCAGTCTCAGGCCGTGGCGGCTGCCATTGCCTGATCCAGATCCGCGATGATGTCGCGCACATCTTCGATACCGATCGACAGGCGCACCACATTCGGCCCCGCCCCGGCCGCGATGCGCTGCTCATCCGACAATTGCCGGTGCGTGGTCGAGGCCGAGTGGATCACCAGACTGCGCGTGTCCCCAAGGTTTGCGACATGGCTGAACAGTTTCAGATTATCGACGAACTTGATGCAGGCCTCGTATCCATCCTTCATCGCAAAGGTGAACAGGCCCCCCGCGCCCTTGGGCACAATCATCTTGGCCAGGTTGTGATAGGGCGACGATTTCAGACCCGGATAGGTCACGAATTCGACCCGCGGGTCCTGCTCCAGCCATTCGGCAACCACTTGGGCATTCTCGATATGGCGCTGCATCCGCAGCGACAGCGTCTCGATCCCCATGAGCGTGTAATGCGCGCCTTGCGGGTTCATCGTCATGCCCAGATCGCGCAGGCCCACGGCGATGGAATGGAAAGTAAACGCCATTGCACCCAATGCGGCATGGAACGTCAGCCCGTGATAGGCGGGCTCCGGTTCGCTCAGCGAGGGGAACTTGCCAGAGGCTGACCAGTCGAATTTGCCCGAATCAACCACGATACCGCCGGTGACCGTGCCATTGCCGGTCAGGTATTTGGTGGCCGAATGCACGACCAGCGTGGCGCCATGTTCAATCGGACGGCACAGATAGGGCGTCGCGGTCGTGTTATCGACGATCAACGGCAGGCCGGCGTGGTTTGCTACCCGCGCAATCGCGTCCAGATCGGAGATCGCCCCGCCCGGATTGCAGATCGTCTCGCAAAACAGCGCGCGGGTGTTGTCGTCGATGGCGGCGGCAATCGCCTTGGGATCGTCGAAATCCACCAGCTTGGCCGACCAGCCGAACTTGCGGATCGTGTTGGTGAACTGCTGGATCGTCCCGCCATACAGTTTGTTGGACGCCACCACATTGCAGCCCGGGCTCATCAGCGGGAACAGCGCCATCAGCTGCGCCGCATGGCCGGACGAGCAGCAGATCCCGCCCGCAGCCCCCTCCAACGCCACAACCCGGTTGGCCAGCGCCATCACCGTCGGGTTGGTCAGCCGCGAATAGATATAGCCGACCTCCTGCAGGTTGAACAATTTGGCGGCGTGATCGCTGTCGCGAAACACATAGGCCGTGGTCTGATAAATCGGCACCTGCCGCGCGCCAGTGGCCGCATCCGGTGCCGTGCCTGCGTGAATGGCCAGCGTGTCAAAGCCCTGAGTCATGAAAACCTCCCCTTGGTTGCAGCGCAGGCTATGGCAGGGCAGGCCTGCGGGCAATCATAATTGCACACCCCTTTCGCGCGGTGCCTTGGCGCGCTAGCCTGCCCCCAAATGTCGGAGGCCACCCCATGCTGACACCATTCCACCTTGCGATCCATGTTCACGACCTGAACGCCGCCCGCGCCTTTTACGGCGGCGTCCTGAACTGCCCCGAGGGGCGCAGCACCGATACCTGGGTTGATTTCAGCTTTTTCGGTCATCAGTTAAGCCTGCATCTGGGCGCACCTTTTGCCAATGACACCACGGGCAAGGTGGGCGACAGACGGGTGCCGATGCCGCATTTTGGCATCGTGCTGGTCCTGTCCGATTGGCAGGCACTGGCCGCGCGGTTGCAGGCGGCGGAAACTGTATTTGACCTTGCCCCCTCGGTGCGGTTTCAGGGCGAGCCGGGTGAACAATGGACGATGTTCTTTCGTGACCCCTCTGGAAATCCGATTGAAATCAAGGGGTTTCCTGACCTTGCAGGCGTCTTCGCGCATTAAGCGGCGCGATTTTTCGCAGAAAAATCAATTCACATTCAGGCACGGTCATCCTTGGGGCTGTCCATCACGACAAAGGTTGTGATCGCCTGCACCTGCGGCAGCACTCCCAGAACCTCGGTGTGCCAGTGTTTATAGTCGGCCAGATCCGCCGCCTCGACCCGCAGCAGGTATTCCACGGTACCGGTGACATTGTGACACTCGCGCACCTGAGGTGCCCGCGAGATTGCCCGCTCGAACGCCTCTTGCGCCGCTTTGGTATGGCTGTTCAGCCCGACCGTCACATAGGCGACAAACCCGATGCCAACCTTGGTCGGGTCAATGACGGCGCGGTACCCCTTGATGACGCCATCACGCTCCAACTCCTGCACCCGGCGCAGGCAAGCCGAGGGCGACAGCCCCGCCCGTTCGGCCAGGTCCAGGTTAGAAATGCGCCCTTCCAGCCGCAGGATGCGCAATATCCGGGTGTTAATGTCGTCTATTCTTGCCATTAGTTGCACAGATAATCCGACATTGCGCAATAATGCAAGATTTCGCCACCAATACTGGTCAATAATTGTCTGATGGACATGAACCTGCTGATCGGACTGATTTCGTTCGCCTTTGTGACCTCGATCACTCCGGGGCCGAACAACCTGATGCTCATGGCCTCGGGCGCCAATTTCGGCTTTCGCGGCAGCCTGTGGCATATGCTGGGCATCAACGCAGGCTTTGCCAGTCTGGTGTTTGTCGCAGGTTTGGGCCTTGCCAGCCTTGTTGCGGCGTTTCCGGTATCGCAGACCGTGCTCAAGGTGGTGGCGACCGGGTATATGCTGTGGCTGGCTTGGAAAATCGCCCTTGCGGCCGCCCCAGCCAAGGGCCGTGTCGGTGGCCAACCGATGACGTTGCTGCAGGCCGCCGCCTTTCAATGGGTCAACCCCAAGGCCTGGGCCATGGCTCTTGGCGCTGTCAGCGCCTATTCCGGTTCTGGGGATCTGGCCGCAACGCTGGGGGTTGTGGCGGTGTTTTCCGCCGTCAATCTGCCTTGCATCGCGCTGTGGTGTCTGGCCGGCGAGGGCTTGCGCCGCGTGCTGACCAATCCCAACCGTCTGGCGGTGTTCAACTGGACAATGGCCGTGCTGCTGGTCTTGTCGCTGTACCCGGTGCTGACCCTGTAGGGTGGGTTAACACTTTCTGAACGCAGGCCGAAAAACACAACGATTTCAACGGTCCCGCGCCTGTCCCACATGCGGACATCAGCGAAACCACAGCCCCTCACGCTTGATCGCGTTGCGGATCATCTGTTCGCGGCGGGGCAGGTCGTCGCGGTCAAACAGGCCGCGGACGGTGGCACCCTTGCCTTGATAAATCAGTTTGCGGAACGGCTCATAGCCCTTGATGACCCGCTTGATCGAGTTGGGCGTCGCCACCGCCTCCAACAGCTTGACGACATGGTCGCTCTCGCGGGCGTATAGCAGGGGAAGGGTGCGGTAATGGCAGGTCACATCGCCGTCCAGCCCCGCAAGTTCAGGCCCCGGACGCCCCCCGCCAAACGAATGAATGACCAAGGGCAGCACGACCTGATCCAGCCACGGGTTCATTTCTTGACAGACCAGTTCGCGCGGTCGGTCCAGTTGCACCTGCTGGGCATAGTCCAAAAACCGCGCGCCAAAGGCATGGGGGCTGTGATGAAAGAACCAACCTGCGTTGAAATAAAGGTAGCGTTGCCAGTATTCCTGCGGCTGGGTCAGGTCCAGACTGCTGGCGAAATCCAGCCCGAACCGGTCATACAGCGACCGCCAGATCGCCTCATACCCCGGGCCGTAAAGTTCGATCTGCGGCCAAGTCCCCTCACGGCGCATCGACGCCGAAGGCCGGTTGAAATCAAAACCGACCGTGTCAAACGACCCCAGAACCAGCGTGTCGGTGTCCAGAAACAAAAACGGTTCGTCGGGCAACGCGGCCAAAGCCTCGATCTTGTTGCCATAGGGATAGCTTGCCCCGAATACCCGCGCCTCGAACGGCAGGATCACGGCGCCCAACGCCTCCAACAAATCGCGCGCGGGGGCGGTCATGCGCGGGTCGTCGCGCCATTTGGCCGAGGGCTGGGGTTCCGCGATGTACAGTGTCCCCTGGAAGTTGGGGTCATGGCTGCGCAGGCTGGCCGCCAGCAACACCGCCTCATACTGCAAACGGCCTGCTTGCCCGACGGCCATGATATTGAACGATTGCCGGACGGGCGGGACTTGGGTCATACTGGGGCCGATCTTGTTTTGCCCCCGAACTATACTGCGACGCCCGGCAATGAAAAGTGAAAGGATCCTGACATGTTGCGCTTTTCCCCCATGCTGCTGCAGATCGCCGCTTCAGGTGTCGCCGCCCAGACCTTTACCACGGCGGCCGAGGTCAAGCCGATCCTGACCGCCACCAAACCGTCATGGATCGCGGTGCGCGAATATGACGGGCGGGATCTGTTGTATTTCACCAACCTGCTGGCGTGGCGCTGCGGGGTCACATCGGTCAGCTATGGCCTGAATGGCGAGGCCGAGGTGGCGCTGGAGATGGAACCCTGCCACGACGACACCGCCCAGCCGAACGCCCTGCTAATGGAAACCGTCCAGCCCTATGTTGCCGCCGATCTGGGCAGCGTCGGGTCGGTCAGCGTGACCGTGACCTTTGACGATGGCACAGTGGATACCGCCGCCTATGACCGCAAGGCCGTGCTGATCCCCTAAACCGGCGCGGTGAACCGCAGCGACAGGCAGGACATGCCGCCGTCCAGTTTGGCACATTCGGAATTGCCGACCTCGCGCACCTGATACCCGGCCTTGTCCAGCGCGTCGCGGGTGCGCGGAAATCCGGCGGGCATCATGACCAGTTCGTTGAACCGGATCGCGTTGGCGCAGGCTTCTTCCCCCTCGGCGGTGTGGATCACGCGGTAACCTGCAAAACAGCCCGAGGCATCCAGCCTTGCGGTCGACAGGACCGTGTCAGCGTCCAGCAAGGAACAGTCGGTCTTGAAATGCAACACGCCGGGCGGGGTGAAAACCTCGCGGACGGGCAGGGGCCAGTCGGCGACAACGGCGGTCAGTTCGGCCACCCCTGCGGCGTTGGTGCGGGCTGACCTGCCCACCAGAACCTCGCGTTCGGTCACCAGAATATCGCCGCCTTCGATGAAACTGCCCTCGCCCTCAATCACGCGGACATCGGGGTAGAGGGCGCGCAGGTGGGGGGCCATTTCGGCCGCCTCGCCCAGACGAGACGGCGCACCGGGGCGCATGATGATGGCACCCCATGGCAGGCAAAGCGCGGTATCCTCGACGAACACGGAATCTGGATAGGTGTCCAGTGCCACCAGTTCGACCACCGTTGCCCCGGTGGATTTCAGCGCCGCGACATAGTCGGCATGGTGGGCCAGCATCAGGTCAAGGTCCGGGTTTCCGGTGTCGACCACCCGCAACCCCCGCTTGATCGAGGCCGAGGGTTTGCGGGTGATGGCATGGGAAAACTGGAACGAGCGCATGGGGGACCTTTGCGGTTTGGGCTGCCCGTCTTTAGGGCCGCCCGCCGGTTTTGTCAGCCCTGCTTGCGACATTTGGCGTCCGTTTTGCGATTGAATTGGCCGTGTCCACGCGCGGACACTTTGCGTTTTCCTGCAATATCAACAAGGTACATTTTTTCGTTAACCAAGTGGAAAGGTTTGTCGCAACCCGGCCCGGAGCGCGTCGCAGCCGCCACCCCGGACATGATTGCCCGGCCCTGATCCCGTGGGCCAAGGCCGCAGACGGCGTCATCTGGCGGCAACCGCGTGCAAAAAACCACAAAAACCACAGCGTCAGTTGGCCGATTTCAGATATGTTACGACCAAGGGCCGCGCCACCATGCCACGGATCAACACCCCCCCCCCCGCCGTCGCCGTCGCCGTCGCCACCGGACCGATCACGGTCAACCGGATCAGCGCCAGTTTTGCCACGGACGGCTATGCCACACCGCCCCACGGGTTGATCGTCACCGCCACATGCCAGAATGACGGGGCCGTGGCGTCAGGCATTGCGGCAACCGCGGTGACATGATCGACTTTGACGCGACCGACAGCGTGCCAAGCGGTGGGGCAGGGCTGGACACTCTGCGTGTGGCGCGGTTTGTCATCCGCTTTAATCTGACCGCGGTGGTTTTGACCGGACCCACGGGCGACACCACTCTGGCCGGGGCGGGGGGCGGTCGGTGACTTGTCCCAGCGCGGGCGGTTTCACCTGGGCGGGGCCGTCGCGGTATGATGCGGCCGCAGGTCCAGTGTCGGGCGCTGTGAACGGCGACCTGATCGCTGATATCGGGGTGGATTGATCCTGACCGCCAGCGATTGCGTGTTCTGGGTTGCGCGGCATCAAAATCCAAATAGCTGTCCGTGCAAGCGGTCGGCCATCCACCATCAGCATCTGGATTTTTTATGGTGGGCGATCCTGGAATCGAACCAGGCGCGGGTCGCCCCGGCGGAGTTACAGTCCGCTGCCACACCTTGTAGCATATCGCCCACACATGAGGCGGGGTCATAGATAAGGGATCGGGGGGCGTCAAGGGTGGATCGGCAAGGATTTGACTTGCAACGCACCACCCGCCGCGCGACATGGGGATAACATTTGCAATGGGTGACAGGATGGCGGGCACAACGAAACCGACATGGGTTGTGGACAAGGAACGGACGCGGCGGTCCGAGGCCAAGGAAACCGTGTGGCTGTTCGGCCTGCATGCCGTGCGTGATGCGCTGATGAACCCGGCCCGCGAAAAGCTGCGGCTGGTGCTGACCAAGAACGCCTTGGACAAGTTGGCCGATGCCGTGGCGCAATCGGGCATGGAACCCGAGATCACCGATCCCAAGCGGTTCGACGTGCCGATTGCCGAGGATTCGGTGCATCAGGGGGCCGCGCTGGAGGCGCGTCCATTGGCATGGGGCAAGCTGGAGGATATCTGCATTTCGGGTGAGGGGTTGCCGCTGGTCGTGTGTCTGGACCGCGTGACCGACCCGCATAACGTGGGCGCCGTGCTGCGGTCAGCCGAGGTGTTTGGCGCCCGCGCCGTGATTGCGCCGCGCCATCATTCGGCGCCTGAAACCGGCGCGCTGGCCAAGACCGCCTCGGGCGCGCTGGAACGCCAGCCCTATCTGCGGGTGACCAATCTGGCCGACGCGATGGGGGAATTGCGCGCGATGGGGTACCGTTTGATCGGTTTGGACGGCGGAGGCACCGTGACGCTGGACGAAGCGCTGGCCGAGGCTGGCGGGCGGGCCGTGGCGCTGATCCTGGGGGCCGAGGGGCCGGGCCTGCGCGACCGCACCCGCGAGACCTGTGATGTGGTGGCAAAGATCCCGTTTCAGGGCCAATTCGGGTCGCTGAACGTGTCAAATGCGGCGGCGGTGGCGCTTTATGCCGCATCGACACGCTGATGTGATCACATTTGTCGGCTTGGGTCTGGAAATCATCGGTGTGACTTCCAATATCGGGAGTGAAGGCATGGCACGGAACGCCGCCTTCAGTACACTGTCCCTCGTTCCGCACTTGCGCCCGGCCTTTTGGACCGGGCGCTTTTTTAACCAGAGGACGTGCCATGCCCTATTCCGATGATCTGTTGCGTCAGGTTTTGACCGACACCAAGGTGATCGCCTTGGTCGGATGGTCGCCACGGGCGGACCGGCCCAGCCACGGGGTCGCGCGCTATCTGGCGGCGCGGGGGTACACGGTCATTCCGGTCAATCCGGGGCAGGCAGGGGTGGTGACCGAATGGGGGCAGGTGGTGCAGGCGTCGCTGTCCGACATTGCGGGGCCGGTCGATATGGTCGACATCTTTCGCGCCTCGGCTGCCGTGGGGCCGGTGGTGGACGAGGCGCTGGCCGCCCTGCCGGGGTTGCGGGTGATCTGGATGCAGTTGGGCGTGGTGGATGAGGCGGCAGCGGCCCGCGCCACGGCGGCGGGGGTTCAGGTCATCATGAACCGCTGTCCCGCCATCGAAATTCCGCGTCTGATCGGCTGAGGGGGTGGCGCAGGGTCGGGGGTTGCGGTAATCGGAACCGGTCACGCCTGCAAAAAAGGGTTTGCCGATGAAAGCCGCCGTCATCACCTTCCCCGGATCGAACTGCGACCGGGATCTGGCCGTTGCCTTTGAACAGGCGGGGTATGATGTGACCCGCGTCTGGCACAAGGATCGCGATTTGCCGCATGGGGTGGATGTGGTGGGCGTGCCGGGTGGGTTTTCGTTTGGCGACTATCTGCGCTGTGGCGCGATTGCGGCGCAGTCGCCGATTGCGGCGGCGGTGCAGACCCATGCGGCGCGCGGCGGCTTTGTCTTGGGCATCTGCAACGGGTTTCAGGTTCTGACCGAAATGCGCCTGCTACCGGGGGCATTGATCCGCAACGCGGGGCTGAAATTTGTGTGCAAGACCGTAGGCTTGCGCGTCGCCACGACCGAGACGCCGTTCACCAGCGCTTACGGCCGTGGTCAGGAAATTCAGGTGCCGGTGGCGCATCATGACGGCAATTACACCATCGACGCCGAGGGGCTGGCTGCCTTGCAGGCCGAGGACCGGATCGCGTTCACCTACACCGACAACCCCAATGGGGCGATGGCGGATATTGCGGGCGTGGTGTCGGCCAACCGCCGTGTGCTGGGCATGATGCCCCACCCCGAACGCGCCATGGACCGGGCTCTTGGCGGGGCCGACGGTGTGCCGCTGTTTGCCAGCCTTTTGGGCGGGATGGCGCTGGCCTGAGGGGGCCTGCGTGCCGCCTGACTTGAGATGCGGCGTGCCGGGGCCTAAAACGGCACCATGGCCCGCACCGCAACACCATCCATGAAACACGACCGCATCTCGCGCGGCAGCCCCTGGCTCAAGCTGACGGTGGCGGTATTGGTGTTTGTGGCGATTGGCGTTGTGCTGATCACCAACCGTTTTCTGACCGAACGCTTTACCGAAACCACCCGCAACCGGGCTGAACTGCGGTTGGCGCTGTATTCGGGCAACATGATTTCCGAATTGCAGCGCACCTCGGTCGTGCCCCTGCTGTTGTCGCGTGACCCCGCCATATCCGAGGCACTGCAAAACGGCGATTTTTCCCGCACCAGCCAGCGCCTGATCCAGGTGCAGGCCGATATCGGTGTGGCGTCGATCCTGCTGTTGGACAATTCGGGCCGCACGGTGGGGGCGACCAACCGCAACCTGCTGGGCAGCAATTACCGCGCCATGAGCTTTTTCATGGATGCGCAGCGGTCGATGGACACTGTGTTTTCCGCCACGCCGCGGTCGGGTGGCGGCTATGATCTGACCTATAGTCAGGTCATCATGGGCGATGGCAAGGTGCTGGGCGTGATCGTCGTGGCGGTCGATCTGATGAAATACGAACGCGCATGGGCGGGTTTGCAGGATGTGGTCATGGTGGCCAATTCCGAAGGCACGATCCTGTTGTCCACCGAACCGCGCTGGCGTGGCCTGACGCTGGAGGATGCGACAGCGGTCAAAGAGGACCCGTCCTCGCTGGACCGCGCCTTGAATCAGGCGTTGAACGTCACCAATGACTGGGCGACCAACCGGCCGGACGCCTATCTCAAGGGCGTGGCCTTTCTGCGGACCGAGGCGCGGGTGCCGTTTCGCGGTTGGCACATGGTCACCTTTACCGCCTACGATTCGGTGCGTGAACGGGTGAACGGTATTCTGGCGCTGGAAATCATGGGCTTTGCCATTCTGATGGCGCTGACATTTTATGTGCTGTCGCGCCGGGCTTGGTCGCAGACCCTGTCCTTCCGCCGCGAATCGGCCGAATTGCGCCAGCTGAACGCCCGCCTGCAAAGCGAGATTGCCGAACGGGAAAAGGTGCAAAAGGATCTGGCGGTGGCCGAGTTGACGCTGGCGCAATCCTCCAAACTGGCCGCGCTGGGCGAGATGTCGGCGGCGGTCAGCCACGAACTCAATCAACCTCTGGCCGCCATGAAAACCTATCTGGCGGGCGCGCGCCTGTTGTTGCAACGCAAGCGCGGCGAGGAGGCGCTGTCGTCGTTTCAGCGCATCGACGACCTGATCGACCGGATGGGGGCCATCACCCGCCAGTTGAAATCCTATGCCCGCAAGGGTGGCGAGGCGTTTGAGCCGGTGGATTTGCGGCAGTGCCTGTCGTCGGCCCTGGCGATGATGGAACCCCAGTTGAAACTGCGGGTGGTCAAGATCACCCGCGCCCTGCCGCGCCATCCGGTGATGGTGACGGCCGACCGGCTGCGGCTGGAACAGGTGTTGATCAATTTGTTGCGCAATGCGCTGGACGCCACCAAGGATCAGTCCCAACCGCAGATCGACCTGATACTGTCGGTGGGCGAGACGGCCAATTTGACAGTGCGCGACAATGGCCACGGGATAGTTGACCTCGAAAATCTGTTCGAACCGTTTTACACCACCAAAACGGCGGGTGAGGGGGTTGGTCTGGGTCTGGCGATATCGTCGGGCATTGTGACCGATCTGGGCGGGCGGTTGATTGCCCGCAATTCGGACCGTGGTGGCGCGGTATTTGAAGTACAATTGCCGATCCTCGGCGCAGATATAAAAGCAGCGGAATAAGGGTTGAACATGGCGCGGGCAATGAAAGTGGCGATCGTCGATGACGAGGCCGATATGCGACAGTCGATCAGCCAGTGGTTGGCCCTGTCCGGTTTTGACACCGAGACATTCCCCAG
>JANNAF010000396.1:0-24705 GCA_031384005.1 Rhodobacterales bacterium | reverse complement strand
CAGGTGCGGATCAATTCCAGCATCGCCACGGTGTTCAGTGGCGAGGTTCTGGCCTATGGCAGCACCGGTCCGGCGAGTGGTGGTTTCGTCGAGGTGTCGGGGCGGCATCTGACCTTTGGTGGCAGGGTGGATACCGGGGGCGGCACGGTGCTGATCGACCCGGAAAACATCGAGATTACCGACGGATCGGCGCTGTTGGGCGGCGCGTCGGTGTTGACGACGGCGACGGTATTGGGGCTGCTGGCCAGCAACAATGTCATCATCCAGACCTCTAGTGCGCAGGGTGAGGCGGGGACGATACTGGTCAGCAATGCGCTGAACTATGCCTCGGCCTTTGATCTGACGCTGCTGGCGCATGGCGATATTCTGGCCTTTGCCAGCATCCAGAACGGCGATGACAGTCTGACGGGCGGTGGCGGTGACGTGAACCTGATCGCCGGGTGGGATGGCAGCACCAGCATATTGGTGTTTGATCCTGCGGTGTTTGACGGGGCCGATCTGGCGACACAGACCATCTTTGGCAATGACACAGGTGTCAGCTACAGTCTTAACGCCACGGATAGCAAGGCGACGGGCAGCGTGTACATTGCCGATGGGTCGCAGTTCGGTGGTGTGGCGGTCGGGTCAATGCTGGGGGCGACGCGGGTTTATGCCAATGACCTGATCCTTGCCGGGTCCAGCAACCCCGACAGCACGGGCGGATTTGCCCAACTGGGGTTCAACATTTCAGCCGGGCTGGATGATCCGGCGATGGACGGCGATATTGCGGTGCGCGCGACAGGCAATGTCAAGCTGGAGGGCGGGAACCGGCCGGGGTCGGTCACGCAGATCGGCCATATCGGGTTGAACACCACGGGAAGCGGCCTGTTCGCCACATCGGACGCCGCCATCACCATCGAGGGTTTGGGCGATCTGGTGGTGCAGGCGGGCACAGTGGGGACCGGGGTGGGCTATGCCATGATCGGCAACGGGTCGCGCGACTTGTTCGCGACGTTGCAAAGCGGGGGCAGCCGGTCGGGCGATATCACCGTGACGGTGGGGGGCCAAATCTCGTTGCAGGGCAATGGGGGATTTCAGGGCGATGCGTGGATTGGCCATGTGTCGGGCGATACTGACGCCATATCGGCAGCCGATATCGTGCTGACCGCTGCCGCCTTTGACACGGATGCCGCGGGGTCGGTGGTGGCGGGGGGCATCGGTGAGTTGAGCGTGGCCATGATTTCGGAAAATCTGGCTGGGGGCAACTTTACGGCGGTTGCGACCGACAGCTCGGTGTCGCTGTTCGGGTCAACCGGGTTCATCACCTGCGAGTGCAATTTCATCACCTCGGCCAACGCCTTGGTGGTGCAGGCCAGTGCGGATATCCTGCTGGATACCGATTTCCAGTTCTCGAACCGCGGGACCGGCAATCTGGCGCTGGCGGGGGCGAATTTTGTCAACAACGCGGGCGCCGATGCTTTTGGCACGATGGGCGGGGACTGGCGCATCTATTCCACGCGGCCCGAACTGAACACGGGCGACATTGGTGTGCTGGCCCCGGCCTTTTTACAATACAGTCGGGTTTTTGACCCGGCCGACCCGTTCAACACGGTTTTCAGTCCAGCCGTGGGGAACGGGCTGATCTACAGCGTTCAGCCGACCATCGTGGTCGCGGATGCGACGATCACCTATGGTCAGACGGTGACGCTGCCGATGGTCACACTGCAGGTGGGTGGGATTGCGGTCAATGCGGCGGCTTATGGTTTTACGATCGGGCCAACCTTTGTTGACACCGCGTTGGTGGCTTTTTCGAGCAGCGGTTTTGCCAATGCCGGGGTTTATGCGGGGGGGCTGGGGTCTTTTGCCGGGATCTTGCCGGGCTCGGTCACGACGCTGGCGGGGTTTTTGTATTCGCCGGGCGATCTGACGGTCAATCAGGCCACGCTGACCGGGTCGATCATCGGCACGCCGACGAGGGTTTATGATGGCAGCACGCTGGCCACCCTGTTGCCGGGCAATTTCCAGCTGAACGGGTTCATCGGGGATGAGGGGGCGACCGTCACGCAGACGGTGGGCAGCTATGCCAGTGCCAATGCGGCAGGGACCAATCTGGTGACGGCGCTGCTGGGGGCGGGCGATGTGACGGCCGACAGTGGCACGCTATTGGCCAATTACGTGCTTCCTGGGGTGGTGACGGGCAATGGGGTGATCACGCAGGCAACCTTGGCCGCGTCGATCATCGGCACCCCGACCAAGGTTTACAACGGCACGACCGCCGCCACCCTGACCGCGGCCAATTTCCTGCTGAGCGGGTTTGTCGTGGGCGAGGGGGCGACGGTGGATGCGACGGTCGGCACCTATGGTTCGGCCAATGCGACCGCAACGGGGTCGGTCACGGCGGTGCTGGCGGGCACGGATTTCACCGCAGGCAGCGGAACATTGCTGGCCAATTACGTGTTGCCGACAACGGCAACCGGTGCGGCGGCGATCACGCAGGCCAGTGTGACCGGGTCGATCATCGGCACGCCGACCAAGGTTTACAACGGCACCACGGCGGCCACGCTGACGGCGGCCAATTTCCTGCTGTCGGGTTTTGCGGCGGGCGAGGGGGCCACGGTCAACGTCACGGTAGGAACTTTTGCATCGCAGAACGCATCGGGGTCCAATCTGGTCACCGTTACCCTGGGGACAACCGATTTTGCGGCGGACAGTGGCACGCTGTTGTCCAACTATCTGCTGCCAGCAACCCTGAGCGGCAATGGTGCCATCACGCAGGCCACGCTGGCCGGGTCGATCATCGGCACGCCGACCAAGGTTTATGACGGCACCACGCTGGCCAATCTGTTGCCGGGCAATTTCCAGCTGACCGGGTTCATCGTGGGCGAGGGGGCGACAGTCACCGAAACGGTGGGCAGCTATGCCAGTGCCAATGCGTCGGGGACCAATCTGGTCACGGCGGTGCTGACGGCGGAGGATTTCACCGCCACCGGGGCCACCGTGTTGAGCAATTATGTGTTGCCCACCACGGTCAGCGGCAATGGCGCGATCGGGCAGGGCGTTCTGGTGGCGGGTTCGGTGATCGGCACACCGACCAAGGTTTATGACGGCACGGCGTTGGCCAACCTGAGTTCCGCCAATTTCCTGCTGACCGGTTTTGCGGCGGGTGAGGGGGCGACAGTGACCGCGACGGCGGGCAGCTATGCCGCGGCCAATGCGTCGGGGACCAATGTGGTGACGGTGCTGTTGGGTGTCGGGGATTTTGACGCGGCGGCCGGGACCTTGCTGTCGAACTATGTTCTGCCGACCACGGTGACGGGCACGGGCGTGATCACGCAGGCCGCGTTGGCCGGGTCGATCATCGGCGCACCGACCAAGGTTTACAACGGCACCACGGCGGCCACGCTGACGGCGGCAAATTTCCTGCTGAGCGGGTTTGTCGCGGGCGAGGGGGCTGCGGTCACCGCGACGGCGGGGGGCTATGCCTCGCAGAACGCGGGTGGGGCCAATACGGTGTCTGTCACGCTGGGTGCGGGCGATTTTGCGCCGGACAGCGGGACGCTGCTGGCCAATTACCTGTTGCCGGCCACGGTGACGGGCACCGGCGCCATCACGCAGGCCACGCTGACCGGGTCGATCATCGGCACGCCGACCAAGGTTTATGACGGCACCAGCGCCGCCACCCTGACGGCGGCCAATTTCCTGCTGACCGGGTTTGTCGCGGGCGAGGGGGCGACGGTGACGGCAACGGCGGGCAGCTATGCCAGTGCCAATGCGTCGGGGACCAATCTGGTGACGGCCGTGTTGACTGCGGGGGATTTTGCGGCCACAGGCGGCACGGTCATGACCAACTATGTTCTGCCCGGCACGGTCACCGGAGGTGGCGCGATTGACCGCGCCACGCTGAGCGCCGCGATTATCGGCCTGCCGACCAAGGCGTTTGATGGCACGTTTGACGTTGTTCTGACGGCAGCCAATTTCAACCTGATCGGCTTTGTCGCGGGCGAGGGGGCGGTGGTAGGCCAGACCAAGGGCAGCTTTGCCACGGCCACGGCGGGGGGCAGCAATTTGGTGTCGGCCGCCCTGGCGGCCAGTGATTTCACCGCGACCGGCGACACGCTGTTGGCCAATTACATCCTGCCGACCACGGCCACCGGGCCGGGTCTGATCGATCTGGCACCGCAGGCGCAACCTGCGATGCCGGCCATCCGTGGGTTGGAGACGTTCGACACCACCACACTGGGCGTGCCATCGGGGCCCGCACCCGGGCTGGAGGTGATCAACACGGAAACCACGCAGCGCATCCTGGACGAGATCAACGCTGGATCGGCGTTCTGCAAGGCCTTGATCAATCAGGAATATGTCATCGACTGCCTGAGCGACCGTTTGCAATCGGTGGCAGATGGCCTGTCGGCGGTGGGGGAATATGCCGAGGTGCGCGCGGCGCTGGAGGCGGCAGCGGCGCAGTTGCATGCGCTGGCCTTGTCCAATGCCTCGACGGAACTGGCGCAGCAGGTGATTGCGGCCTCGGGGCGTCGGTCATCGCGTCCGTTGACGGCGATTGCATCGGGTGCAATGGCGGCGGCCAATGCGCAGGCGGCGGCGATCATCGAGACGGCGGAACTGGTGTTGCTGCGGTCGTCATCGGGGTCGGCGGAACGGGCGGTGGCGTTCACCCAAGTGGCGCAGGTCGTCAATTCGACCAAGGTTTTGCTGCGGTCGTCCTGACCGCAGCGCCCCATTGCATACCTGTCGGCACATGTGTCATGCACGTGTGACAACAGTTCTGTTCTGGCGGGCCCCGCACGATCATGGTGACACTCAAACAAATTGCCTCGGTCGTTGGGGTGTCATCGGCCACGGTATCGCGGGTGCTGAACTTTGACGAAACACTGTCGGTCACGCCGCAGACCCGCGCCGCCATCATCGAGACGGCAGAGGCGCTGAGCTATGCCACCCCGCGCAACCGCAACCGGGCGCTGGGCGCTGCCAAGGCGGCGACCAAGGTGGCGTTGGTGCATTTCCTGCGCCCCGAGCAAGAGTTGGCGGACCCCTATTACGTCAGCCTGCGGTTAGGGATCGAGAGCCGCTGTGCCGCGTTGAAGATCGAGACAGTCAAGATTTATCACACCGACACGATGCCCGACCCCAAGCTGCTGAAGGCGACATCGGGCGTCATTGCCATCGGGGTGCATGAGGATGCCGAGGTGGCATGGCTGAAGCAGCACAGCCGCCATCTGGTCTTTGCCGATTACGCGCCGCCCGATGACGAGGTGGATGTCGTCCACAGTGACCGCAAGCTGGCAATGCTGAAGCTGCTGCGGGCATTGACGGATCTGGGGTATCAGCGCATCGGGTTCATCGGGTGGTGGGACCTTGTCCACGCCGGGCAAACCTCGAAATGGGAAGAGCGCGGGCTGGCCTATATGACCTATATGCAGGATGCGGGCAAGTTTGACCCCGCGCTGTGCCTGTTTGACAGCAACACCGAACAAAGCGGCTATACCCTGACCAAGCAGATCCTGTCCAACCCCAAGCGGCCGGATGCCATCGTGGCGGGCAATGACAACATGGCGGTCGGTGCCTACCGCGCCATTCACGAGATGGGGTTGAAAATACCCGACAACATCGCGGTCGCCAGTTTCAATGACATTTCGGTGGCGCAGTTCCTGAACCCCCCCTTGTCCACGGTGCGTTTGCCGTCCGAGGTGATTGGCGAAAGTGCGGTTGACATGTTGGCAGAGCGGGTGGCGGGGCGCGAGACGGCCAAGCGGTCGATCATCGCGTCCAAGGTCATTTGGCGCGGCAGCACGCGGTCGCCGACGGTCGATTAGTCGGCGGAAAACACGACTGAACCAATAGTGATAAATTTTTACTAAAATAATTTGCGCAACGATTTTTCCTGCGCTAGCGTGTCTGAATGGGGCACAAAGAAACCGCCCCACATCTGGGAGGATGACACGATGAAATCAGCCATGAAATGGCACCGTCCGCTGCTGGTTGCCGCGGGTTTGAACATGTTGATGGCATCGACCGCCATGGCGGTGGATGTGACTGTCTGGTGCTGGGCACCGGAATTCAATGGCGCGGCCATGAACGAGGCGATTGCCCGTTACAAGGCGATCAATCCGGACGTGAACATCACGGTCGTCGATTTCGCCAAGGCCGATCTGGAGCAGAAATTGCAGACCCAGCTGGCATCCGGCCAGATGGAAGGCCTGCCGGACATCGTTCTGATCGAAGATTATGGCGCACAAAAGTATCTGCTGTCGTTCCCCGGCGCGTTCGAACCGCTGAACGACAAGATCGATTATACCAAATTCGCGGATTACAAGGTGGCCCTGGCCTCGGTTGGCGATCAGACCTTCTCGCTGCCCTTCGATTCGGGCGCTTCGGGTCTGTTCTATCGGTCGGATCTGTTGGCTGAAGCGGGCTTTGACGCTGCTGCGCTGCAGGACATCACTTGGGAACAGATGATCGAGATCGGCAAGGCAGTGAATGCCAAGACCGGCAAGCCGATGTTCTCGATGGACCAGAACGATGCGGGCATCATGCGCATCATGCTGCAATCGGCAGGGTCGTGGTATTTTGACGCCGAAGGCAATGTGAACATTGCGAACAACCCGGTGTTCAAGAAGGCGCTGGAGACCTGGGTCAAGATGTTGCAGACCCCGGAACTGTACAAGGCCGTGTCTGGCTGGGGTGATTACACCGGCGCGTTCAACAACGGCGATGTGGCTGGCGTGTTCACCGGCGTGTGGATGACCGGCGGCATCAAGGGCAACAACATGGCCGGCAAATGGGCCGTTGCCCCGGTTCCGCGTCTGGATATGGACGGCGCCACGCATTATTCCAACCTGGGCGGATCGTCGTGGTATGTCTTGTCCTCGGCCCCGGCCAAGGCAGAGGCCATCGATTTCCTGAACAAGGTCTGGGCCAGCGATGTTGACTTTTACCAGACGATTCTGGTGGGTCAGGGCGCGTTCTCGGCCTATTTGCCGGCGCGTGAAGGTCCGGCCTATTCGGCATCGGACGACTACTTTGGTGGTCAGGCTGTCTGGGCGTCCTTCTCGGATTGGCAGGCCAAGATTCCGTCGGTCAACTATGGCATCTTTACCAACGAGGCAGATGCGGCCGTGACGGCGCAAGTCCCGGCTTTGGTGGCGGGCGGCTCGGTTGACGAGGCGATCGCGGCGATTGACGCGCAGGTTGCGCAGCAAATCCAGTAAGATACGAACCTCCCCCATGGGTCCGTGCTGTTTGCCGGTGGCAGCGGTGCGGATCCAAGGGGGGCAGGGCATCCGGGTGGCAATGCCCGGCCTGCGCCGCGGCCCTGTATGGTACAGGGGCCGCGGCGTCGTCACTGGGTTTGACACTGCAAAAAGGTAAGCCATGGCAAACAGCACGTCGTCGCGGGAAAACTGGTCTGGCTGGGGCTTTATCGCGCCGGCCATGGTGTTGCTGGGCCTGTTCATGGTCTATCCAATCATCTGGTCGCTGTGGATGAGTTTTCAGACCGGCAAGGGGATGAACCTGAAGTTTGGCGGGTTCGCCAATATCTATCGCCTGACCCAGGACCCGGTGTTCCAGCGCGCGCTGTCGAACACGATGGTTTTTCTGGTGGTGCAGGTGCCCATCATGATCATTCTGGCGTTGTTGTTCGCGGTGGCGCTGAACAACCCCCGTCTGCGCGGCCGTGCCATTTTGCGCACGGCGATTTTCCTGCCCTGCGTCACGTCGCTGGTCGCCTATTCGGTGCTGTTCAAATCGATGTTCGCGGTGGACGGCATTGTCAACGACACGCTGATGTTCCTGCATATCATCAGCGAACCCATCGGATGGTTGCTGGACCCGTTCTGGGCCAAAGTGCTGATCATATCCGCCATCACCTGGCGATGGACCGGGTACAACATGGTCTTTTACCTTGCCGCGTTGCAAAACATCGACCCGTCGATCTATGAACAGGCCAAGGTGGACGGGGTGCCTGCATGGGCGCGGTTCACCAAGATTACGGTGCCAATGTTGAAACCCGTGATCTTGTTCACCACGGTTTTATCGACCATCGGGACGCTGCAACTGTTTGACGAGGTCAACCTGATCACCCAAGGCAACCCGGCGGACAGCACGCTGACGTTGTCGCTGTATATCTATAACCTCGTGTTCCGGTTCATGCCGTCTTACGGCTATGCGGCGACGGTGTCGTGGCTGATCGTGATCATGGTTGGCATCCTGTCCTGGATTCAGTTCCAGGTGGCGAAGGAGCGTTAGAATGAAGAACCCCATAGCCACGGCAGGCAGTATTCTGGTGCAGGGCGGCCTGTGGTTGGCCGCCTTCATCTCGGTCTTTCCGTTCTATTGGATGATCGCGGGTGCGACCAACACCGCCAATGAAATCACCGGCGGCAAGGCCACCTTGGGCGTTCATCTGGGCGACAACATATCCAAGTTCTTTGAACTGGTGGATGTGCCGCGCGTTTTCGCCAATTCGATCTTTATCGCGGTGACGGGCACTGCGTTGACGCTGATCGTGGCGTCGATGGCGGGGTATGGGTTCGAGATTTTCCGGTCCAAAACCCGTGACCGCATCTTTGGCGCGCTGTTGTTGATGTTGTCGGTGCCGTTCGCGGCGCTGATGGTGCCGCTGTTCGTGATGTTTTCCCAAGCCGGGCTGACCAACACCTATATCGCAATCATGCTGCCGGGGATCGCGGCCATCTTCATGATTTTCTACTTTCGCCAGAACACCAAATCGTTTCCGCATGAACTGCGGGATGCGGCGCGGATTGACGGGCTGAAAGAGTGGCAGATCTTCTTGTACATCTATATGCCCGTGATGCGGTCGACCTATGCGGCCGCCATGATCATCGTGTTCATGACGAACTGGAATTCCTATGTCTGGCCGCTGATTGTGATCCAGACCAATGAGATGAAGACGATCGTTCTGGTCGTCGCCTCGCTCGCCTCGGCCTATACGCCTGACTATGGGTTGATCATGGTGGCCAACGTTCTGGCCACGCTGCCGACCATTCTGGTCTTCTTCCTCCTCCAGCGCCGGTTCGTCGAAGGCATGCTGGGGTCTGTAAAATAAGACTTCTGGCAAATAGGGTTTTCTGACATGCGTATGACTGACTTTAACGACACCTGGCTGTTCGAGGGGCGCGACATTGTCCGCCTGCCGCACAATGCTGTCGATCTGCCGTTTTCCTATTTCGACGAAAAGGTTTACCAGCGCAGCTTTACTTATGAAAAGACCTTTGATGCCAACCCGGATTGGGCGGGGTCAGAGGTGGCGGTGGTGTTTGACGGGGCGATGGCCAATGCGCAGGTCAGTCTGAACGGCGCGCTGCTGGCGCGGCACAAGGACGGGTACACCCCGTTCGAGGCGCGGTTGACCGGTCTGTTGAAGCCGCAGGGCAACCGGTTGTCGGTGGTCATCGATGGCGCGGAAAACCCCGAAATCCCGCCCTTTGGCGGCGCGATCGATTACCTGACCTATGCCGGGATTTACCGCGAGGTTTGGTTGCGGGTGACGGCGCCGGTGGCGATTGGCCTGACCAAGGTCGAGACGCCCGATGTGCTGGACGCGTTGAAAACCGTGACGATTGTGGCGGCGCTGAGCAATCCGCAGAACCTGATCCTGTCGGGCACGCTGACCGCGACGCTGCGCGATCCCACGGGGCGTGTTCTGGACACCGAGGCGGTCCCGGTCACCGGGGCCAGCGTCAGTCTGGGGTTTGAAAGTCTGGCGGGAATTGCACTGTGGGACACCCAGAACCCCGCGCTGTACACCATTGATCTGGCGTTGGAGACGCCGCATGGCACCGACGCCACCACCACGCGGTTCGGGTTCCGGTCGGTCGAATTCACGCCCGAGGGGTTCCGCCTGAACGGCAAGCCGCTGAAAATCCGCGGGTTGAACCGGCACCAGTCGTTTCCCTATGCTGGATACGGTCTGGGGCAGGCGGCGCAGGAACGGGATGCCGAGATCCTGAAACATGATCTGCGGGTCAATCTGGTGCGCACCTCGCATTATCCGCAATCGACACATTTCCTGAACCGCTGCGATGAATTGGGTCTGCTGGTGTTCGAGGAGATCCCGGGCTGGCAGCACATCGGCGGTCCGGCGTGGAAGCAGGAATCGGTCGAAAACGTTCGCCGGATGATCCGGCGCGACTGGAACCATCCGTCCATCGTGATCTGGGGGGTCCGGATCAACGAAAGTCAGGATGACCACGATTTCTATGTCCAGACCAATGCTGCCGCCCATGCGCTGGACAGCACCCGCCCCACCGGGGGCGTACGTTACATCACCGACAGCGAGTTGCTGGAGGATGTCTATACGATGAACGACTTTATTCTGGGCAACGAGGAGCATGGCGGCAACCGCCCCCGCACGCCCCTGCGCAGCCAGCAAGAGGTGACCGGGCTAAAGCATAACGTGCCCTATATGATCACCGAGTTTGGCGGGCATATGTATCCGACCAAATCGAACGACCAGGAACAGCGGCAGGCCGAACATGTGTTGCGCCATCTGGAGGTGATGAACGCGATGTACGGTGACCCCGCAATTTCGGGGTCGATCGGGTGGTGCGCGTTTGATTACAACACCCACAAGGATTTCGGGTCGGGCGACCGTCTGTGCCACCACGGCGTGATGGACATGTTCCGCGAGCCCAAGTTTGCCGGGCACGCCTATGCCAGCCAGTCTGACCCGGCCGAGGGGGTGGTGTTGAAGCCTGTCACCTTTTGGGCGCGGGGGGAACGCAACATTGGCGGCGTGCTGCCGCTGATCATATTGACCAATTGTGACGAGGTTGAGTTGCGTTACGGCAACCACCCGCCCAAGCGCATTCAGCCCGACCGTGAGCAGTTTCCGCATCTGCCCTATGCCCCTGTCGTGGTGGATCGCCGCCATTTCACCGGCGACGAGTTGGGCCTGTGGGGGATGACCTGGGAACATGGCGAGGTCACCGGTTTCATTGGTGGCAAGCCGGTTGCCGTGGCGAAATTTGCCAGCGATCCTGTGGCGCATGAATTGCAGGTTGTGGCGGATGCCACGATGATTGGTCGCCATGATGCGGTGCGCGTCATGGTGCGGGCGCTGGATCAGGTGGGCAACAAGCTGCCGTTCTTTCCTGAACCTGTCGCCATTCAGGTCAGCGGCGCGGGGCGGCTGATTGGCCCGGCGCTGGTGCCACTGCGGGCGGGATCGACCGGGTTCTGGGTGCAGGCGACCGGGGTTGGCAAGATTGATGTGACCGTCCAAAGCGACCGGCTTGGGACCAAAGCGCTGCAGTTGCAGGCGGAATGAGGGGGCAGGGATGAGCGGTCTTACACTGCGCAATGTGCGCAAGGCTTACGGCGCGGTCGAGGTGATCAAGGGCGTTGACCTTGACATTCAGCCGGGGGAATTTGTGGTCTTTGTCGGCCCGTCGGGTTGTGGCAAATCCACTTTGCTGCGGATGATTGCGGGGCTGGAGGATATCACCGGCGGGCAGTTGTCCATCGGGGGCCGCATTGTCAACGATGTGGACCCGTCGCAGCGCGGCATCGCGATGGTGTTTCAGTCTTATGCGCTGTACCCCCATATGACGGTGCGCGAAAACATGGGCTTCGCCCTGCGCTTTGCCGGGAAATCCAAGACCGAGATCGCGGCGCAGGTTGATGAGGCGGCGCGGATTCTGGAGTTGGGGGCCCTGTTGGACCGCAAGCCCAAGGATCTGTCGGGCGGGCAGCGCCAGCGGGTTGCCATTGGCCGCGCCATCGTGCGCCATCCCGAAGTTTTCCTGTTCGACGAGCCATTGTCCAACCTGGACGCGGAGCTGCGCGTGCATATGCGCATCGAAATTGCGCGGCTGCACAAAGAGTTGGCGACCACGATCATCTATGTGACCCATGATCAGGTCGAGGCGATGACACTGGCCAACAAGATTGTCGTGTTGCGGTCGGGCGTCGTGGAACAGGTTGGCGCGCCACTGACGCTGTATGATGACCCGGACAATCTGTTTGTGGCCGGGTTCATCGGCAGTCCAAAGATGAACTTTCTCAAGGGCCACGTGCAGGCCGGGCGCATCTTGTTGCCCGAATTTGGTGACCAGTCGATCCCGCTGTCCAAGATGAACCTTGCCCCGATGGACGGGGATGAGATTACCGTGGGCATCCGCCCCGATGCGTTCAAGCGTGGCGGTGAGGCGACGTTGAACCTGACGGTCGAGATTGTTGAACATCTGGGCGACGAGACCTATGCCTATGCCCGGCAAGAGGGCGGGCAGGTGGTGACGATTGCCGTGCCGGATGGGCGGGGCCTGAAACCGGGTCAAACCATCACGGCGACCTTTGATCCGGCCAAGGCGTTGTTGTTCGGCAAATCGGGCAAGCGCATCCGCTGACTGTTTCCGGGGAGCAGGTTTTTAGGGTCAAGCCAGTGGTTTTGTTCACAAATCACTGGCTGACCTGATCCGCTGCCTAAATGTTGACACAATTTCGGCTCATTTTGGACCCCGAGCATATCCGGGCGCAGATCCGGTTCCAAAGAGCAGGCGACGAAATTGGTTACATTGACCGGCGGCAGCGGCATTGACACCCTGACAGGTGGCAATCAATCGGATTCACTGATCGGCAATGCCGGGAATGACCTGCTGTATGGCGGCGGCAACGACGATACGCTGCTGGGTGGCGATGGCAATGACCTGCTGCGCGGCGGCACGGGGTCGGACCGGCTGGATGGCGGTCTGGGCATTGATACCGCCGATTATTCCACAGCATCGGGCGGCGTTGCGGTCAATCTGGGCACTGGCAACGGTACCGCGGGCGAGGCCAGTGGCGACACGCTGATCGGGATTGAAAATGTTGTTGGGTCCACATCCAGCGATACGCTGACGGGCGGGGTTGGGGCCAACGCACTTTATGGCGGGGCGGCGTCGGACACCTTGGCGGGTGGCGGCGGGGCGGATTTGCTGGATGGCGGAACTGGCACTGATACGGCTGATTATGCTGCGTCGGGCGCTGGGGTAACGGTCAATCTGGCGACCGGCGTGGGGGCGGGCGGCGATGCTGCGGGCGACACGCTTGTCGGGATTGAGGCTCTGACCGGGTCGGCCTTTGCCGACAATCTGACCGGCGATGCCAATGCCAACACGCTGTCGGGCGGTGACGGCAACGACACCTTGGCCGGTGGCGGTGGGGCAGACAGCCTGATTGGCGGCAACGGCATTTTCGACATGGCCGACTATTCGGCCTCGGGGGCCGGGGTTACGGTTAACCTTGGCAATGGCGTTCATTCAGGTGGCGACGCGGCGGGCGACACGCTGGGCGGGATCGAAGATCTGACGGGTTCAGCCTTTGCGGACAGTTTGACGGGTGACGGCCTTGCGAACGCCCTGTACGGCGCGGCGGGCAATGACACGTTGGCGGGCGGGGCGGGGGCCGACATTCTGGCGGGCGGTCTGGGAACCGACACGGCCAACTATGCGGCGTCCGGGTCTGGCGTTACGGTCAACCTGACCACGGGTGTCAACACCGGCGGCGATGCGGCAGGTGACGCCCTGTCCGGCATCGAGGTCGTGATCGGGTCGGGCAATTCGGACAGTCTGACGGGCGACAGTGGCAACAATTCGCTTTATGGCGGATCGGGCAGCGATACGCTGGTGGGGTTGGGTGGGGCAGATCTGCTGGACGGCGGTTCAGGCAGCGATGTGGCGGATTATGCGGCCTCGGGGGCCGGGGTGTCGGTCAATCTGGGCACGGGCGTCAACAGTGGCGGCGATGCGTCAGGCGATACGCTGGTCGGGATCGAGGCGCTGGTCGGGTCGGCGTTCAACGACAGCCTGACCGGCGACGGCAACGCCAACACCTTGACCGGCGGCGCAGGCAATGACCTGTTGGCCGGTGCGGGTGGCAATGACACGTTGTTTGGCGGTGACGGCAATGACACCTTGTCTGGTGGCACCGGGTCGGACCGGCTGGAAGGCGGCGCAGGCATTGACACCGCCGATTATTCGACGGCAACCGGCGGCGTAGGGGCCAATCTGGACGGGTCGACCGGGTCGGGCAATGATGCGTCCGGTGACATATTGGTTGCCATCGAAAACCTGATCGGTTCGGCCTTTGCCGATACGCTGAACGGCAGCAGCGCCAACAACTATCTCTGGGGTGGGGCTGGGGCTGACCAGATCTTTGGCGGCGACGGTGATGATACCCTGGCGGGCGGCGCGGGCGCTGACACGCTGAACGGCGGTCAGGGGATGGATTTCCTTGATTATTCCGCCTCGGGTGCGGCGGTCAATGTCAACTTGCAGACATGGACGGGGTTGGGCGGCGACGCGCAGGGCGATGTTCTGACCGGGGTCGATGGCATCATCGGGTCCAACTTTAACGACACCATGATCGGGTTCAACGATCAGGGGTTGGCGGGCGACGTCTACACCAACATCTTTTACGGCGGTCTGGGCAATGATTACATGGACGGTGCGGCGTCCAATGACCAGTTGTTCGGTGGGGCGGATAACGACACCGTGCTGGGCGGGTCAGGCGACGATCAGGCCTATGGCGGCGATGGCAACGATCTGGTTGCGGGCGGCGATGGCAATGACATCGTCGACGGCGGTGCGGGCAACGACACGCTGACCGGCGATGCGGGGCAAGACACGCTGGCAGGCGGCGACGGCAACGATCTGGTTTCGGGCGGCGAAGGCAATGACTTCGTCAACGGCGGTGCCGGCAACGACACGCTGAGGGGCGATGCCGGCAATGACACGCTGGCGGGCGGCGAGGGCGATGACGCGCTGGACGGCGGCATCGGCAATGACAGTCTGGACGGCGGTAGTGGCAACGACACGCTGCTGGGTGGCGACGGGCAAGACACGCTGGTGGGCGGCGAGGGCAATGACGCGCTTGATGGCGGCATCGGCAATGACAGTCTGGACGGCGGCAGTGGCAACGACACGCTGCTGGGTGGCGACGGCAATGACGGCCTGTCTGGTGGGACGGGCAATGACAGTCTGTCGGGTGGTGCGGGCAACGACGCGCTGTTTGGTGGTGATGGCAGTGACACGCTGGATGGCGGCACCGGCAACGACAACCTGTCGGGCGGGGTTGGGGCGGACACGCTGCTGGGGGGGGATGGCAACGACACCCTGTATGGTGGCGATGGCAATGACCTGATCACGGGCGGCGCCGGGGCGGATGTTCTGTTTGGCGGCGAGGGGTCGGATACCTTTGTCGGGGGAATTGGCGATGTCATCAACGGCGAGGAAGACGGCGCCGAGACGGACACGCTGGACCTGACCGGCAGCTATCCGTTCCGTATCATCCGCGATACGCTGAACCCCGAAAATGGCTATGTGAACTTTCTGGATGCCAATGGAAACATCATCGGCACGATGAATTTCTATAACATCGAGACGATTGTCAGTTGTTTTACCCCCGGCACCCAGATTGCGACGCCTTTTGGTTTGCGGGCGATTGAAACGCTGCAACGCGGCGATCTGGTGGTCACGCGCGACCATGGGGCGCAGGCGATCCGCTGGATCGGGCAGCGCCGGATTGACGGCGCGCAGCTGTCGGTCGACCCCGCGTTGCAGCCCGTCCTGATCCGGCAGGGTGCGCTGGGGCAGGGCCTGCCTGAACGGGACATGCTGGTGTCGCGTCAGCACCGGATGCTGGTGTGCGGCCCGCGCGCCGAACTGCTGTTCGGGTCGGATGAGGTGTTGGTTCGGGCCCATCACCTGACCTGCCTGCCCGGTGTCAGTGCCGTGCAGGTGCCCGAGGTGACCTATTTGCACATGATGTTTGACCGTCACGAAGTGGTGGTGGCCGACGGTGCATGGAGCGAAAGTTTCCAACCCGGCGAGCGGAGCATCAGCGGTCTGGACCGCGAAGAGCGCGAGGAATTGTTCAAGATATTCCCCGAATTGCAGGATCAGGCCGTCCCTGCCCAGTTCGAGGCGGCAAGGGTCACCTTGAAATCGTTTGAGGCCAAGGTGTTGCTGGCCGCCTAGTCGCGGAACATCGCGGCCAGTTTGGCGGTGTCAATCGCCCGCACCGTCAGCCCTTTGGGGCGCACGGCATTCACATCGACACCCGCCACGATGGCGTTGATCACCGCCTCCTCGACCGCCTCGACCGCGGCGAGGTAGAGGGGGTCGAGCAGTTCGTTGTTCAACTCGGCGCGCAGGGTCAGGGCCGGACCATGCTGTGGCATCGGCCCCGGGTTGGCGACGGAAAAGGCCAAAAAGATATCGCCCGACGAATTGCCCGACGGCGTGCCACCGCGCCCGATGCCGATAGAGGCCCGTTTGGCGACATGGCGCAGCGACAGCGGCGACAAGGGCGCATCGGTGCCGATATAGACGATGATCGAGCCGACCTCTTTGTCACGAAAGCTGCCTTCGGGCATCGACCTGCCAACCGGACGGCCCAGAACGGTCAGCCATTCGCGCCGCCCGTGATTGGCCTGCACCAGCGCCCCCACAGTATACTCTTGCCCCGCCAGCCGCAGCTTGCGCGATGATGTGCCGGTGCCACCCTTGAATTCATAGGCGATCATGCCGTTCCCGCCGCCGGTGGACCCCTCCTCGACAAAGCCGCCTTTGGCAGCCTTGATTGCGGCAATCGCGTGGTCTGGGGTGACGTGCAGCGCGTTGATATCGTTCAGGGTGCCGTCATAGGTTTCGCCCACGACCGGCATGGCCCAGCCATCGCCGCTGGCAAAGAAAGTGTCGTATTGGTCGATCATCCAGCGGGTGACGCCGTGATGCACGGCGCCGATGCCATGGGTGTTGGTGATGGTCAAGGGACCGATGAAGTAGCCGGCATCGTCAATCCAGTGGGTACCCGTCATCTCGCCATTGCCGTTCAGGGTAAACTGTCCTGCCCAGACCGGCTGCGGCATACCACTGTCCTGACGGGGCAGGAGGGCGGTGACGCCAGTGCGCATTTGGCGGGCGGGGTCGGTCAGGGTGCAAAAGCCAACTGTGACGCCGGGTACATCGGTGATGGCGTTGAACGGGCCGGGGGTGCCGGGAAAGGGCAGGCCAAGGTCGCGGGCACGGGGTTTGGGCATGATCGGTCCTGTTTTTATCCCTGTTGCGCAGATTGTCTACATTCGGTTCGGGCAATCAAGCCAAGTTGATGGGCAGGTTCAGTGATTCCTTGCTTTTCCTTGTGCGATGCTGTGCCTATGATCCTGTGGATAACAACCAAGGGCGACCCAATGTCCTGCGCGCGCAGACCTGTCATCGGCATCATCGGCAACCACTATCTGATTGGCGACCGGTATCCGGTGCATGCCGCCGGGCGGATGAATTCGGATGCGGTGACCGAGGTGGCGGGCGGCATGCCGCTGATCATTCCGTCAGATCCGCGCTATGTTTCGGTGCCCGAGTTGCTGGAAATTTGTGATGGCTTTGTGCTGACCGGGGGGCGGCCGAATGTCCACCCGTCCGAGTACGGCGAGGAGGAGACGCCGGCCCATGGTGCCTTTGACCGCGACCGCGATTCGGTGACCTTGCCGTTGATCCGGGCCTGTGTGGAACGTGGTCAGCCCTTCCTTGGCATTTGCCGGGGTTTTCAAGAGGTGAATGTGGCACTGGGCGGCACGCTGCACCCTGAAATCCGTGACCTGCCGGGGCGGATGAACCACCGCATGCCGCCGGATGGCCAGATGGAGGAGCAGTTTGCCCTGCGCCATGCCGTCCGCTTTGCCGAGGGTGGTGTGTTTCACCGCCTGATGGGGGCGGCGCAGGTCATGACCAACACCCTGCACGGTCAGGGCATTGCCCGCCCGTCATCCGCCATCGTGATCGACGGACATGCCGACGACGGCACGCCCGAGGCCATTTATGTCAAGGATGCACCTGGCTATACGCTGGCTGTGCAGTGGCACCCAGAATGGAATGCTGCTGCCGATCCGGTATCGCGGGCATTGTTCGCATCTTTCGGGCAGGCGGCGCGCGATTGGCGCGATAGGGGGCGGTCCGAACCCCTGCGCGTCAGCGCCTGAACCTTGGAGTGTGGCAGAGCGCAACATCGGACCATGGGCCGACTGTGATGCGGACTGTGGCTCCGACTGTGATGCGGACTGTGGCGCCGAGGAGATGGACGGTGTTTTGACCCGGCTTGTGATGCCAGAAGACTTGCCTATAGTGCGGCCAAAGGCTGGGGGAGATCAGAATGAAACGGTCCAAGATCAACGAAATTATGGCGGCAGCGGATGACATGATCCGCCACTACGGCTTTGTTCTGCCGCCCTTTGCGAATTGGAGCCCGACCGAGTTCAAGTCCCGCGCCCCGACTGCCCGCCGGGTGATCGAGGGGCGGTGTGGCTGGGACATCACCGATTACGGGCAGGGCCGTTTTGACGACATGGGGCTGTTCCTGTTCACCCTGCGCAACGGATCGCTGGCCGATTTGCAGCGCGGTGGTGGCATGTGTTACGCCGAAAAGCTGTTGATCAGCCGTCAGGACCAGCTGTCACCGATGCACACCCATGTCATCAAGGCCGAGGATATCATCAACCGGGGCGGGGCGACGCTGGTGGTTGAGTTGTTCGGGTCGGACGATCAGGGCAACTGGGCGGCGGACCGGGGTGGCCTTGTGCGCTGCGACGGGATCGACGTGGCCTACAAGCCGGGCCAAAAGCTGAAGCTGGCGCCGGGTGAGAGTGTCACGCTGATGCCGGGCGACTGGCATGCCTTTTGGGGTGAGGGCGGCGATGTGTTGATAGGCGAGGTTTCGACCGTCAATGACGACGTCACCGACAATGTATTTCGCGAGCCGATTGGCCGTTTTGCCGAGATTGACGAGGATGTGCCGCCGACCCATCTGTTGGTCAGCGATTACGAAACCTGGTTGCAGAAATAGCGTCCAGATCTGGACAAAAATAAAAATACAACCCTTTCAAAGGGTTGGATTCTGAAAATTAACCAACAGGTAATCTGTTACGGCAAAAGGCCGTAGGCCGAACGGCGGTCAGCCTGTTCAGACGCAGGGCGGCGTCCAGTGCGACCATGACATCGCCTGCGCAGGCCACAAGGCGCAGTTGCCCCGCCACACCGCCAAACGCGGCACTGCCGGAATTGGCCAGGGCGTCGATTTGGCGCAGGTCGATCAGATCCTGGTGGCGGGTAAAGTCGGTCACATTGGCCAAGGTGTCGGGCGTGGGGGTCGTCTGGGCCAGACGGCCAAAGGCCAGGGCATCCGCCCCGGCACAGCCTGTCAGACTGTACCGACCGGCACCGCCTGTCAGAATTTGATCGCCGTCATCGCCGCTGAGGTCGCCGTGCTGGTTGGCGGCAAGGATTGCATCATCGCCAAGGCCGTCAAGTGGGGTATCCCGCCTGCCCAGACCCGTCAGGTGGTTGTGGGAGGCCTTGCCGGTGATCCGGATGGCAGCCGCAGGTCCGGCACTGGCATGGATGCCGCCGTTCAGCAAGGTCAGGGTTTCGACAATCGCGGCACGGTGGCAATCACAGGCGGCACACCCGAAATCCGCATCAAGGTCGCCGTAGTCGATCCAATCGGTTGCGCTGTCGGACCGAAAACAGCCGTCCGATCCGGCTTTGTCATGGGCATCGGCGGGGTCATGGCCGGTGCCCGGCACCATGGCCGCTGGGTTTGAACCAAAGACTGCGCGCGCCTGCGATGGGGGGGGCGGTGATGCCTGTGGCAGGCGCAATGACGCCGCCGATGGCGGTGGTCGACACGCCGTCAAACGCGTTTGGGGTTCGGGATTTCAGTGTCGTGACATGGCCGGTGACAAAGTGGTTGGTCATGGCGGCCCGGTTCAACAGCCCAACACATCAAATCTGTTGAGAGCAAGGGTAGGGCGATTTCCGCCAGCAAGGGCGGAAATCTGCGCCCTGGACCGGCCCTGCACCCTGGAACGGCCCTGCGCCTTAGAACGGCCCTGTGCCGGTGTCGGGCGGTGTGGGGGGCACCGGTTCCGGGGCGGGTGGTGCCACGGGTTTGGGCTTTTTCGGGGCGGGGATGGCGGGCACGCTCAACTGGGTGGGGAACTGGCCATCCTCGGTCAGCACCACGACGCGGGTGCCGTCCGGCACGCGGTTGTACAGGTCCATCACGTCCTGATTGATCATGCGGATGCAGCCCGACGAGGCGTTCGACCCGATCGAGTTCCATTCCGGCGTGCCGTGGATGCGGTAGCCGTAATCGACGCCATTGGTGGTCAGGTACAGGGCGCGCGCGCCCAAGGGATTGGTCAGGCCACCCGGTTGGCCGATGTCGCGGTATTGTTCCAGTTCCGGTTTGCGGTCGATCATCTCGTACGGCGGGGTCCATTTGGGCCAGGTGGTGCGGCTGGTGATGTCGGCCACACCGGACCATGCAAAGCCCGCACGGCCGACGGCGATGCCGTAGCGCAGGGCCTTTTTGTTGGCGGCGACCAGATACAGGTGTTTGGTCGAGGGGTCGATGATGATGGTGCCGGGCGGCTGATCGGTTTCATAGTTCACGATCTGACGCTGATAGGCCGGGGGGACCTTTTCGACCGGGACGCCGGGCACGTTCAACCCGTTGTCCACCACGGGGCCGTAATAGACGGGGTCGTTCAGGACCGGCGGGGCCGCAGGTTGGGCCACGGGGGCCGTGCCCATCAGGGCGGGGTCAAGCTGGCATCCGGCAAGGGCCATCATCAAAACAGCACTGGTTATCAGGCCTGCAAATCGCAACATCATGGGTTTGGTCCTTGCCCGACGGCCAAAGCGGCCATTTGGTTCATTTGTTTCGATTTCTAACGCAATGCCGCGCCAAGGTCAAAGAGGCAAGCGGGCGATAGATCAAAGTGTCGTGCGCAGGTGCCACAGTTCGGGGAACAACTGCACCTCTAGCATACGTTTGAGGTAGGACACCCCGGATGTGCCGCCGGTGCCGCGTTTGAAGCCGATCACCCGTTCGACGGTGGTGACGTGGTTGAAACGCCAGCGGCGGAAGTAATCCTCGAAATCCACCAGTTTTTCGGCCAGTTCATAGGCCTGCCAATGCGCCTGGGGGTCGCGGTAGACGGTTTCCCAGACCGCGCGGACATCGTCGCGGGCGGTCCAGGGTTGGGTCAGGTCGCGGGTCAGGACATCGGCGGGGACCGGGTGGCCCGCACGGGCAAGGTGGCGCAGCGCCTCGTCATACAGGGACGGGCGGGCGAGTTCGGCGTGGAGCAGGGCCAGCGTGCCGGGCACGTGTTCGTGGGGGCGCAGCATGGCCACGTTGCGGTTGCCCACCGCAAATTCGATCAGGCGGTATTGGTGCGACTGAAAGCCCGAGGATTGGCCCAAGCCTTCGCGGAAGGTGGTATAGTCCGCCGGGGTCATGGTGCGCAGCACGTCCCAAGCGTTGTTCAACTGTTCAAAGATCCGCGCGATGCGGGCCAGCATCTTGAACGCCTCGCGCACGTGGTCCTGCGCGATGGCGTTGCGGGCGGCGTTCAGTTCGTGCAGCGCCAGTTTCATCCACAGTTCCGAGGTTTGGTGCTGGATGATGAACAGCATCTCGTCATGGGCGGTGGTCAGTTGGCGCTGCGAGGACAGGAGGCGGTCGATGTGCAGATAGTCGCCGTAGGACATGCGTCCGTCAAAGGACATCTGGGCGCCGTCGCGGGCCGGGTCCAGCGGGGGGCTTTGGGTCATGGCAGGTCCAGTGTGAGGAGGGCGGCGGTGTAGGTTTCGCCGTCTTCGGTGAAGGTTTGCATACGGTCCAGTTGCCAGCCGCGCCGGGCCAGAAACCGGTGCGACTGGATGGCGGCGCGGACGGTGAAATGTGTCAGGCCGGCCTGTCTGGCGCGGTCCATCACGGCATCATAGAGCGCGGCGGCGGTGCCGTTGCCCATGACCTCGGGGAGGACGAAGGCCATGTCGAGGTAGCCGGTGGCATCCATCGAGAAAAAGCCGGTGATCTGGCCCGCCTCCTCGGCGACATAGCACCATTGGGACAGGAGTTTGTCGGGCAGGTGCCAGTTGGGTTCGGCCTTGGGTGCCCAAGCGGCGCGTTCGGCCTGAGAGTAGTGGGCGGCGGTTCCGATGCGCACGGCGCGGTAGAAAACCAGTTCGGCGGCGGCGCGGTCCTGGGCCTGATAGGGGCGGATATGGGGCATGGGGGGGAGCCTCCGGCGGGAGTATTTCGAAAGGAGCAAAGATCAGGTGACTTTGGCGCGTTTCCTGAATTCGGGGCGGTCCCATGAGGATTGCGCCATGATGCGGGCCAGGGTTTCGGCGGCGCGGGTGACGTCGGATGCATCGGTGAAGAGGGGGGTAAAGCCGAAGCGCAGGATGTCGGGGGCGCGGAAGTCGCCGATGACGTGGTGGGCGATCAGGGCCTGCATGATGGCATAGCCCTGGGGGTGGGAGAAGGAGACCTGGCTGCCGCGCATGGCGTGGCTGCGGGGGGTGACGAGGGTCAGGGTGGGGCAGGTCGCCTCGACCTGCGCGATGAACTGGTCGGTCAGGGCGAGGGAGGCCGTGCGCAGGTCGGTCATGTCGACTGTGTCCCAGATGTCCAGTGCGGCCTCCAGCGCGGCGAGTTGCAGGACGGGGGGGGTGCCGACGCGCATGCGTTCGATGCCGGCACCGGGGCGGTAGTCGGGGTCAAAGGCGAAGGGCGCGTCATGGCCGAGCCAGCCGGACAGGGCGGGGCGGACCTTTTGGGCGTGTTTGGGCGAAACGTAGATGAAGGCCGGGCCGCCGGGGCCGGAGTTGAGGTATTTGTAGGTGCAGCCGACGGCGAAATCGGCATGGGTTCCGGCGAGGTCCACCGGCAGGGCACCGGCAGAGTGGGCGAGGTCCCAGATCGTCAGGGCGCCCATGGCATGGGCGCGGGCGGTGATGGCGGCCATGTCGTGTTTGCGCCCCGTGCGGTAGTCCACTTCGGTGATCAGGGTGACGGCGACGGTGTCGTCGATGGCGTCCATGATCTGTTCGGGGTCAACGGTTTTCAGGCTATAGCCCTGACCGAGGGTTTGGCACAGGCCTTGGGCCATATAGAGGTCGGAGGGGAAGTTGCCGGTATCGGACAGGATCACCCGGCGCGTCGGGTTCAGATCAAGGCAGGAGGCCAGCGCCTGATAGACCTTGATCGACAGGGTATCGCCCATCACGACATGGCCCGGCGCCGCCCCGATCAGGCGCGCGATGCGGTCGCCGACGCGGGAGGGTTGGTCCATCCAGCCCGCCTTGTTCCAGCCGCCGATCAGCATGTCGCCCCATTCTGCCGTCACGACCTGCGCCACGCGGGCTGCGGCGGTGCGCGGCAGCGGCCCCAAGGAATTGCCGTCCAGATAGGTCACGCCGGGAGGCAGGTGGAACTGGGCTTTGGTCGCGGTGAAATCTGTGGGCATCGGCGTTTCCAATCGGCAATCGTGGCGTGGGGTTGGTTATGGACCTTCCTAAGGCGGGCGTCAAAAATTTCAAGCTTGAAATGTTTTTCGTGGTTGCAATTCGGCAGGCCGGGTGCAGTCTGGCAGGATGATGAGACAGATCGACATACCGCCGTTGTGGCTGGCACTGGCGTTGGGGCTGGCTTGGGGGTTGGGGCGGGTCTGGTCGGTGTCAGGATTGGCGTGGGTTGGGGCCGGTTTGGTGTTGGTTGGGGCGGCGATGATGGCGGCGGCGGTGGTGGCCATGGTTTTGGCGCGCACCACATTTGTGCCGCGCAGGGACCCTGCGGCATTGGTCACGGCCGGTTTGTTTGGGATCAGCCGCAATCCGATTTATCTGGCGGATGCGCTGATTCTGCTGGGGGCCGTTCTGTATTGGGGGGCGGTTTTGGCGCTCCCGTTGGTGCCGATGTTCATGGTGCTGATCACCTACCGCTATATTCACGACGAAGAGGACCGTCTGCGTCGCGGTTTTGGGCCTGAATATGAGGCATGGGCCGCGTCTGTGCCGCGCTGGTTCTGGGGGATTTGACAGTTGCCGCAGGGTGCGGGCGGCTTTTTCGCAGGAAGGCGCCAATCTGCCGTTGAACAATCCGGCTGCGATGGTATGGCTGCGGCCAAAGGCCGTAAGCGTGGAGCGGTCCAGACGGGGGGCAGACAGTGAAAATCGGAGCTTTGGCAGAGGTATTTCCCGGCGAAAACCGGGTGGCAATGACGCCGGATTCGGCGGCGGCGCTGGTCAAGTTGGGCCATGTCTGCGTCATTCAGGCGGGTGCCGGGGCACGGGCCGGGTTTGCGGACGCGCTGTATACCGGGGCCGGGGTCGAGGTGTTGCCGGATGCGGTGGCTGTTGTGGCGGCGGCGGATGTGCTGGTCAAGGTGCGCGGGCCCGAAGTGGCGGAGGCCGAGGCGCTGCGCGAGGGGCAGACGCTGATCAGCTTTTTCTGGCCGGCGCAGAACCCTGAGTTGCTGGAGATTGCCAAGGCGCGCGGCGCGACCGTGATTGCGATGGACATGGTTCCGCGCATCAGCCGGGCCCAAAAGATGGATGCGCTGTCGTCGATGGCGAATATCGCGGGTTACCGGGCGGTGATCGAGGCTGGGAACAACTTTGGCCGGTTCTTTACCGGTCAGGTGACCGCAGCGGGCAAGGTGCCGCCGGCCAAGGTGTTGATCGTGGGGGCGGGCGTGGCCGGGTTGGCGGCGATTGGCACCAGTGTGTCGCTGGGTGCCATTGTCTATGCCTTTGACGTGCGGCCCGAGGTGGCCGAGCAGATCGAGTCCATGGGCGCGCAGTTCGTCTATCTGGAGTTTGACGCCTCGGAATTGCCGGATGGGGCTGCGACGGG
>JANNAF010000387.1:0-3170 GCA_031384005.1 Rhodobacterales bacterium | reverse complement strand
CGAAGTGCCGGACGGGATAATGGGCTTGATATCCTCGGCCGCGTCGCCAAAGTTGGCGGAGGCCATGCGAATCTCGTGGGATTTCATCCAGTTGACGTTGCCCTTGAGCGTGTTGATTTCGCCGTTATGGGCCAACATGCGGAAGGGTTGGGCCAGCCACCACTGCGGAAAGGTGTTGGTGGAATAGCGCTGGTGATAGATTGCGAAGGCGGATTCGAACCGTTCGTCCATCAGGTCGGGATAGAATACGGCGACCTGTTCGGCCAGCATCATGCCCTTGTAGATTATGGAGCGGCAGGAAAGCGACGAGATATAAAGGCCCTGTATCTGGGCGGCGAGGGCGGCCTTTTCGATGCGGCGGCGGATGATATACAGTTCGCGTTCGAACTGTTCGGCATCGGCACCGTTTTCGCAACGGATCAGGATCTGTTCAATTTCGGGGCGGGTTGCGTTGGCCTTTTCGCCCAGGACCGTTGTGTCGACGGGGACGTGGCGCCAGCCGTAGATATAGTGGCCCATCCGCAAAACTTCGGTTTCCACGATGGTCCGGCAGCGTTCCTGAGCGCCAAAATCGGTGCGGGGCAAAAAGACCTGACCGACAGCAAGCAGTTTCCGCGCGTCCGCCTCATGCCCGGTGCGGCGTACTTGATCAGTGAAAAACTTGATCGGGATTTGCACATGGATGCCAGCACCGTCACCGGTTTTGCCGTCAGCATCGACTGCGCCACGGTGCCAGATCGCCTTGAGTGCGGCAATGCCGTTATCCACAACGCGGCGCGACGGTTTGCCCGAGATCGCGACGACCAGACCCACGCCGCAGGAGGAATGTTCATCCTCGGCCTTGTAGAGACTGTTTTCATCCATGAAGGCGCGCTTGGCTTCTTCGGCTGCGACCCAGGCGGCGTCATAGGTTGTCATGTGCGGGGTCCTTCTAACGGGGAGAGCGACGACATCTGGGCGTCACATTCGAACAGGGGGATGGTGGATCCAAAACCGGGTTCACCGGGTTTCATGAAGGAAATCGGCGCGCCTTCGATGGTGATCCAAGTGCCGTCTTCGGCCTGCCATTCCGAGGTGCCGGAAAAGAAGGAACGGATCTCCTCGGAGATGTACTCGCGGCCTTTGGAGTGGCGGATCACTTTCCCTTTGTCGTCGGTTTGGGTGTATTCGTATTCGGTCTGGCGCAGGGTAATGCCGTCGATCACGGCGGTTTTGCCGGTCAACTGGTCAAACCCCGTTACATGGCTGCGGTCGCCATTTTCCTTGGTCAGGTTGAAGTCAAAGGTATCGATCCCGGTTTCAACCAGACCAGACAGCGAGGCCGGGTCCTGAGGGTTCTGGTCCAGGGTTTCCTTCATCACCGGGTTACCGGCCCCGGCCATTTCATAGCTTTCGATCCATTGGGTTTCCGGGTCGATCATCGACATGTAGTATTGCCCGTCCAGACCAAAGTCGGCGCGCCACTGGTTGCCGGAAGGGTCCTTTTCGCAGGTGTAAAAATGCGAAACCGAACAGCCGCGCGATTGCACGGTCAGGGTGGCGGTGCAGCCTTGGGGTACCATGAAGGTGCCGGCAAAAGCGGGGGTGGCTGACAGGGTCAGGGCGAAAAGCAGGGCGGTCCGCATGAAAACTCTCCTACAGGGGCCGGGGATGCGGCCTTGGGGCGTGGGCTTGGGTGGCTGCGCGATTAAATAGCCAGTTTACCGGGTTCATCCAGTCACTCTGCCGCGATTGCGGGGGTTTGGGCGATGTATGACAGGATGCTGTCGGCTGCTTCGCGCCCATCGCGGATGGCCCAGACCACCAGCGACGCGCCACGAACAATGTCACCAGCGGCATAGACGCCGGGCAGATTGGTGGCATGGCTGCGGTAATCGGCCTTGATGGTGCCCCAGCGGGTGACGGCCAGTTCCTTGACGCCCCACAGGGTAGGAATATCCTCGGGTTCAAAACCAAGGGCCTGCACCACCAGATCGGCGGGTTCGGTGTAGTCGGCATCCTCGATCACCTCGGGCGATTGACGGCCAGAGGCGTCGGGGTCGCCAAGGCGCATACGCTGTACGATAACACCATCGACACTGTCGCCGCCGGTAAATCCCTTGGGGGCGGAGAGCCAGACAAACTCGACGCCCTCTTCTTCGGCGTTCTGGGTTTCGCGCTGTGAACCGGGCATGTTGGCCTTGTCGCGGCGGTACAGGCATTTGACGGACAAGGCGCCCTGACGGATGGCGGTGCGCACACAGTCCATTGCGGTGTCGCCGCCGCCAATGACGATGACGCGCTTGCCTGCGGCATTCAGATCGCCGTTGTCAAAATCCTGCACCTCGTCGCCAAAGCTTTTGCGGTTGGATGCGGTGAGGTAGTCAAGCGCCTTGACGATGCCGCGTGTCCCTACGCCGGGAGCCGAGATGTCGCGGGATTTATAGACGCCCGTGGCGATCAACACGGCATCATGTTGGCCGCGGATGGCGTCAAAGGACAAATCCTCGCCGACACGGCAGTTCAGGACGAATTGCACACCCGCCTCGGCCAGTTGTTCGATGCGCTGCATGACGACGGGCTTTTCCAGTTTGAAACCGGGAATGCCGTAGGTCAGCAAACCGCCGGGGCGGTCGTAGCGATCATAGACAGTCACCTGAACACCCTGACGGCGCAGAACATCGGCAGCAGCAAGCCCGCCGGGGCCCGCGCCGATGATGCCGACGGAGTCGGGTCGTTCACGGTGCGGTTTGATCGGTTTGACCCAGCCGTTTTCCCAGGCGAGGTCGGTGAGGTATTTCTCGACCGAACCGATGGTCACAGTACCGTGGCCGGATTGTTCAATGACGCAATTGCCCTCGCACAGGCGGTCTTGCGGGCAAATGCGGCCGCAGATTTCGGGGAATGTGTTGGTTGCCTGCGATAGCTCGTAGGCCTCTTGCAGGCGACCCTCGGCGGTCATGCGAAGCCAGTCGGGGATGTTGTTGTGCAGGGGGCAATGGGTCTGGCAATAGGGCACGCCACACTGGCTGCAGCGGCCCGCCTGTTCAGCGGCCTTGTCGGCGGCGAACTGGCGATAGATTTCGTGAAAATCCTCGGAGCGCAGGGTGGCGGGACGCTTTTCAGGCGTCTCTTTCGGCTGCGTCACGAATTTCAACATGCGTTGCTCTGCCATTGCGCACCTTTGGGTC
>JANNAF010000357.1:0-6619 GCA_031384005.1 Rhodobacterales bacterium | reverse complement strand
TACCGGATCAAGGATGTCGATGCGGCGATTGCGACGACGGTGGCGGGGATTGTGCGGTCCGAGATTGGCAAGATGGAGTTGGACCATGTGCAAAGCAACCGGAATGAGTTGACGGCGCAGATCCGGACCCATGTGCGGGCGATGGTGGACGACTGGGGGATCGAGGTGACGCGGGCCGAGATATTGGACGTGGCGCTGGATGATGCGACGCGGCAGGCGATGTTGCAGCAGTTGAACGCCGAGCGGGCGCGGCGCGCGCAGGTCATGGAGGCCGAGGGCAACAAGCGGTCGGTCGAGTTGAACGCCGATGCCGAGCTGTATGCGGCCGAGCAGCAGGCCAAGGCGCGGCGGGTGTTGGCGGACGCCGAGGCCTATGCCACGGGGGTGATTGCCGGGGCGATCAAGGAGAACGGGATCGAGGCGGCGCAGTATCAGGTGGCGCTGAAGCAGGTCGAGGCGTTGACGGCGGTGGGCGCGGGGGCGGGCAAGCAGATGATCATCGTGCCGGCGTCCGCGCTGGATGCGTTTGCCGATGCGTTCAAGATGTTGAAGGGGAGGGCATGATGATCTGGACGCTGTGGTGGGCCTGGGTGGTGTTCGGCGTGGCGCTGGCCGTGCTGGAGGTGTTGGTGCCGGGGTTCATATTTTTGGGGTTCGCCGCGGGGGCGGTGCTGGTGGGGGTGCTGGTCGGGATCGGCGTGCTGGGCGGGTCGGTGCCGGTGCTGGCGCTGGTGTTTGCCGTGCTGTCGCTGGCGGCTTGGGTGGTGCTGCGCCGGGTTGTGGGGGTGAAGGAGGGGCAGGTGAAAGTGTGGGACAAGGATATCAATGGGTGAGGGGGCGCCCTCGTTCCCCGCCGTGTGACGCGGCTGTATCGCAATACCACCACCGACTGGCTCCGCCTGCGCTGGTTTGACGGCACGGCGTGGGAAGGGGTCACCACCCCCGGTCCCCACGTTCAGGCCGCGTTTGGCCGGTTAACGGCCGCCCCAAAGATGACCCGCACCGGCAGCGCGACGGTTGTCCTGGCCTCGGGCGAGTTGACGCAGGTCACGGCCGGGCGGACCCCCTTTTGTGCCGATGTGGCACCTTTGGGCGAGGGGGCGATGGGGCGAGGTGGGGGTTTGGGGAGAGCGGCGGGGAAGGTGGGGGAGAGGGAGGGTTGGGTCCGTGGGGCGGTCGAGGGGGAAGGGGTGCGGGGATATGGGGCGGGGGGTGTGATGGGGCGAGGGCGGAGGGGGCGGCGCAGGGGGGTTGGGAGTGTCCACATGTGGACAGTTTGGAAATTAACGGAATCGCAAGTGTCTGTTAAGTTTTGTTCATCGGATATTAGGGAGAGTGTGTCGGCCCGATTCGGGGGGTGGGTTTTCCGGTGAGCCCAAGGGTAACGTTGAGCCAGTTTCCAGTCATGCCGCAATCTTGCTTCCGCCTCTTCGCGCTGGGCGGGCCAAGTATGTTAGCCATATTTTAACGATACCGCTTGAGAGGAAAAATTATGTCAATAACCTTTAGCGGTCAGAGGAACAGGGTTGGCTGGCCGGGCGAGAGCGGTGGCTTTCGTTGACCGCAGGTTCGCAAAAAATGAAATGGGTGTTTGTAATGGCCTTTGTCACCGCACTGGTCACAACTTTCTTCGTCGTATCGAGCTACAACAGTGACCAAGCACAGTTGCTTGAGGCGAGAAGGTTGGCGCGACTTGACCTGTTGGAAGAGGTAAGCCACTTTCCTCAAAATTTTGCTTTTGTGGTACCGATGCGCGGAAAAGTAACTTGCTCGCAAAAGACCTACTTTAGCTATTATGTGAGTCGGATTTGCTATGAAAGCCACGACGTTCCGGCAGAGGGAACGCAGATCAGGCTTTATATCATTTACCAACAGCCAGTGTCACGTCTTTACCAATCAGTGTACCAGAGCAACGAGACCTACTTTGAGGCCCTGGAGCTCGGTGAGGTAGTGGTGCGGCTTTACGGAAACGGAAAGATTGAACGATTCGGGAGTGCGAAAATTGACTGATCTTTTGAATCTTGCCGGCATAGCAATGAGCGTTTATCGGGTTGAGAATGGAATTCCGGACAGCTACGGCGGTTATTCCGTGCTCTCTGGAAGCTATGTCATAAACGACTCGAACACGGGCTTCTATGGTGCGGTTTATTACTCCCCCGCTGACAATAGCGTCGTAGCGGCAATCCAAGGGACCAATACCGGACAATGGCAAGATCAGGCAACGAACATCGCAGGACCCGTTTCTGATTTGTGGACATTTCAAGAGAGACAGGCCTTTCAGTTGCTGGGCATGGCGCGAACGCTGGCGGCTGCCAAACACGCGGACTTGTCCATTACCGGCCACTCACTGGGAGGGTTTTTGGTTCAGCAGCTTTTGATTGCTAACCCCAATGCCTCAGCAACCGTGTTTAACTCGCCGGGGATATTCGGGTTCATGGCTGAAGTTGACATCAGTGACCAACTTCAGCTTTGGGCGCTGGGCGGCAGAAACATTACGTATGTCTATTCTAACCCAGCATCTTGGTCAGAAGCTCAGTTTTCCTTTATTACGGCGGGCAATATCCACAACCTTGGGTTAAGGCTCGGCGACAATATTGTGTTCTTACCGTCGGCAACCGGTCACAGAATGGGCTCATTGCTTTCAGCATTGGAGGGAGGCGATACTCCGCTTTCCGCAAGTGAGATGGACGCACTTTTGCGTCAGCCGTCATTTTGGGAAGGCTTTCTTGCAGATGCATCGCATGAAATTAGGTCGATTGAGGAAGGCTGGCTGCACGAGGCAATGCGCCAGGCCGCAATGGCCCAGTGCTTCCCCGCCCACACCCGCATCCAGACCTCTCGCACCACCTCCACCGCCATTTCCGCCCTGCGCGTCGGCGATATGGTCCTCGCCTTTGACGCAAGGGCGGACAAGGGCCGTGGCGCGCTCGTCCCCCGCCGGGTCACGCGGCTGTATCGCAACACCATCACGGACTGGATCCGCCTGCGCTGGGTTGACGACACGGCGCGGGAGGGGGTCGCCACCCCCGGTCACCATTTTCTGGACGAGTTCGGAGGGTTCCCGACCACCCTGGACATGACCCGCACCGGCAGCGCGACGGTTGTCCTGGCCTCGGGCGCGCTGACGCAGCGCGCGGTAGGGTGTGCTTCAGGGCAAGTTTGCGTTCGATGGAATTGAAGGGCTGGCTGTTTTGCGACCGGAAACGCAATGGGTTGCGGAAGGTGCGCTAAAGCGCACCCTACGGGACCCGCGGGCCTTGGGTGTTCGACAAATCCATATTCGACGGGATTGTGCCAGGGTGTCTGTTCCGCGCGACGCAAGGGCTGGAGTTAAGAACACGGTTGCGCCGGGGATGTGGGGGCGGAGGTAGTTTGACATGGGCGGCAGGGTGGCAAAGATTGGTTAGTGAAGTGTTGGTGGGGACGGGGATGGAGTTCGTCGGGGCGAAGGTGGTGTTGGTGTTGGGGGCGGAGGTGCTGACCTATCTGCGGGATGACAAGCCGGAATTGGCTTGGGCCAATATGTGGGATTTGCCGGGTGGGGGGCGGGAGGGGGAGGAGGGCCCCGAGGGCTGCGTTCTGCGGGAGGTGGAGGAGGAGTTTGGGTTGCGGTTGCCGCCCAAGCGGTTGGAATGGCGGCGGGTGTGGCCATCCATGATGGACCCGGGGCAGAGCAGTGTCTTTTTCGCGGGGCGGATCACGGCGGCGGAGGTGGCGGCGATACGCTTTGGCGATGAGGGGCAGTATTGGCAAATGATGGCGGTGGCCGAGTTTCTGGCGCATCAGCGGGCGATCCCGGAGATGCAGCGGCGGGTTGGGGTGGCGCTGGGCGAATTGGGCTGGCTTTAGGGCAGCGTTGACAGGATGGCGCGGGCTGCGGCGCGGGGGTCGGGGGCGGCCCAGATCGGGCGGCCGATGACGATGTGGTCGGCGCCACCCGACAGGGCCTGATGCGGGGTGGCGGTGCGTTTCTGGTCGCCAGCCTCGGACCCCAGGGGGCGGACGCCGGGGGTGACGATGAGTTTGCCTGCGGCCTGCGGCAGGGCGCGGATCAGGGCGGCCTCTTGTGGTGAGGCGATGACGCCGTCGGCCCCGGCCTCCAACGCGCGGGCGGCGCGTTCAAGGGTGATCTGGGACAGGTCGCCGGGTTTGATCAGGTTGGCGTCAAGGTCGGTACGGTCCAGCGAGGTCAGGATCGTGACGGCGAGGATCCTCATGTTCCCCTTGGATTGCGCGGCGGCGGTGACGACCTGGGGGTCGCCGTGGACGGTCAGGAAATCAAAGTCATATTGGGCAAGGCCGCGCACGGCCTCCTGAACGGTTGCGCCGATGTCGAACAGTTTCATGTCCAGAAAAACGCGTTTGCCGTGTTCGGATTTCAGGTCGTTGGCAAGGGCAAGGCCGCCCCCGGTCAGCATACCAAGGCCGATCTTGTAAAAACTGACGGCAGGACCAAGCCGCGTGACAAGGTCCATGCCCTGCAACAGGTTCGGAACGTCAAGGGCGACGATCAGGCGGTCATCGGGGGCGGGCTGTGTCATGGCGACCTTTGCGGTTTTGCCGCTGATGCGCGCAAGGCGGGCGGTCTGTCAAGTCAGGATGGAAATTTGCGGGTCGGCGCAGTAGGCTAAGGCAGCGGCAACCTGAGGAGGGTGGCATGACAAAGGGCAGCAAGGATGATCCGTGGGTTCTGAAAACCCCGCCGGGGACGTCCGAGTATCTGATGTGGCGCGACGAGGCGGTGGGTTTGTTGGTGTGCATGGTGGGCACGACCAAGCTGACCTATCTTGGGCGCTGTCTGGAGGATTTGCAGGCGATGCTGGTGGCGCGGGGCGACTGGGTGGCGCTGGGCAGTGCTGACGAAGGCAAGCCGGTGACCGAAGGGTCGGTCGAGGCCTGGGCCCGCGACGGTGGCAATCCGGTCGGCGGGTATTTTGGGCAGCGCAAGGGTTATCGCGGGCGGTTCGCCAATTACGTGCCGCCGTTGATGGAGGCGTTGGGGCTGGCCGAGGTCGAGCATAACCCACGCGGCAACCGGATGCGGGCGCTGTAGCGCTGGACAGGGGCACCCGGTCGGGTTTAGGTCCACCAAACGGGAGGGCCGCTGTGCTGCTGGAAGTGTGTGTGGACGATGCGGTTGGCTTGGCCGAAGCGGTGGCGGGCGGGGCTGACCGGGTCGAGTTATGCGCGGCGCTGGGGGTGGGCGGGCTGACGCCTTCAGTGGGGTTGATGGAGGTGGCAGCGGGCTGTGGCGTGCCGTGTTATCCGATGATCCGGCCACGGCCGGGCGATTTTCGTTTTGCCGCGCAAGAGGTGGCGGTGATGCGGCGCGACATCCGTGCGGCGCGGGCGGCGGGATTGCCGGGGGTGGTGCTGGGTGCCGAACGGGGTGGGCGACTGGACGGCGCGGTACTGGCCGATCTGGTGGCCGAGGCGCAGGGTTTGGACCTGACGCTGCACCGGGTGATTGATCTGATCACCGATGTAGACGAGGCGGTCGAGCAGGCCATCGCACTGGGGTTCCGGCGGGTGCTGAGTTCGGGTGGGGCGCGGGTGGCACCCGAGGGCGTGGCGCGGTTGGCTGCGATGATGCGGGCGGCCAAGGGTCGGCTGTCGGTGATGCCGGGGTCAGGCGTGACGGTGCAGTCGTGGCCGATGTTGGCCGGGCTGGGCGTGACCGAGGTGCACGCCAGTTGCACGGTGGCCATAGCGGGGCAACCGGATGCGTTCGGGTTTGTCACCGGGGCCGAAAAGCGGACGGACCGGGTTCAGGTGGCCGCGCTGAAGGCGGTGTTGGGGTAGGGTGGGGTTTTTACTCGACCTCTTGGTTTCGCACGATAGCGATCCGGTCGGTTGACAAGCCAAGGGTGGTCCATCACCGTTCGAGTCGAGCGTTGTGTTTATAGGGGATTGCTTTGGAACTTGCCGTGATCTTCTTTATGTCGTCCGTCTTCGGTGCCATCGTTGGCTATTTAATCGACGGGGAAAAGGGCGCGCTGTGGGGGTTTTTCCTGGGGCCAGTAGGATGGATCATCGCGGCCATCTTGAAAGGCAAAGCCCAAGGCGCTCCGCAACACCATTATCAACCCGAGCCGATCACTTATCGCCAAGACCGATCCGATAGGGCTGATGAGATTGTCAAAGCGCCCACCGAAAGCGAAGATCAGCGCAAATGGAAGATTCTGAAGGAAGTCGATCCGGAAATTTTAGCCGCCTCAGAACGGATTGCGCTACTTGATGAGCGTCTGGAGGTGGTGCTAGCCAGCAAATATCTGGCCCTTAATGATAAGCAATACTTGCCAAATCTGACCGAACTCGTTGTCAAGATGCATTCTGATAAAATGGCAGAAAGCGCGGCTGTCGCGGCGCGGCTGTCTGCTGATATATCTCAGAAAGGCAGCAAGCAGAAGATTGCGTATGAAGATACCATAGGCCCCAATCGCATTGATCCAGAAACCGGGGTCGGTGTCACAAGCGTGGACATCTACGACGGGTCTTGGAAGGCCTGGAAGGGTGGAATTCGGATCAGTCTGGCGGATGGAAAGACTATTCTTCTGTACGCTGCGATCAGGCGATCCTTCGATGCTGGGGACAACGGTTGGGTTTGATCGCCATGCCC
>JANNAF010000337.1:0-4568 GCA_031384005.1 Rhodobacterales bacterium | reverse complement strand
ATCGAATTGGCGATCACGGCGGCATCGGCGCCGACATATTCCTTGCGCGACAGAATCTCGACCGCCTCAGCCCGGTTGGCGTTGTTGTCGGCATCCAGCCACATGCCGGCACGGATCAGCGCCTTGGTCAGGGCCAGCATGCTGTTGGGGTTTGCCTCGGCAAACTCGGCGGTGACGCCGAACACCTTTTCGGGATTGTTCTTCCAGATGTCGTAATCGGTGATCACCGGCACACCAATGCCCTTGGCGACGGCGGCCTGATTCCACGGCTCGCCCACGGCATAGCCGTCGATGGTGCCTGCCTCCAGCGTGGCGGGCATCTGGGGCGGCGGGGTGACGGAAATCAGCACATCGCCCGCCACCTGACCCGACACATCGCCGGGGGCGTAATAGCCGGGATTCACCCCGCCCGCCGCCAACCAGTAGCGCAGTTCATAGTTGTGGGTGGACACCGGGAACACCATGCCCAGATTGAACGGCTTGCCCTCGGTCGCATAGGCGTCCAGCACGGGTTTCAACGCGGCGGCAGAGATGGGGTGGACGGGTTTGCCGTCGGCCATCGGCACGCCGGGTTTCATCGCCTGCCACACCGCATTGGACACGGTGATCGCATTGCCGTTCAGGTCCATCGAAAAGGCGGTGACCAGATGCCCCTTGGTGCCATAACCGATGGTCGAGGCGATGGGTTGCCCGGCCAGCATATGCGCACCGTCAATCTCGCCGTCCAGCACGCGGTCCAGCAGCACCTTCCAGTTCGACTGCGCCTCCAGCGCCACGTCCAGACCCTCCTCCTCGAAAAAGCCCTTTTCCTTGGCAATCGCCAGTGGGGCCATATCGGTCAGCTTGATGAAACCCAGGGTCAGCTGGTCTTTTTCGATCCCTGCGGTTTGGGCAAAGGCGGGGCTGGCAAGAACCGGGCTGGCAAGGGCGGTGGTCAGCAACAAAAGGTGAGTGAGGCGCATGTGATGGGTTCCCTTTGCCCGTTTCGGGCGCTGAAAATGAAAAAGCCGCATGGGACCGCTGCCAGGGATGGCATGGTTCCAAGCGGCGTTGCTTGAGGTTCCCTCGTCATTGGGGGAACGCGGTGGGACGTCATTGCCCCGTGCGTTGTGCCTACCGTGCACATGCAGCATGGCCCGGTCAATCGTGCTGCGTGTGCCAAGGCCACCTTTCCGCACCAGCGCCCAAATTTTCAGCGCAGGGGGTCGGCAGGGTCGAAGATGCGGGCATCATAAAAGCGGTCAGGCGGCAGAATCAGTCGCCCCTCGGCTGCGGGGGCCGCTGTGGGCACCGACAGCGACCCTTCCAGCTTGTCCGACGCGGCGGGCAGAACGGCCCCGGTTCCGCGCAGGTGCAGCCGGTACAGATCGCTGCGAAATGCGGTGCGGGCGGCGGAAATGGCGGGCAGCGGGTCCAGCCCGTGGCGCTGGGCCAGTCGCGCGCCGATAAAGGCGGCCTGACTGCGCCATGGAAAATTGGCAGCCCCGGCGTGAAACTCGATGAAGCGGGGCGCGTGGCGTTCGGTTCCGGCCAGACTGGTGATCAACCGCCCGGTCAGTACCCGTTCGATGACATCGGCAGCCACGGCCAGCCGTCCGGGCGCAGCCAGCAGGTCGGCCGCAACGCTGTGGTTGGCGGGCTGACCCAGCCAGCGCGCCGCGCGCCAGATGGCGCGGATCAGACGGCCGGCAAGGTCGGGTTCCGCCTCGGCCCAGCCGGCGCGGGTGGCCAGCACCTTTTCGGGGGCCGCAGCCCAGATCGCTGACCCCGGCAGCAGCAGTTCCCCCGCCCCGGTGTCGACCGCGACCGACCCGCGCGGTTCGCCCACGCAAAAGGCGTCAATTTCGCCCGCTGCCAGCGCCTGCGCCATGCGGGGGGGCGGAATTGTAGTGATCTCGATGGCGGCGGGCAGGGGTTGGCCCAACCCTTCGAGCCAGTAATGGATCAGCGCGCGGTGAAGCGAAAAGGCAAAGGGCACCCCAATGCGCAGGGGTCCGCCCGCGTTCAGCAACGCCAGCCCCGCCGCCCATGCATCGGCAAAGTCAAAGATGTAACCGCCCGCCCGCATCCGCGCCGCCAGACCCCGCGACACACCGATGGTGTTGCCGTTCAGGTTCAGCACCATCAATGCCTCCAGCGGGGCCATCGCCCCACCAAGACCCAGCGCCGTGGCAATCGGCACCGGCGACAGCATATGAGCGGCGACCACCTGGCCTGCACCCAACATATCGCGCAAGGTGGACCAGCTGGGCGCGGGGACCAAGGTCAGCACCAACCCCTCCTCGCTGGCAAAACCAAGGGCCTGCGCCACCCACAGCGGCGCCGCATCGACCAGCGGCACAAAACCCAGGTTCAGCGGGATCAGGCTCATTTCAGCAGATCCGTTGCCATGACCAAGGCCTGCGCCAGATCAACGACCTTTTTGCCCTGATCCATCGCCGCCTTGCGCAACAGGCTATAGGCCGCCTCCTCGTCAATGCCGCGTGCGCGCATCAGGATGCTTTTGGCGCGGTCGATCACCTTGCGTTCTTCCAATGCGCGGCGGGTTTCGGCCAGTTCAACGCGCATCTTGTGGACCATGTGAAACCGCGCAATCGCCGCATCCAGAATGGGTTTCAGCCGTTCGGGGCGCAATCCGTCCACCACATAGGCCGACATTCCGGCCTCGATCGCGGCCTTGGTCAGGGCAGCGTCGGATTTGTCGACGAACATCGCCACCGGGCGCTGCATGGGGGCCGTCGCCAGCGTCAGATCCTCCAGCACATCGCGTGAGGGGTGGCCCGCGTCGATCAGCACAAGGTCGGGGTTGCGTTCGGCAATGCGCCGCGCCAGCCCGGTTTCGTCGCCAATCACCAAAACGTCGAACGCCCCTGCGTCGCGCAGGCCATCGACGATCATCAGGGCGCGGGCGCGGTCCTTTTCGACGACAACTATGGACAGAGGTTTCGTCATGGCACCCTGTGCAACCGTTTTGCCCGCGATGGGCAAGGTTTCATGGCGCGCGGCCCGGTGCAGCCCTGGGTGCAAACCGTGTTTGGGTGTTATTTGGGCGGTTCTGGCGGCACTTGCCCCCGGTTTGCGCGTTTGGTGGGCGGCATGCTTGCCCGATGGCCGACAAGTGCTGCATCCCGATGTTACCCAGCCGACACGCGCCTGTCATTCGGCACCGCTAGATCGGGCGATGCAACCCCATGAGGAGATGACCATGACCCTTCCGGTAATCGGTGCGGCGCTGACCAATGCCGAATTGTCAGCCTATCTGGACTGGATCCTTGAAAAGGACCGCGATCTGGAACTGCAAAGCTTTGTCCGGGCCGAGGTGCTGGACGATGACTGGACCCCGCTGGCGGATCAGGTCACAGCCATGCTGGCCGGATACAAGGGGCGCTTGGGGATTCACGGGCCGTTCTGGGGTTTTACCATCGACACGCAGGACCCCTTGGTGCGCCACGCCGTGCAGACCCGGTTTGGGCAGGGGCTGGACGTTTGTGCGGCGCTGGGGGCCAGCCATATGGTCATCCATTCGCCGTTCACGACATGGGATTACAACAATCTGGACGCCCGCAGCGGCGCGCGTGACGCCTTTTACACCCGCGTCCATCAGGTGATGGACCCCATCGTCAAACGCGCCGAAAGGCTGGGCGTGACGCTGGTCATGGAAAACATCGAGGATATCAACCCCGCCGACCGCCGCGATCTGTGCGCCAGCTTTGGCTCGACCGCGCTGCAACTGTCCATCGACACCGGCCATGCCCATTATGCCCATGGGTCCACCGGCGCGCCGCCGGTCGATTATTTTGTCCGCAATGCGGGCGAGATGCTGGCCCATGTCCACCTGCAGGACGCCGATGGCTATGCCGACCGGCATTGGCAAATCGGGCAGGGCAATATCCTGTGGCCGTCCGTTTTTGCCGCCTTGGCCGAGTTGACGGTCAAGCCGCGCCTTATTCTGGAATTGGAGGATAAGGCGGGCATCCCGGCCTCGATGGCGTATCTGGCGGCAAAGGGGTTGGGCCAATGACCCTGAAATTTGTGGTGATGAGCGACCTGCATCTGGTGGGTCATGGCAAGACATCCATGACGCTGGACACGGCGGCACGGCTGGAACAGGCGGTGGCCTGCCTGAACGACCGCTATGCCGATGCCGATTTCTGCATCATTGCCGGCGATCTGGCGGATGAGGGCGAGGCCGAGGCCTATGCCCGGTTGCGCGATATCACGGCGGCGATCACCATTCCGACCTATATCACCTTGGGCAACCATGACGACCGCCCGACCTATCTGGCGGTGTTCGGTGCCGACCATGCGGACGAGACGGGCAACGTCAACCATGTGATCGACGCCAAGGGGTACCGCGTCATCGTGCTGGACAGTTCCGAACCGGGCCGTGTCGATGGTGTGCTGACCGAGGGCCAGATCGACTGGCTGCGCGACCGTCTGGCCGAGGCTGCGGACCGTCCGGTGATCGTGGTGCTGCACCACAACGCCAACCCCCTGCACATCGAGGCGGACAATATCAAACTGCTGGACGACGCCCCCTTTATCGCCGCGCTGAAGACGCATGACGA
>JANNAF010000312.1:0-3715 GCA_031384005.1 Rhodobacterales bacterium | reverse complement strand
ACCCGACCGAGGCTTGGCCGATCCGCAGCTTGGACGCCAGCAACACCCCGGCGATGGCGGCGAGTGTCCCCGATGCCACAAACGCCCCCACCACGAATTTGCGCGTCGGTATGCCGTTCAGTTCTGCCGCCTTTTGGTTTGCCCCAATCGCATACAGATACCGCCCGACCGGGGTGAATTCCAAAACCACCCACATGATCAGGCTGATGCCCAGCACATAAAACCCGGTGATCGGCAGGCCAAACACCCATTGCCCGCTGAGCAGGTAAAACTGCGGGTCCAACGCGCCGACCACCTGACGCCCGCCGGAATGCCACAGGGCAATCGCATACAGCACCGTGCCCGTGCCCAGCGTGGCGATAAAGGCGTCGATCTTGGCAACCTCGACCAAGATCCCGTTCAAAACCCCGGTGATCGCGCCCAGGACAATCACGATCAGCACCGCGATGGGCCACGGTACGCCATAGTTGACCTGCAATGAAATCGCCAGAATGTGCCATAAAACAATGCCGTAACCGACCGTCAGGTCGATCCGCCCCGCCACCATCGGGATCATCGCGGCCAAGGACAGCATGGCGATGATCGCCTTGTCCGACAGAATGGCGCGCAGATTCAGAACCGTGGGAAAGGTGTTCGGCAACAGGATGGAAAACAGCACGATCAGAAACACGGTCAGAATGACCAGCCCGTAGACCGGGGCCAGACGGATCAGTTTTTGCCAGAATGTCAGCCCGGCCACCTCGTCCTTGGTGGGTTCCAGCGCATCGGATTGGATCGAATTCATGGGCGTTTCCTATGCAGCCGCATCACCGGCCGAGGCGGCCTGGATCAGGGTTTCCGTGGACAGCGCGACCCCGTGCAATTCGCCCACCACCTGCCCCCGGCTGAACACGATGGCGCGGTGGCAGATGTTGGCGACCTCTTCGAAATCGGTCGACACCACCAAAACCCCCATGCCAGACGCCAGCGCCTGAAACAGCAGGTGATAAATCTCGGCTTTGGCGCCGACATCGACGCCCGCGGTCGGGTCCTCTGCGATCAGCAGGCGGCGTCCGGTGTCCAGCCAGCGGCCCACGACGACCTTTTGCTGATTGCCGCCCGACAGCGCCTCGATCGCCAGGGTCGGGTCATTTGGCGACAGGCCAACCCGCCCCCCCAAATGCCGCGCCAGTCCATTCTCGACCGCAGGCGTCATCCACGACAACAACCGTCGCCCCGTCGCACTGGGGTTGATAAAGGCGTTTTCGCGGATCGTCAGGGCAGGGGCCACCGATTCCACCACCCGGTCCCGCGCGACAAAACCGATGCCCGAGGCCATCGCGCTGCGCGCATTGGTCAGATCGGGGGCCGCGCCGTCCAGCAGCACAGACCCGCGGTGCCGCTCCAGCCCGAACAGGGCCCGGCCAATTTCCTCATGGCCCGCACCGCGCAGGCCCACCAGTCCAACCATCTCGCCGCGCGAAATGGTGAAATCCACTGGCCCGGCCTTGCGCGTCGCCAAACCCGCCACCTTCAGCAGTTCGGGCCCGGCCTGCACCTCGGGGCGGTCAATCTCGCGGGCTTTGCGGCCCACGATCAGGCTGACCAGATCCTCGGCATTGGTGTGGGCGATGTCGCGCATCCCCACCATTTGCCCGTCACGCAGAACGGCCACACGGTCGGCAATCTGAAACACCTCATCCAAACGGTGCGAGACATAGATCATCCCCACCCCCTTGTCGCGCAGCGGGCGCAGGGCAGCGAACAGCCGCTCGACCTCATCCGCAGGCAGGCTGGCGGTTGGTTCGTCCAGCACCAGAAAGTCACATTCAACTGCCAGCGCCCGCGCAATCGCCACCAGCGATTTTTCGGTCCGCGTCAGGCTGGACACCCGTGCCGTCGGCGCAAAATCCGCCTCGACCAGTGCCAGCGCGCGGCGCGCGACATCCTCGGTCGCGGTCCAGTCGATGCGGCCCGCGCGGCGCGGGTAACCCACGGCAAGTGCGATGTTTTCCGCCACACTCATCCATTCGATCAGGCCCAGATCCTGATGGATGAACGCCACCGCCTGTTTGGTCGAGATTTTGCCGCTGACATGTTTATAGGGCACGCCGTCGACCATGACCTGACCGCTGTCGGGCGTGTTGATGCCGCCCAGCGTCTTGATCAGCGTTGATTTTCCGGCACCATTCTCACCCAGCAGGGCGACGATCTCGCCCCGGTTGATCTGCAGCGAAACACCCCGCAACGCGCGTGTGCCGCCAAAGGATTTGACGATCTGGTCGAAAAACAGGCCATCCCTGGTCGTCACGTGATATTCCCCCCATCACCGGCGCCCCTCCTAGGTTACCGGTAACGCGCTTAGTCAACGGTCAATCGCCCCCCGAGTCAAGAACAAAGTTATCGATAACATATCACGACCCTTGCGCCACCCGGCAACCTGTCCTTAACGTGGCGCATGACCAAACGCAGCCAACCCGCGCTCGAGGATATTGCCCGCAATCTTGGGGTGTCCAAGATGACGGTCAGCCGGGTTTTGCGTGGCGCCAGTGGGTTTTCGCAGAAAACCCGTGATGCGGTGCTGCAAGAGGTGGAACGCACCGGATATGTCCCCAACCGCCTCGCGGCGGCCTTTGGCCCGGCGGGGTCGTCCACGCTGATCGGGGTTTGCGTGCCGCGCCTGACCTCGCCTTTGTTCGCATCCGTGCTGGAATCGCTGAATGTCACGCTGACGCGCCTGGGTTTTCAGACCATGATCGGGTCGCATCACCAGATGCAGGACGAAGAGGAGGTTTGGCTGCGCACCTTGTCGTCGTGGAAACCTGCGGCTGTGATCCTTGCCTCGCGCATCCATTCCAAGGGCACGCTGGCGTTGTTGCGCGACATGGCGGTGCCGGTGGCGGAAATCTGGGATCTGACGACCAAGCCGATTGATCTGGCCATCGGGTTTTCGCATTTCGACAACGGGTTGGAAATGGCGCGCTGTGTCACGGCGGCGGGGCGGCGCAGGATTGGGTATGTGGGGGCCATGGGCGCGCTAAAAACCTCGGGGCATCTGCGGTTTCAGGGGTTTGTGCATGGCTTGGCCGAGACCGGCCTGACCCCGACCGCGACCGAGGTTCTGCACGACCAGCCCGGGTTTTATGCGGGATATTATGGCACCGAAACCCTGCTTGCGCGGCAGGCCAATCTGGATGCGCTGTATTATCACGATGACGAGATGGCGATTGGCGGGCTGGCCTATTTGACCAAAATCGGCATCCGGGTCCCCGAGGATATGGGCGTTGCCGGTTGGGGCGGGATGGAGGCGGCGTCAATCCTGCCGCGCCGCCTGACCACCACCGCCATCCCCACCACCCGTCTGGGCAAGGCCGCAGCCGAGGCCGTGGTCAGCCGTCTGCGCGGTGACTCGGTGCAGGATGTCACCATCATTCCGACCCGTCTGGTGCCCGGATCAACCATCTAGGCCAAAGGCGATCTGCACCTTCATCGCCTTTGTGCGGTCATTGGCCAGCGCAAAGCCCTGCTCGACATCGTCCAGCGCCACGGTCTGGGTGATCAGCGGGCGGACATCCACCAACCCTTTTTGCATCAGGCTGACCCCGGTGGCGAATTCGACACACGACCGGGCTGCCTCGCTGGAGGGCCGAGTGGCGCTGCGAATGACCGCATACCTGGACGACGCGACGCGTGAATTGCCATTTGGCGTATCCGAGCGTCTTCGTGTGGGGCGCGA
>JANNAF010000310.1:0-11321 GCA_031384005.1 Rhodobacterales bacterium | reverse complement strand
AGGTTGCCGACGACATCGCCGCGATGCGCGCACTGGCCGAGGCCGTGATGCGCGATCTGGACGGCGGGCCGGAACTGTTGGTCGAGGGCGCGGGTGCGCATGAAACCGCATGGCGCGACTGGGCGGATCCGGAACCCGACGAGGTGATCGAGGGCGGGTTCGAGGCGCAGGGTGTGCATGAGATGCTGGCGGCGCTGCGTGATGTCCGCGTGCCCCTGGTGGGCGGTGGCAACATGCTGATCGAGCCGACCCGTGCGCTGGTCGCCATTGACGTGAACACCGGCCCCGACACCTCGCCCGCAGCGGCGCTGAAGGTGAACATCGCCGCCGCCCGTGACCTGCCACGCCAGTTGCGGCTGCGCGGTTTGGGCGGCCAGATCGTGGTCGATTTTGCGCCGATGCCGAAAAAGGAACGTGCTATCCTCGATCAGGTGATCCGCGCGGCGTTCAAGTCCGAGGCCGCCGAGACCAATCTGGCGGGCTGGACGTCTCTGGGCCTGTTCGAGATGACCCGCAAGCGCGACCGCCTGCCGTTGGCCGAGGTGCTGCGGTGACCTGCCCGATCTGCAGCAAACCGGTCGACGCGCAGTATCGCCCGTTTTGTTCGCGCCGCTGCGCCGACATCGACCTGGGCCGCTGGCTGAACGAAACCTACCGCGTCCCTGCGACCAGCACCGACCCCGAGGACGAAGCCCAGCCCCGCCGCGACGACCAGCCCCACTGACCAAGAAAAAACCCAATTCCCCTCTGGACACTGACCCGGCCCTTGCGTAAGACGTCCCGACCGAAAGGCACGCCTTTCCAACGGTGCCCAGATAGCTCAGTCGGTAGAGCAGCGGATTGAAAATCCGCGTGTCGCTGGTTCGATTCCGGCTCTGGGCACCATTAAAATCAATAGGTTAGCTGATATAGCAAGTCCCTGCCGTAAGGGGTTTTCACTTTGGTTTTCACGTTTCTTGTTCCGGTCCCGTTCCGTTCCTCTGGCTTCCGATTGTTGATGTCTGGCGAAAATCAGTTCGGTCAGAATAACTTCGTCGCAAACATCTCCACCGGCATAGTTCGGCGAACGGTTCTGAGCGGCCCACCCCCGGCCAAGGCACGAGGGACTAACGATGTAAGACGCTCTTGTCAGGATATTGAAGGGATCGCAGGTCGACACAGCTTAGGTTTCGGAGAAAATATATTGATATCATTGCATAAAATAGGATTTGAATAAATGTTGTTGATTTTGCAGATTTCCTGTGTAGTATACTTTGAAACGGCAGGAGGCAGGAAATGGATCAGTTTTCGGAGGATGATGTACGGACGGCGCTTGAGCCGTATCATGCTAGGATCAGGTCTGCGGTAATTTCCGGGTTTGCTGAGTGGCTTTCACTCGCAGAGTGCCGAGCAGCAAAAGGCTATGCCCCCGTCCTGTATCCAAGGACGATTTCCAACTATGTATTTGATGCCATTGCTCGGTGTGCGCTGACTGTGTTCGGTTCAGACCCGACTGTTCGCATTATTGAACAAGCTCAAACGGTCAAATTTTGCTTTGGTGATGTAGTGATCGGCAGATTCAAGAAAGGCGACGAGGACAATCTCGGACAAAATATCCGAACCCAAGCTGTCTTGGATTTCGTAGACGCCCAGCACTCACTTCCTGGCCTGCCACCGGCAGCTGCAAAGATTGAATTTATCTGGACGCCTGATCTTCTTGGCTCCGCGGTTGAGAGTGTTCTTGTGGTCGCCCGCGATGGTGACAACCTTCTGTGGTCATATGAAATTGATCCAGGCGAGCCCGCAACTGGCGCAATCCCGTTGCCATTCCAAGCAGCGCCGGACGACGAGCCGCCGCTCGTCACCCCGAAATCGCTGCCCTCCGAAAACGAAACAAAAGGCACGTAATTATGGCCAGTTTCGGTGACCTGCTGCGCCTTGCGCGGCACTTTCGAGGATTCACGCAAACCGAATCGGCGAAGAAGATGGGTCTTGCTCAAGCGGTGTTCTCGCGCTTGGAAAACGACCTTCTCGAAGTTGACCAGACGATGAAATCGAATGCGGCTGTAGTATTTGACGTTCCCGAGGCGTTTTTTGATATTTCCGACCCTGTCTATGGGCCGCCTGTCAGCGTCCACACGATGCTTAGGGGGAAGAAGTCGGAAGTTTCGGCGCGGGACGTAGATGCGGTAACAGCGGAACTGAATCTTCGGCTCATCCATCTGCGGCGCTTTCTGGAGAGTGTCGATTACAGCCCTGCGAGTGACATACCAACCATGGATGTTGAGCAATATGGCTCCGTCACAAAAATCGCCGCGACGGTCAGGGCGCACTGGAAGATACCTTCTGGTCCCATCAAGAACCTGACGCGCCTAATGGAACGGGCCGGTATCATAGTCGGTGATTCCAAATTTCAGGGTGCAGCAATCAGCGGCGTGACGTTTGCCGCGCCGGGCCGCGCACCGATCGTCTTGGTCAACCGAGATCACCCCGCGGATCGGCTTCGGTTCACCCTCGCACACGAATTGGGACACCTCGTGATGCATCGCTTTCCAACTGCAAGCATGGAAGAGGAAGCGAATCAATTTGCGTCCGCATTCCTGTTCCCGCCGTCCGAGGCTGCCAATGTTTTCAGGGGCCGGAAAATCACCCTTGAACTTCTGGCGTCCCTGAAACTTGAATGGCGGATGTCGATGGCATCGCTTCTTATGGCCGCGCAGGCATCCGGACACCTGAACGAAAATCAGGGCAGATACCTCTGGCAGCAATTCAGCGCGAAAGGATGGCGCACTAAGGAACCCGCAAGTTTTGACTTTCCGTTTGATCCGCCAAGCGTGCTGCCTTCGATCATCCGGGCGCACTTGGAAGACTTGGGCTATTCGAGCGAAGAGCTATTTGGCATGGCGCGCCTACACTCTCGTGACGTTTTGGAAATGTATGGGCCTTTGTCTTCTCAAGAGCCATCCAGACCGAGACTTCGAATAGTCTAGTGTTAGTCACCTAACACTTGATGCCCAGCGTAAGACGCTCATGACCCTGAGGAATTCGGCCAGATAGTCGCTGATCTCCGCGCGACTTGGCCGTGCGTGGTTGTCCTCGGCGGCTGCTGTGGAACCGACGGCCGTCAGCTGGCCGAGATTGCGGTCAGATCGGCACCCAGTCGTGAACCATCTTGGTCCGTTTCACATGCACCCAATTGGCAACGACGGGGCGCGGCACGTTCGTGCGTCTGGCTTTTCGCCCGGGTGAAGTGTTCCAGTTCGAATGGAGCGAGGACTATGCCTTTGGCTCCCGCTTTGCCTGCCCGGATGTGGCGTGGGCACGCTGGCGTTGGGCACCTGCGTATTTGATCACCATCGCGCGGCTTTTGTGGCCGGTGATCGCCTGCACTTCCTCGTCTGAGGCCCCGGCGGCAGCAAGTTCAGCGGCTGCGGTATAGCGCCAGCCGTGGATCGTATAGGCCTCGGCCCCGACCTTCTTGCGGACCGCCATTACCGCCTTTGCCGCCGCGAAATATTGCATCGGGCGGCTGTCGGCCCCGGCGATGATCGTCAAAGCCGTGCGCGGCAGGCGGTCCAGATAGTCCTTCAAGCGCGGGGTGAAAGGGATCCAAAGCGCGGCCTTGGTCTTGCCTTGGCGCAATGCGATCCCGTCGCTTTCGATCCAATCCCAACGCATCTTCAACAAATCGCCTATGCGCTGGCTGGTGCCGATGGCAAGTTCAAGCGTCGTTCGGGCGGGTGATCCGAATGGCGCGGCAAGGGTGTAGGCCTCGACCAGTTCGACCGGCCAAGGCTTGTGCAGATCCTCGCCTTCGGACTTCAGCAAGCGGATTCCCTTTGCGGGGTTGTGGGTGATCCAGCTAGGTCGATCGCCTGCTCGACAAGCACCGACATGACCTGCACGATGTAATTGGCAAAGCGCATGCGCTCAGCGTTTTCGGCTTGGGCGCGGATGACGTGGCGCCGCTCCATGCGATGCGGGGAAAATTCGCCGAAAGTGGCTTCGGCCCATTCCAGCACCTTTTCGTAATCTTTACGGGTGCGGGGGGCGAGGCGCGTCCAGCGCGGCCCGGCGCGGTATTCCGTGATCAATCGCTTGAAAGTCCGGCTCTGCGGCAAAGCGGGTTTGTGGCCGCGCTTGGCGATCTGATACTGCTCAAGGAAATCCGGGGCGTCCGGCGGCGGCAAGGCGATCCGTTCGCCCAAGCGCTCGAAATACCAATAGTCCTTGCCCTTGGCGTGCTTCTTGCGGAGGTGCGGCAGATCAGCGCGCTTCATTTCTTGAAATCCAATGCATCAAAGCTGCGCGGGCCTTCGGCACCGGGCCTTTTCCTTTCAGGAGATCGCCCCCTTGCAGATCGACATGATGCAAACTGCCCGCCTGGTGCCTTACATCCGCAACGCCCGCACCCATTCTGCCGATCAGGTCGCGCAGATCGCCGCTTCGATTGCCGAGTTCGGTTTCACGAACCCGATCCTGATCGGCGAGGACGACGTGATCATCGCCGGGCACGGGCGGCTTTTGGCAGCGCAGTCGCTCGGCTTGACCGAGGTGCCAGTGATCGTCCTGGACCATCTGTCCGAGGCGCAGCGCCGGGCCCTGATCCTTGCCGACAACCGGATTGCTGAAAACGCCGGGTGGGACAACGCGATGCTGGCCTCGGAACTTGCGGCGCTGCGCGACGAAAACTTCGATCTGGAGATGATCGGCTTTGACGAGGCTGAACTGGAGGAATTGCTGGCGGGGCTTGAGTTTGGTGACGCAGGCGCGCTGGGCGGCGATGGCCAAGGCGGCGGGGCTGCCGAGGGTGATGCCCAACCGGCGGCCTCATCGTCGGGTAGTTTAGCGGCCCGCTTTGGAATCCCACCCTTCTCAATCCTCGATGCCCGCAAAGGATGGTGTCCGCCTTTGGCCTTACCCGACAGTGTGACAGATCGCGGCTGCGGCAGGGGCGCATCGGGCTTGCTGCAAATTTTACTATTTGTGCGTGAGGGTCTAAGGCAGACATACAGTCTGGCGAGTGACGCCAAAAAACTTTCATGAAGGCGTTCCCATGGCCAGCAAAGCCAAGCTGCATCCGCGCAATCTGCATTCCGAAGGCTATGACTTTGCGCGTTTGGTGGCGCAGACACCAGAACTTGAGGCTTTCACGAAAAGCAATCCGCTTGGCCAGCCGACGATTGATTTTCAAGACGAGGCTGCTGTCCGCATGCTTAATCGGGCCTTGCTGAAGACCCATTACAACATTGAGTTTTGGGATATCCCTGCTGGCTATCTATGCCCGCCAATTCCCGGCCGTGTCGACTATATCCACTATCTTGCGGACTTGCTTGCTGAAAGCAACAATCAAGAGATTCCACGTGGGCGCCAGATCAAAGTGCTAGACATCGGCACAGGTGCAAGTCTGGTTTATCCCCTGACGGGCCAGAGCGAATACGGCTGGCACTTTACAGGCGTCGATATAGATGCGGGCGCACTCAAATCGGCAAAGCAAATTTGCGAATTCAACAAGTTGAGCATCACCCTTCGGCGGCAAGATGAGCCTGAGAACATCTTTCGAGGCGTGATCGAAGCCAAAGATGCCTTTGACGTGACGATGTGCAACCCACCCTTTCATTCGTCTATGGAACAGGCGAACAGAGGCACGCAGCGCAAGTGGGCGAACCTTGGAAAAGGCCATTCACAAAAGCTGAACTTTGGCGGTCAAAACGCGGAACTTTGGTGTCCGGGCGGCGAGATAAAGTTTCTCGCCCGTATGGTCGAGCAAAGCATGGAGTTCGCCGATCAGTGCCTGTGGTTTACCTCGTTGGTCTCAAAAAAAGATAACCTCCAGCCGCTTCATCGAATTTTGGGAAAAGCCGGGGTTGCTGATTTTAAAGTTGTGGAAATGGCACAGGGGCAAAAGACAAGTCGATTTATTGCCTGGACTTACATGACGAAAATCCAGCGTTCGTTGTTTGCGAAAAGAGATGGGAAATAGCGTGGTTTGCCGAAGGTCTGCAATGCAGGGAATTTCTGCTTTGGACAAGATTTTTTACCGTCTGCCGTGACGCTGTGGCTGTCCGCTTTGGGGCCGACTCGCGTCAGGCGGGCGTGGTCAACGCACATGGTGTAAAGGGCCACCGGCATTGCGGCCAAAGCATCACGATTTGCCACAAGGAAATTGGTCATCTTTGGTAGCCAGGCAGAATAGCGGACGGCACTGCCGAGGACCGCGCCGGAATAGCCCTCAAGTCTGGGCACCTCTGCCACGGGGTGAACCTTGGCCGACAGATCCGCCTGGGATAGGCGGCGGGCGATGGCGGCGGGCACTTCCGCGGTCGACCCGGTACCGGTTGCGCAGGCCACAACGATCCTTTTTCGACATCTGGGTACCTCCCGTGGCAGGCAGAGGTGATCACCTTTCGGAACGGTCTGACGATATCTCAAGTGGCCGCCTTTGGCCGGGTCCGAACTATCCCGGTCGAGAAGGCACGCTGTCACCTGCGCGATTGCGGCTGGACAAAAGAAGGCCTAGACCCGCCTCAGGGTGCGGTGCGATGTTCCAGCCGCAGACCGATTGCGCTCCGTAGGGGAAAGCCCTGCCAGTAGGTATCGGCGGCTGTTGGCTTGCCCGCCGCATCGCGGTCAGCCACCCCGTCCTCGGCCACTTCGACCAGCGCCAGATACCGGTCCATTCCCGCATCGCCCTTGAGCATCTTGCCGAAATAGGCGGTCGTGAAATGCTGTGCGATGTTGTTCATCCGGACGTTGTCCCAAACCGCGTCGAAGTAGTGTTCGGCCGCGATGAAATCCAGACCTTCGACCGGCTCATAGGATTCACGCGGCGCGGGCATCGGGGCGCCCGCGTTGTGATTGGCCCCGATATACGTCAGCAGGTAGCGGTCGGAATTCACCGCCTCTTCAAAGATCGTCCGCACCCCGCCTTCGTACAGCGACACGTCGTCCTTGCTGCCCGCGATGAACATTATCGGTGTGCGGATATTGGCAAGACCCGCTGCGTCCCAAAAACCCGTGTTGCGCCCCCAGGGTGCAAAGGCCACTATCGCCTTGATGCGTGGGTCTGGCAGGCCGCGCTGGCTGTCCGTGCCGTCCTGATGGACCTTGAGCGTGCCTGCCGGGGCTCCCCACTCATAAGTCGTGCTCGTCTCGGTCACGCCGCCGCCCGCGACGATCACCGCCCCATAGCCGCCCATCGAATAGCCGATCAGCCCGGTGGTGCCGGCATCCACCAACCCGTTCAGGAACGATCCTTCGGTTGCAGACAAAGCGTCGATGTGGTTCAGCACGAAGAGCTGGTCCAGCGGCCGATTGACCAGTGTGCTGCCAAAGGCCAGCTGGCTGTCATAGGTGCTGTCGGTATGGTCGATCGACACCGCGACATAGCCCTTGCTCGCCAGATTCTCGCCCAGATGTGCCATCAAGAACCGGTTCCCCGGATAACCATGCGACATCAGGATCAGCGGATAGGGCTCGCCCGTCACATCGGGTGGCGCATCGCGCACCGCCGCACCATAAAGTGTTACCCGACGCTTGCCGTCACGAATGAGCACATCCTGATAAGCCTGCACAGCCTCTGGCTTTGGCTCTGCCGTTGGATACCAGACCTCTACCGTCAGGGGACGGTCATAGCGCGGCATTGCGTCCGGTCCTGTGACATTCACGATGTCCAGCTGATCGGGGTTCACCAAGTCCAGCGTCTGGACCCCCACCGCGAACGGCCCGGGCTTTGCCAGTTCAGGCGCATCCGACCGCATCAAGTCGATGCGGTTGTCATGTGACGCAAGGTCCTGTGCGACCCCGGCCCCTGTCGTGGCCAAGACTGTCGCCACCGCAAGCCATCTGATCATGCTGCACTCCCTTGTTCCGAGGCTTTATGCCCGCAGATTGAAGCTAGCGCAAAATCAACTGCAGGGCGAATGAAATCAGAGGACGGCGTCCAGTCTGTCGTTTAGAGTTTTGCGACCAAAGATGCCTATAACATCCGCGCGATCCATCCTGCGGAAACACGCAACTCTCATGATTTCAGGTATCTGCAGGGCCGCCTTCATTCTGTCGAAACGTGGTGTGTTGTGTGGAAAATAGCGGTATCGAAAGCGCGCTGATTGCTGTTTTTTCACGCAGGAAAACCGCATGAGGGGATGCAACGCGGTCTATGCGCCTGAAGTTTCGGATCATTGCCCGCCAAGGGTGTGGCCCTTGGAAGCGGCCATTCCGGAGCAAGCGGCTGACGCAAGCTCCGCACTGGGCGGAAAACCACGTGCCAGACATCCTGCGGCAAGATCCGATCATTTCAGGATCGGCGATCCATCGCTCCGGGGATTGACGGGGCGTCTTGGTGATCGCAAAGCGAGCCGGTTTGCCGGTAGGTTTGCGGTCGATGGTCGTGTTGAACAGGGCCAGATCGCGCCTGTCGTCGGCCACCGCAAGCCGGACTCTGATCGAGCAGACATGTTTGGGAGCCAAGGGACGCTGCGGTCCGACGATCCGGCCGTTGTTCCAGGCGGGGCGTCGCGGGATGGCGATTGGAAGGGGTTGCGGGTTGCACGGGTTTTCCAGCTTACCCAAGGTCCCAGCCAATCTCCGGCCAATCCGGCAATCACCGTGTATCACATCCTCGACCAGGATAGGTGCATGGGGTCGAAAGCAGACCTATGCGCCTGGGGAAAGCGAACATGTCCGATGGGTCAGTTTTTGTGGCCCGGCATCAACGGTCCTTCGCCCCGATCAACTGGCGCACCATGGGATTTGGAAAACGTCGTTCAAGCGTCACCGCGTAAAACGCCTCGGTAATGCCAGGCAGGCGGTCAGCCTCGATCAGGGTTCCAAGCTCCAACTCATCCTTGACCACGATCGGTGGCAGGACGGCAAGGCCCACATCCTCACGCGCAAGAAGACGCATCATCGCCATGTCATCCACCTCGGCCACGATCCGCGGCTTTATGCCCAGTTGGGCGACCAATGCGTCAAAGCCGATCCGCATCGAGCTGTTTTTGCTGGGCAGGATGATCGGCAGGGTTGCCAGACGGTCACGCAGCGTCAGGGTGCCTTGAAGGCGTGACGCGGTCCCGATCAGGCTGGCGGGTTGCTCGGCCAGGCGGTGCGATACGAAGGGCGTCGTCGCGTCGCGCTGCGGCGGCTGGTTGGTCAGCACCACATCAAGGTTCAGCGTCTCCAGCGCGTGCAGCAGTTCCGCAAGGCTGCCCGACTGCAGGATCACCTCGGTGTCGGGCTGCCCAAGGACGGGACGCAGGAACCCCAGCTGAAAGTTGCGCGACAAGGTGGCCAGCGCGCCGACCCGCAGAACCTGCAGGCCGCGTCCTGCATCCCGCAGGGTGCCGACAAGTTCATCCCCCACGGCAAAGATCGCATCGGCATGATCAAGCGCAATGCGTCCGGCTTCGGTCAGGTGCAGTTGCCGCCCCCGCCGGTCAAACAAAGGGTGGCCCAGACGTTCCTCAAGCTTGCGGATTTGCACGGAAATTGCCGATTGCGACAGGTTCAGCCGCTCGGCCGTGCGGGTCAGGTTGCCATCATGCGCAACGGCCCGGAACAGGTGCAGGTGGTGATAGTTGAGGTCATGCATACGTTCTGTTTAAGCGAACGATAATCCATAAACAATGTATTTTACTGATTGCGGCGTCAGGGCTACCAACCGGGACCATGCTGAATTGAAAGGACCCTGACGTGACCGCAGCGCTAGTGATCTATCTTGCCCCGCTCCTTTTAATCCTGTGTGCAGGATTGGGGGCTATGCGCCCGGGGCGCCGACCAGGGCCAATTGCGCTGATCGCCGAGGGGGCGGGACTGGCCGCAATGGTCATCGCATTGGTGGCCGTTGGCCTTTTGATCCTGCACGGACCTGCGACGGCGACCCTGCTGCCCGGCTTTTCGGCCCGGCTGGATGTGATCAGCGTTGTGATGCTGTGTCTGGTCAGCTTTGTTGGCTGGGTCGTGCTGCGCTATGCGCGGTCCTATGTCGATGGCGAGGCACGGCAGGGCGCATTCATGGGTTGGATGTGCGCGACGCTGGCCGCCGTGATGCTGCTGGTGACCGCGGGTCATCTGGTACAACTGACGTTGGCCTGGATTGCGACCAGCCTTAGCCTGCATCAGTTGCTGCTGTTTTACCCTGACCGCGTGCAGGCGCGCCGTGCGGCGCACAAAAAGCTTGTGACCTCGGGGCTGTCCAACATCGTGCTGATCGTGGCGGCTGCGGTGCTGTGGAACGGCTTTGGCACCGGTGACATTGCCACGATCCTTGCCGAGGCGCGGGCGGGCAACAGCGGCAGCTTTGCCGTCTGGGCCGCAGCGCTGATCGCCTTGGCTGCCGTGCTGAAATCGGCGCAGTTCCCGACGCATGGCTGGCTGACCGAGGTGATGGAGACGCCGACGCCCGTGTCTGCCCTGCTGCATGCGGGCGTGATCAATGCGGGTGGGTTTTTGATGATCCGGTTTGCCGATGTCATGTTGACCTCGCCGGGCGTGCTGGCGGTGTTGGTGATGCTGGGCGGGTTCACCGCGATCTTTGGCAGCATGGTGATGCTGACGCAGTCGGCGGTGAAAACCTCGCTGGCTTGGTCCACGGTGGCGCAGATGGGGTTCATGGTGCTGCAATGCGGTCTGGCGCTGTTCCCGTTGGCCTTTTTGCATATCGTGGCGCATTCGCTTTACAAGGCGCATGCCTTCCTTGCTTCGGGCAACGCGGTGGATGCGGTGGCCCGTATCCGCAGGCCGGGGCCGATTGCGGTGCCGTCGGGGGCCAAGGTCGGACAGGCCTTTCTGGCCGCAATCGCAATCTATGCGCTGATGACGGTCGGCTTCAGTGGCGCAGGCCTTGGCGTAAAGTCCCCGCAGGCGATTGCGCTGGGGGCCATCCTGATCTTCGGTGTCGCCTATTTGATCGCACAAGGCCTTGCCGGGGCTGCCCCCAGGGCGCTGACGCGCGCGACGGTGATCTATGCGCTGGCAGCCTCGGTCGGCTATTTTGCGCTGCAGGCCGGGGCTGAGGCGCTGACCGCTGGCACCCTGCCTGCAACCCCTGCCCCCGGTCCGCTGGAATGGGCGCTGATCGTGCTGGCCGTGATCAGCTTTGGCATCGTCGCTGTGGCGCAGGCGCTGTTCCCGCTTTGGGCGCACCACCCGGCAGCGGCAGGCTTTCGCGTTCATCTGACCAACGGGCTTTATGCCAACGCGGTCTTTGATCGGCTGCTGGGCGGTTGGTCAAAGTCGCCCGCGCCCTGACACCCCCTTTTACCTTTCTTGAGGTTCCAAGCCATGATGATGCACCAACCCGACCTTGCCACCACCCCAAGCGCCGCCCTGATCGCTGCCGCCAA
>JANNAF010000306.1:0-1660 GCA_031384005.1 Rhodobacterales bacterium | reverse complement strand
CAAGCGTTGAAATGGGGTGGCCAGTTCCATGTACCGGTCCGCTTTGATGGAAAACTGACCAACATCGATCTGCAGGGCGCCTTCGAAAACATCGCGTCGATCCCGTTGAGGGAGCTCAGGCTGTGAGGACCTTGCCGCCCGCTCTTGCAGCCTCGGTCGCGTCCGGTGCCACGACGCTGGCGACCTGTTGGCGGCTGGAACGTCCTGACAGTCTCGTTCTTGGTTTTACCGATTGCGATGTCGATCTGACCTTTGGTGGCACCACCTATTCGGCTCAAGGCGGCATGAGTGCGTCGTCTTGGGCCCGGTCGTTGGGCCTGTCGGTTGACACGCTGGAGGCAGTAGGGGCGCTGACATCCTCGACCTTGACCGAGGCCGATCTGGCGGCGGGTCTTTGGGATGATGCGGCCTTGCAGATCTGGCGGGTGGATTGGTCCGACACGGCGTCTCGCGTCCAGTTGTTCGCCGGATCGCTGGGCGAGATCAGCCGGGGCCCCACCGCGTTTCGGGCCGAGATGCGGGGGCTGTCGCACTATCTGGGTCAAGATGTCGGCCGGATCTATTCGCGGCGCTGCGATGCCGCCTTGGGCGACAGCCGCTGCACCGTTGATCTGGAGAACCCGGCCTTCAAAGGCACCGGCACCGTGGTCAGCGCCAACGACGCTCGGATACTTACGGCCTCGGGCCTTGGGGCCTTCGCCTCGGGCCTGTTCACCAACGGCACCCTCGTCTGGTCCACCGGCGCCAACGCGGGTCTGCGGGTTGCAGTCTTTGCCCATCGGCTTGACACGGCGCTGCGGCTGGAACTGGCCGAACGTGCGGTGCGGCCCATCGCGATTGGCGACGCCTTCTTCATCCGCGCCGGCTGCGACAAGCAGGCCAGCACCTGCGCCGGTCGTTTCGCCAATCTCGTCAACTTTCGTGGCTTTCCCCACATGCCGGGCAACGACAACGCCTTCAGCCATATCACATCGGAGCAGACCCATGACGGCGGCAGTTTCTTCAAGTGATGCCCTGAGGGTGCAGATCGCCGCCGAGGCGCTGCGCTGGCAAGGAACACCGTATCACCACCGTGCGGCCCTGCGCGGGGTCGGCTGCGATTGCCTTGGCCTTGTGCGGGGGGTCTGGCGCGAAGTGCTGCGCTTGGGGGCAGTGGATCTGCCTGGCTACACCGGGGACTGGGGCGATGTTACCGGAGATGAAGTGTTGCTCAAAGGCCTGGCTGTCCATCTGGACCCGGTTCATCCCGCCGACGCCGCGCCGGGTGATGTGCTGGTGTTCCGCATCCGGCCCGGCCGCATCGCCAAGCATTGCGGGATCTTGACCACTGCTGCCCGTTTTGTCCACGCCTGGGAAGCGACCCCGGTCACCGAAGTCGCGCTGTCTGGTTGGTGGGGCGGGCGTGTCGTCGCCGCCTTTCAGGCCCGGCCCGTCGCAAATATGGGGGCGGTCTGATGGCAACCTTGCTGCTGTCCGCTGCCGGTGTAGCCCTTGGGGGCAGCTTTGGTGGCGCAATTCTGGGCCTGAGCGGTGCTGCTATCGGTCAGACCATCGGGGCGCTGATCGGCAACGCCATCGATCAGCGGCTGTTCGCGCCGGGCGTGGGCGGCAAACAGACCGGTGCGCGACTGGAACAAGCCAGCGTCACATCTTCAAGTGA
>JANNAF010000297.1:0-2368 GCA_031384005.1 Rhodobacterales bacterium | reverse complement strand
GTGTGGCGGGCTGTTTTTCCTGTCGTTCCTGCTGTCGCCGTGGCCTTGGGCAACGGTGGGCGTCATGATGGTGGCCTCGGTCTTGTTGGTGACGCTGGACATCATCGGCGGCTTGCCGTTCCTGATGTCGGTCAAACCGTCGGAACGGACCGAGATGTCGGCGGTTTATTCCAGCTTTCGCGATGTGTCCTCGATCGTCACGCCGGGGATGGCCTATGCCGTGCTGTTTGTTGCCCCCACGGCGGCCATCTTTGCCACAACAGCCGGGTTGATGGCGGCGGCCGGTTTCGTCGCCGGGCGGATGCACCCGCGCCTGGGTGTCAAACGTCCGTCGCGGGGTGGGGCGGTCAAGGTTTAAAGAATTCGCCAGCCGGTGACTGGGTGAAAATCTCGGCCCCCACCGCCGTCACGCCGATGGAATGTTCGTACTGCGCCGACAGCGACTTGTCGCGGGTGACCGCCGTCCAGTCATCAGCCAGCACCTTGGTTTCAGGGCGACCCAGGTTGACCATCGGCTCGATGGTAAAGATCATGCCCTCCTCCAGCACAGCCCCGGTTCCGGCGCGGCCATAGTGCAGCACATTGGGCGGCGCGTGAAAGACGCGGCCCAAGCCATGGCCGCAGAAATCGCGCACCACCGACATGCGGTTCGCCTCGGCAAAAGTCTGGATGGCGTGGCCGATGTCACCAAAGGTGTTGCCGGGTTTGACCGCCGCAATGCCGCGCATCAACGCCTCGTGCGTCACCTCGATCAGGCGCTGGGCCCGGATCGGCACATTGCCCGCCGAATACATCCGCGAGGTATCGCCAAACCAGCCGTCCACGATCACCGTCACATCAATGTTCAGAATATCGCCGTCGCCCAGCTTTTTGGCACCCGGAATTCCGTGGCACACCACATGGTTGACCGAAATGCACGACGCGTGTTGATAGCCTTTGTAGCCGATGGTGGCCGATACTGCACCATGGCGCGCCACCTCGGACCGGATGAAATCGTCAATCTCGGCCGTCGTCACACCGGGTTGCACCAGCGCACCGACATCGTCCAGTATCAGCGCCGCAACCCGCCCTGCCGCACGCATGCCCGCGTAATCCGCGTCCTCATAGATGCGGATACCGTCCCGTGTAACCCGACCGCGCATGTCGTCCATGCCGTGAACCTTTCAAATGACGCACCATAAATAGTCCAATCCACTGGCATTTGCCAGAGGGCGGCAGCTATACATAGCCCGCAAGGAGAACCGAAATGACCAATCCAACCGCAGCCATGCTGGTGATCGGCGACGAAATCCTGTCCGGGCGCACCCGCGACAGCAATATGTACCACCTAGCCGGGCAGTTGACCGAACGCGGTATCACACTGGCCGAGGTGCGGGTCGTGGCCGATGATCAGGCCGCCATCGTGGCCGGGGTCAACGCCCTGCGTGCCACCCATGACCATGTGTTCACCTCTGGTGGCATCGGGCCGACCCATGATGACATCACCGCCGACGCGGTGGCCGCAGCCTTTGGCGTCGCAATCACCCACCGTGCCGATGCGGTGGCCCTGTTGGGCGCGCATTACGCCCGGCAAGGGGCCGAGTTCAACGCCGCGCGCCAGCGTATGGCGCGCATCCCGGACGGTGCCGTGCTGATCGACAACCCGGTGTCGATCGCCCCCGGGTTCAGTCTGGGCAATGTCCATGTCATGGCCGGTGTGCCCCGGATATTCGAGGCGATGGTGGCGGGCGTTTTGGCGGGCATCACCGGGGGGGCGCCGCTGCTTAGCCGGACCCTGCGTTTGCAGCGGGGCGAAGGGGATATCGCCACTGCATTTGCCGATTTTGCGGCTGGCTACCCCGATCTGTCGATGGGGTCCTATCCGTTCAACATGAATGGCAGTTTTGGCACCAATCTGGTGTTGCGCGGGACCGATGCCGCACGGCTGGATGCGGCGCTGGCGGCGCTGACCGCCCTTTTGGCCCTGCAAGACCCGGCATGACGCCCGAAACCCTGATGGCGGTGATGGAGGCGACATGGCCGCCTGTCGCGTCATGGGTGCTGGGTCCATGGCGTTTGCGCGACGGTGCGGGTGGTGGCAAGCGGGTTTCGGCGGCATCGGTTGCCGGGCCGTGGCAACCTGCGGATATTGCGCTGGCCGAGGCTGCCATGCCGCAGCCCCTGTTCATGATCCGCCCACAGGACAGCGATCTGGATGCGGCGCTGGCGGCACGCGGGTATGACGTGGTGGACCCAGTGGTGGGCTATGCCGTCGACACTGGCGGCTTTGACCCCGCCCCGCCAATGGCCACCTTTCCGCACTGGCCGCCCCTGCGCATCGCGGCCGATCTGTGGGATGATGCCGGGATCGGTGCCGCCCGTCTGGCCG
>JANNAF010000188.1:0-3475 GCA_031384005.1 Rhodobacterales bacterium | reverse complement strand
ACGCGGATGCGGTTCTTGCGCATCTTGCCTGCCATCACCGCAATCAATTCATGGCCATTGTCGAGTTCAACCTTGAATGTCGCGTTCGGCAAGAGTTCCTTCACGACACCGGGGAATTCGAGGATATCTTCCTTGGCCATGGTCTCTCCAATAGGGATTTGCCCGCGCTAAAACGCAGGCTGCGCGGTCCTATGCGCCCGCGCGGGCAGATTTTCAAGGGGAATCTGCGGGAATCTGCCGGGTTGCGCCACGGACAGTGCTTTGTTAGGGCAGGGGCCACCGCACAGGGCGCGCCCAATGTCACAGGTCATGAAACTCGGGATCGGCAGCATCGTTCTGGGCCTTGTGGTTCTGGCGCTGAAACTGCTGGCCTGGCAGATGACCGGGTCGATTGCCTTGTTGTCCGACGCGCTGGAAAGCATCGTCAACGTCGCCACGGCGATTGCGGCCGTGGTTGCCATCCGCATCGCCGCCTTGCCTGCCGATAAAAACCACCCCTACGGCCACCACAAGGCCGAATTGTTCAGCGCCATTCTGGAAGGCGTCATGATCATCCTTGCCGCGCTGTTGATCCTGCGCGAGGCCTATCACGGGTTGCAAGATGCCCAGCCGCTGTCGGCTCCTCTCAATGGCCTTCTGGTCAATGGCGTGGCCTCGGTGCTGAACGGCGTATGGTGCTGGGTGCTGATCCGTCAGGGCCGCCGCCTGCGCTCGCCCGCGCTGGTGGCCGATGGGCGGCACCTGCTCTTGGATGTGTTCTCCTCGGTCGGGGTCACCTTTGGCGTGCTGGTGGCAATCCAGACCGGCTGGGCTTGGCTTGACCCCGCCATGGCCGCACTGGTCGCGGTCAACATCCTGTGGGGCGGTGGCCGCGTCATGCGCGAATCAATGAGCGGCCTGTTGGACGAGGCGCTGTCCGACGATGTCCTGACCCAGGTGCGCCGCGTCATCGCGCTGGAAGCCGTGGGCGCGGTCGAGGCGCATGACCTGCGCACCCGCACCGCCGGGGCCGCCACCTTCATCGAGTTTCACCTTGTCGTGCCCGGCGTCCTCACCGTCGCGCAGGCGCATGACATGTGCGACCGGGTCGAGGCCGCCCTGAAACTGCTGATCGAGGGTTGTGTGGTCACCATCCATGTCGAGCCCGAGGACAAGGCCAAACACGCCGGCATTGTCGTTCTATAGGCGCATCATCCGCCCTGTCAGCCCGCCGCCGCCATTCCCAGCGGGCCAATCGGTGTGCGTCATGGCCCTGTCACGCTGGCCCGGCTCTATGGCGTGAACATCAGGGGTATCGCGGTGGCACAAGACTGGTCAGATTTGTTCGTCAGCGGGGCAGGGCAGCCCAGCCGCCACCTTGGCACAAGGTTCGATGATGCGGGGCGGTTTCTGGCCGAATTTGGCAATACCGTGGTGGCACAGGTCGTGCCCGGCTCTGAAACTCAGACGGCACTGGTCGACCTGCGCGCCGCCCTGCAGGCGCTGCCTTGGGGGGGGCATTTTGCCTATACCGACGTGCCCAGCTATCACATGACGGTGTTCGAGGGGGTCGTGGACACCCGGCGACTGGCCAGCCATTGGCCCTCAGGGCTGGACCCCGCCCAGCCGATTGCAGCGGCAACTGACGCGATGCAGGCGCGGCTTGCCGGTTTCACGGCGCCGCCCGCCTTTGCGATGCGGGTGGCGCAGGTGACCCCCTTTGGCCTCAGCCTGACCGGGGTTACGGCGCAGGACACTGCCCATGTGCGGGCATGGCGTGACGCCCTGTCCGTGGCGCTTGGCCTGCGCACCCCGGCGCATGACAGCTACGCTTTCCACACCACGCTGGCCTATGCCGTCCACTGGCCGCCCGCCCCCGCCGTGGCGCCCTACCGCGCCGCGCTACAGGATCTGACCACCGCCTTTGTGGCCCGCGTGCCGGTGTTGCACCTCGCCCGCCCGGCGTTTTGCACCTTTGCCGACATGAACGCCTTTCCACCGCGTCTGACGCTCTGATCCGGCCCGGCAAAAGGTTGCCATCCGGTTAATGTGGAAACGTAAGCGGCTGTAATTGAACGGTTTTTCATAATGTCCGCGCGCGGACAGGGGTGCTACAGCGCCTTCCACCACACCTGCAACGGCTTCACCGTCTCGTCCAGATCGCCCACATCGCGCCATTCATACTCAACCCGCACCCCCTCCATCGGGGCATAGCCGCAGCCGGTCCAAAAGGCATTGTTGGTCCGGGCATTTTGCGGTCGGGCCGGATGGCTGTCGGGCCGCAAAACCTGGGCAAAGGCCACATGACTGCGCCCCATCTCGCGGGCATGGCCCTCGCGCAGGTCGAAAAAGCGGTGGCCAATGCCCTGCCCGCGATAGGCCGGCAGCAAAACCGATTCCGGCCCCCACAACACCCTGTCGCGCGGGATCCCCCGTGCCGAAAAGGCGGCGGCGAAATCGGCGCTCAAATCCTCCAGCGGGGTCGAGGTGGACGCCCCCACCAACCGCCCCAGATCAAACGCCCCCACCAACAAGGCGCCGGGATGGTCGCGGTAGGTCTCGACATACTGGCGCTCCATTGCCAGATCACCGTCGTACAGATAGGGCCAGTCGCGAAACACCGCCAACCGCAGCGCCGCCACCTCTCCCGCATGGGCGGTGATCCCATCCCCCGTCAGCGCGCGCACCTCGATCATCCTGTCCCCCCCGGCCAATCCATCGGCCCTGACAGCTGTAGCGCGCCAACCCCGCCCGCGCCAACCCCGATCCCGACAACAGGCCCGCACCCCTTGTAGGACGGGCAGTTCGCCCTCCCCGTGCCCTTGGCGCGAGGAGGGGGGTTTGCCCATCTTCCTATCCCCCAATCGCCACCGTCAGGGTCCAGGCGTCATCAAACGCCCCCGCCTCAGGCGCCGCTTAACGCCGAGGGTAGACCAAACCGCGCCAGCATCCGCTCGCGGATCTGGTCGCGGGTCTGGCCATAGGCGGCCAGCTTGGCCTCGCGGCTGTCGCCAATCGCGGTGGGGTCCAGAATGGGCCAGTATTCCACCGCCAGATGGTAAAACTTGGTCAGGTCCAGCGCCATGCGCTGACTGGCGGGCGACAACGCGATGATCAGATCGAACTGCGACAGATCATCGCCCATACGCTGCATCTCGGCAAAACTGCGTGACCGGTGCCGCTCCAACTCGATGCCGATGTCGCGGCACACCGCAATGGAAAATCCGTCAATCTCCATGTCATTGCCGACACCGGCCGATTGAACATAGGCGCGCTGGCCATAATACTTTTTCATCATCGCCTCGGCCATGGGCGACCGGACGGCGTTATGATCACAGCAAAACAGAATGGCACTGGGGAAATCGGCCATGCCTCAACCCCACTGCACAACGCAAATCAGCGTGAACAACCGCCGCGCCGTGGCGGCATCGACCACGGCCTTGCCCTCCAGCCGCTCTTGCAACACCCGCGCGCCCTCGTTGTGAATGCCGCGCCG
>JANNAF010000187.1:0-10803 GCA_031384005.1 Rhodobacterales bacterium | reverse complement strand
AGCGGGCGTTTGGGGTCGTCGATTTCGGGCAGGGTGGCGTCAACCACCGCTTGACCCGCCTCATCCGTGCGGAAATCGCTGAAGGAGGCGACCTGGGTTGTGAACAGGTCGTCATAGCGGCCAAAGACATAGGCGGGCCAGGCATCCAGCGCCTTGGCGGCGCGCAGGATCACCTCACCCTCGATTGCCAGATCGGCACCGGGGGCGCCGAACAGGTATTTGGCGGACACCGCCAGTTCGGGCACATCGCCCAGACGGATTTCGGCATTGGTCAGGGCAAGGTCAAAGTCGATGCGTTCAGGCAGGAAATCCTCGACCAAAAAGGTTTTGGCGGTCAGGGCGGCGGCGTCAAGGTCGCCGTAAACCTCCATCCGCCACATGCCGCGCGGGGCAGAGCCTGCGATGGGGAAGTTGAACACATGGCCGCCCGCGCCGGCATCGTCGGCCAGCGCGCGGACGGATTCGACGCCATCAGGGCGCAGCAGGATTGCGGTCAGCGGCAGGCCGGTCAGGGCGGCGGTTTCGCTGTCACGTGCAAGGGCGGTGGCGTGGACGGTTTCGCCAGCGCGGTAGGCGCCACGGTCAGTGGTCAGGAACACATCAACCGGCGGCGCGGGTTCCGCCCCCTCGACCCCACGGTCGGACAGGTCAAACTCGGGGTCGGTCAGCGACAGGAACGCGGTGTCACCGGTGGCATCGCGGCTGACGACCATGGCAGGGGCGGCAGAGGCTGTGCCGCGCGTCAGGCCGGGTTCAAAGCGGGCATAGCCATTGGCATCGGTGGTGACGGTGGCCAGAACCTCATTCGCGACGGACAACAGGTCAACCGTTGCGCCAACCTTGGCGTCGGCTGTGCCCAATGAGCGGACAAACACATGCAAACCGTCGGTGCCGTTCAGCGTGGTCAGGCCCAGATCGGACACCACGAACCATTGCCATGTGGCAGGGGTTTCATAAGGATCGACGCCCGGAATGAAGGCGCGCAGGGCATAGATGCCAGCGGGCTGTTCGGCAATTGCCGCATCCATTGGCAGGCGGGTCGTGACGTCCTTGTTCACGTCCAGACCCACGGTGGCGTTGCCTGACCAGACAAGGGTACCCATGGTTTCCTGAAACTCATATTCTTGGTAGTCATACATCGGGGCATTCAGAAACCCGTTTTGCATGATGCGGATCAGGTTGCGGTCGGTGACGCGGTACACCTGCAAATCCAGTTTGTCGGTGTTGACGGTGACCACCGGAATGGCGGCGCTGCCGGTGCGGGGCAGAACATAGCCGCGCCCATCAAAACGGACGAGGGCCGAGCGGTCCTTGATATAGGCGGTGATCGGCACGGAATTGGTCAAGGTCTGGCCATCGGCGGCGGGCAACCCCTCGCGGAAGGTCACGGTATAGCGGCCACCGGGCTGCACGCCCTCGACGCACAGCTGGCGAAAACCGTCCGACGACACCGACATGCCGGGTTCGGGCAGCTGGACAAAGGTCGCATAATCGACCCCGGATTTCACCAGATCCTCGGAAAAGTTGGCACAGATGGCGGGGCGGTCGGTATCGCTTTTGACCAGATTTTCGACGATGCGGAAACCGTATTTGCCAATCGCATCCTCTAGAGCCGCTGCCGTATCGTCACGCGGCTGCAAGGATTGCGCCAGACGCAGCGCCTGTACGGTGTCGCGGCCACGCTGGGCCTGTTCCAGCGCCTGCCCCAGCATCACAAGGACATTGTGGCGCTGGGCGATCTTGTCCGACCGCAGGTAGGCGTTGATCGCGGCCTTGAACGCGCTTTCGCGCAGAGTGGAGGCGTTGTTCTGATCGGTGGTCGCGGCCAGCAGTTGTAGGCGGGAATACTCCAGCCAGTTGTCGGCGCTGTCCTCGACATTGGTGGCGGCGCCCATGAAACGGTAGGCGGAATCAAAGTTGCCATTCCCCTCGGCCTCACGTGCGGCATCGATGTTGGTGGCGGCGGCAAAGCCGTTGGTGACATGCAGATTGGCCAGATTGCCGGCAAGGCCGGTGGCCGCCTCGATGTCCCAATCGGGCAGGAATGCCAGTTCGGCCCGGCGCGTCTTGGCGCGACCCTCGACGCCCTTGTCGGCGCTGACCACAAAGCCGGAATAGGCGCCGTCGAAATAAACGGGCTGCCCTGCGCCGGATTTGGGAAAGCACGAGCCGTTCCTGGTATTGAAGGTGAAGGCGTCGCATTGTTTGTTGGTCAGGCAGGCCTGTTCGCAAGCCTCAAGCGTGGTGTCAAAGATCGCGGTGATGTCGCCACCCGGCAGGTCGGTATTTTCGCTGAGGTTGAGGCGTTTGGCCGGGATCAGGCCCTGGGCGTCGCCGGCGGTGGGCGTCGACAGGACCAGACCAAGCACCAGAAGGGCCGATGAAATCACCACAAAACCACGCATCGAAAATCCTCCTCAAATCACGCTTGGACCCTCGCATGAGGGGATGCTGCGGCGCAAGTATTCTGAGGAGTGACGTTAAGCGACCGTTCACTTTGTTACGACAATGTGCAGGCCAGGGATTGGGCCAGAAGGGCGTTGTGCGGGCATGGAAATTGCGGAACGATTGGCCAAGGAACGACGGGCCCGGCTGGCGGCGGAACGGCTGTTGGAACAAAAAAGCCGCGAGTTGTTTGCGGCGAATGAAAAGCTGGGGCTGCATGCGCGGTCGCTGTCCGACCAGATTGTCGTCCAGCGCGAGGTGACACGGTCTGCTCTGTCCAAGGCCGAGGTGCTGGAAGGGCAGAACACGCGGTTCGTTCAGGATCTGGACCGGGCACACACAACTGCCGTCATGGCAGAACGGCGGCTGTGGGACAGCATCAACACTATCAACGATGGCTTTGCGGTTTACGACGGCGAACTGCGGCTGATTGCAGCCAACCGCGCCTATTTGAGCATTGTGGAGGGGCTGCAGGTGGCCCCCGGCATGCCGTATGCCGACCTGATGCTGGCGGCAGCGGTCGCCGGGCGGTTTGAAACAGGCGGCACCACGGCACAGGAGTTTGCAGCCGGGTTGGTTGCGCGGTTGGACGGCGGCCCGATCGAACCCATGACGGTGCAGATGACCAATGGCACATGGCTGCGCATGGTCAACCGCCGCGCGCAGGACGGCGATCTGGTGTCGCTGGTTCTGGATATCACTGAACAGATGCGCATCTGGGCGGCCATTGAAGCCATTCCAGATGGATTTGTACTTTTTGACCGGGAGGATCGGCTTTTGACCTGCAATCAACGCTACCGCGACATCTTTGCCGTTTCGGCCCCGGCCATGCAGCCGGGTACCAAGTTCGAGGATATTCTGCGATACGGTCTGGCACGGGGCCAGAATCCCGGTGCGGCTGGCCGCGAAGAGGAATGGCTGGCCGAACGTCTGGAACAGCACCGCAACCCCGGCGCACCTGTTGAACTATTGCTGAAGGATGGCCGCTGGATCGAATCGCAGGATCACCCGACCCCGGACGGTGGCCGCGTCGGTCTGCGCGTCGACATCACCCATGCCAAAGAACAACAGGCCGCCCTTTTGGCCGCGCGCGAGGCCGCCGAGGCCGCAAACCGGGCGAAATCCGCCTTCCTTGCCAATATGAGCCACGAAATCCGCACCCCGATGAATGGTGTGGTGGGCATGGCGGAACTGCTGTGCGACAGCAATCTTAATCAGGAACAGCGCCTGTTTGCCGAAACCATCCGATCCTCGGGCGAGGCGCTGCTGGTCATCATCAATGATATTCTGGATTATTCCAAGTTAGAGGCGGAACGGCTGACGCTGTACCCCGAACCCTTTGATCTGGAACGCACCATCCATGAGGTGACAATGCTGTTGCAGCCGCAAGCGCGGGCCAAGGGGCTGGATCTGATCATTGATTTCGACATGTTCCTGCCAACGCGTTTTGTCGGCGATCCGGGCCGTTTGCGGCAAGTTCTGACCAACCTGTTGGGCAATGCGGTCAAGTTCACGGCGGTTGGCCATGTCCTGATCCGGGTTGTCGGGTTGGAGGCCGAACCCGGCCAGCACCAGTTGCATGTCACGGTCGAGGATACCGGCATCGGCATAGCGCCGGAACATCTGGACCATGTCTTTGGCGAGTTCAATCAGGTCGAAAGCGAGTCCAACCGCAAGTTCGAGGGGACCGGTCTGGGTCTGACCATCACAAGGCGTCTTATTGAACGGATGGAGGGGGCGGTCTGGGTTGACAGTGAACTGGGCAAGGGATCCTGCTTTGGCTTTCGCGTCACACTGCCGGTGGCAGAAGATGCCGGTGCACCCCATCTGCCGATTGCGCTGCGGCGGGTTCTGGTGGTGGATGATCAGTTCATCAATCGCACCATTCTGGAGCGGCAATTGCAGCCCTGCGGCATTGACACATTGGTCTGCCGCAGTGGCAAGGAGGCGCTGGAGCAATTGGCGCGCAGCGTGAATTTTGACGTGATTCTGACCGATCACAACATGCCCGACATGGATGGCATGGCGCTGACCCTGGCGATCCGGGCCATGGGTTTGACCATGCCGATTGTGCTGTTGACGTCGGATCCGGCCAATGTGCGCGAGGTTGCAGGCTTTGCTGATCTTGCAGCCGTGATCCAAAAGCCGATCCTGCGGTCGGACCTGTACCGGCAGTTAAAGATGTTGAGCGGCAGCGAACCTGAAGCAGTGGTCGAGGTGGCGCCGGCGAATATGGCCGCCCTGCGACCGATGCGCGTTCTGACAGCCGAGGATAACCGGACCAACCAGCTGGTGTTTCAGAAGATGGTCAAGGATCTGGATATTGAACTGGCCTTTGCCAACAACGGGCGCGAGGCGGTCGAATTGTTCCAAAGTTTCAAGCCAGATATGATATTCATGGATATTTCGATGCCCGAGATGGACGGGCGCGAGGCGGCGCAGGCGATCCGGGCGCTGGAGGCCGGACGCAGCCACCTGCCCATCGTAGCCCTGACCGCCCATGCGATGGACGGCGATGCCGAGGGGATCTTGGCCGCCGGGATTGACCGATACATGACCAAACCCCTGCGCAAAGCGGCCATAGTTGGCGTGATTGCCGAGTTTTGCCCCAAGGAGGCGCGGCCATTGGAGATGGAGACGGAAAAGATGACAGGAACCTGACGGGGCGCCAGGGTTAACCCCGACCTCAGGCGTCGCCGCGCAGGATTTGCAGGAAGGCGTCGCCAAAGCGGTCGATCTTGGCCTCGCCCATGCCTTGGATATCGGCCAGTTCACCCAAAGTCGAGGGGCGGCGCTCAGCGATCTGGCGCAGGGTCGTCTGGGTGCAGGTCAGGTGTTTGCCCGTACCATCCGCACCGCGCGCAAGGTCCAGTTGAACTGCCGCCAGCCGGTCAAACACCTGACCCGCATCGCGCCCAGCCAGTTTGCGGCGCGAGGGGTGCAGGACGTCGGGGGCAGAACCGGTGATCACCTCTAGAAACGCCGCGCCATAGCTTTCCAGCTTTTTCGCGCCAATGCCGGATATGCCCATCATCTGGTCCAGCGTTTGCGGACGTTTCTGGGCCATTTCCATCAAGGTGCGGTCGGCAAAGACGACATAGGCGGGCACCTTTTGTGCCTCGGCCAGCGCGCGGCGGCAGACCTTGAGGGCGGTCAACAGATCGGCATCCTCGTCGTCGACCTGTGCTTTGACCGGGGCCCCGGCCCGCGCCCGTTCGACAGTGTCCAGCCGCAGTTCGATGCTTTGTTCGCCCCGCAATATGGGGCGGGCGGCGTCGGTCATGCGCAGGGCGCCGAAACGGTCAGGGTCGGGGCGAACCAGATCGCGGCCCATCATCTGGCGGAACACTGCGCCCCAGGCAGGTTTGGACAAATCGCGCCCAACAGCAAAGGTCGGCAGGGCATCGTGGCCCCGTTCCACAACCTTGGGCGTGGCGTTTCCGGTCAGAATGTCGATCAGATGGCCTGCACCAAAGTATTCGCCGGTGCGCAGGATGGCCGACAGCGCCTTGCGTACCGCATCGGTCGCGTCAAACACCAGCGCGGGACGGTCGCACAGGTCGCAATTGCCACAAGGGGACGAGGTTTCGTCGAAATAGCCCAGCAGGACCTGACGCCGACACCGCATCGCCTCGGCCAGACCCAGCAGAGAATTGAGGCGGGCGTGGTCGGCCTGTTTGCGGTCGGCGGGGGCGGCACCCTCATCAATCTGGCTGCGGCGCAGGCGGATGTCGTCGGGGCCGTACAGCGTCAGCGTTTCGGCGGGCAGGCTGTCGCGGCCAGCGCGGCCAATTTCCTGATAATAGCTTTCGATCGATTTCGGCAGGTCGGCATGGGCGACCCAGCGGATATCGGGTTTGTCGATGCCCATGCCAAAGGCGACGGTGGCGACGACGATCAGGCCGTCCTCTTGTTGGAACCGCATCTCGACCCGGCGGCGTTCGTCGGGGTCCATGCCGGCGTGATAGTGGCAGGCGGAGTGGCGGGCCTCGCGCAGGGCCTGGGCCAGAACCTCGGTCTTGGCGCGGCTGGCGCAATAGACGATGCCCGACTGGCCCCGGCGGGCAGCAGCAAAGGCGAGGATCTGGACGCGCGGCCCCTCTTTGACCGCAAAGGCGAGGTGGATGTTGGGCCGGTCAAAACCGCGCAGAAAGGTGGCGGGGGCGGCGCCGTCAAACAGACGGGCGACGATTTCGGCCCGGGTCTCCTCGTCCGCGGTGGCGGTGAAGGCGGCGAGGGGGACGTTGAGTGTCCGGCGCAGGTCGCCGATTTTCAGGTAATCGGGACGGAAATCGTGGCCCCACTGGCTGACGCAATGCGCCTCGTCCACGGCGATCATGGACACGCCGATGCGGCGCAGCATGGGCAGGGTGGCCGACGCCGCCAGCCGTTCGGGCGCGATGTAGAGCAGTTTCAGGGTGCCATCGTCCAGCGCCTGAAAGACCGCCTCGGTCTCCTCATCGGTATTGCCAGAGGTCAGCGCCCCCGCCTCGACCCCCACGGCCCGCAGCGCGCGAACCTGATCGCGCATCAGGGCGATGAGGGGGGAAATCACGACGGTCACGCCATCACGGCACAGGGCAGGCAGTTGAAAACAAAGCGACTTTCCGCCACCCGTGGGCATTATGGCAAGGGTGTTGCGGCCTGCCATGACGGCGTCTACAATTTCCTCCTGTCCCGGACGGAAGTCGGCAAAGCCGAAAACCGTGTGCAGAAGGGAACGGGGATCGTTCATATTTTCATCAACTTGCATCCAACCGGGCCTAGCCCATCAGGGTAAACGACCCATTACCGGACTAGTTGAAGTTGTTGATGATCACAACCCGCAGCGCAAAGATGCCGAACAGCACGATCAACGGGGCAAAGTCGATGCCACCAGGGATGGGAAGCAGGCGACGTATGCGGGAATACAAGGGTTCCAGCGTGCGCTGCAGACCGTTCCAGATTTGATAGACCAGCGGCTGCCGCTGGTTCAGCACCTGAAAGTTGATCAGCCAGGACATGATGACATGGGCCAGCACGATCCACTGGGCAATACTAAGTGCGAGAAGCAGGATTTGCGTCAGCGAGGTCATTTTTGGTTCTCCGAAAGGCAGCGCAGACGTAGTCGCTATGGTGGCAAAGGGCAAGGACCCCGGACCAGACTTGCTTAATCGGCGGGATTGGGGCTTGAATACGAAAAACAGGGGGCAGGGATGGCAACGCAACGGCAACGGATCTGGGGTTGGTGGTTCTTTGATTGGGCCAGTCAGCCCTATAACACGCTGCTGCTGACCTTTGTCTTTGGCCCCTATTTCGCCGAGGTGGCGACGGCGCATTACATGGCCAGCGGGCTGGACGCCGAAGCCTCGGGGGCAGCCGCACAGGCGTTCTGGGGCTGGGGGCAGACATTGTCGGGGGTGATCATTGCGCTGTTGGCACCCATTTTGGGGGCCGTGGCCGATGGGTCGGGCAAGCGGATGGTGTGGATCTGGGTATTCTCGGCGTTCTATGTCGTGGGATCGTGGATGCTGTGGTATCTGGTGCCCGGTGATCCGGATCTGACCCGCGCGCTGATTTGGTTCGGGATTGGCCTGATCGGAATGGAGTTTGCCACGATATTTACCAATTCGCTGATGCCGGACCTGACTGGCGATCAGGACATGGGCCGGGTGTCGGGGTCTGGGTTTGCCTTTGGCTATGTCGGCGGGATTTTGGCGCTGGTGATCATGCTGCTGCTGCTGGCCGAAAACTCGGAAACCGGGAAAACGCTGATCGGGTTGGACCCGCTTTTTGGGTTGGACGCGGCGGCGCGCGAGGGGACGCGGGCGGTCGGGCCGATGACGGCGATCTGGTATGTCGTGTTCATGGTGCCGTTTTTCCTGTGGGTGCGGGAAAGCCCGCCCAAGCTGCGCGTGCCATTGGGGCAAAGTTTGCGCGAATTATGGGCGCTGATCCTGTCGCTGAAGGAGCGGCAAAGTCTGGGCGCGCATCTGCTGTCGTCGATGTTTTACCGTGATGCGTTGAACGCGCTGTATGGTTTTGGCGGGGTCTATGCCTCGGGGGTGCTGGGGTGGAGCATCACGCAAATTGGCGTCTTTGGGATTGCGGGGGCGATGTCGGCGGCGTTGTTTGCGTGGTTGGGCGGCAAGATGGATTCGTCCCGTGGGCCCAAGCCGGTGATCAACCTGTCGATGTGGGTGTTGATCGTGGTTTGTCTGGTGATTGCCGGCATGTCGCGGGATGACTTTTTCGGGATGCCATTCGCGGCAGGGTCCGCCCTGCCCGACCAGATCTTTTATGCCTGCGGTATTCTGATCGGGGCGGCGGGCGGCACGTTGCAATCGGCCAGTCGGACGATGATGGTGTTCCACACCACCCGTGAGCGGGCAACCGAGGCGTTTGGTTTGTATGCCCTGTCGGGCAAGGCCACCTCATTCATCGCGCCCTTTAGCGTGGCCTTGGTCACCACGATCAGCGGGTCACAACGAATGGGCATAGCTGTGCCGTTGATCGTGCTGTTTTTGGTGGGGATGGTGCTGCTAAGATGGGTCAAACCGATGGGGGAACGCTGACCATGTTGCGTCTGTTTGCTGTTTTGGCCCTTTTGGCCGGTCCTGCCATGGCGGAGACCACCGCCGCTGCCCTTTTTTCGGCCAAGCGTGAGCCGTCGAACCAATCGCCCATGCCGATCGGCACCTATGCCAAGGGATGTGCGGCGGGGCTGGTGGAACTGCCCGAAACCGGACCGACATGGCAGGCGATGCGGCTGTCGCGGCACCGCAACTTTGGCCAGCCGGTGACCGTGGCGTTTTTGCAGGACCTGTCGGCCTTTGCCACAACGCAAGGTTGGGCGGGGCTGTACATCGGGGATATCGGCAATCCGCGCGGCGGGCCGATGAATTCGGGCCATGCCAGCCATCAGATGGGGCTGGACGTCGATATCTGGCAACTGCCAGCCAAACGGTTGAACCTGACGGCGGCCGAGCGTGAGGAGCTGTCATCCGTTCCGGTTCGGTCGGCGGATCAGTTGTCCGTCACCCGCAACTGGACGGCCGCGAACCACAACATCATGCGGCAGGCGGCGCTTGACCCACGGGTGGACCGGATTTTTGTCGCCGCCGCCGTCAAGGTCGAGATGTGCAAGACGGCCAAGCCGTCCGACACCAAATGGCTGCAAAAAATCCGGCCCGAGGGCGGGCATGACACCCATTTCCATGTCCGCCTGAAATGTCCAAAGGGCGCGCGGCTGTGTCAGACGCAAAAACCGTCGGTGGACGAGTTGTCCAAAGGTGGCAATGGCTGTGATGAGACGTTGGCGTGGTGGGTTTCGGACGCCTATCTGAACCCCAAGCCGGTCAAGCCACCCAAGGACCCGGCCCCACCAAAACCGCGCAAGCGTGGTGCGCGTGAGATGCTGATGGAAGATCTGCCGCCACAGTGCCGGGCAGTTTTGCAGTCTGATTAAAGGGAGAGCCGATTGACAGCCATGGCGCGGCAGTCTAAGCCGCGCCGTCCCCATGGTGGGGGCCAAGTCTCCGCGACCTTGTAAAAAACGGATGTGAAATGAAACAGCTACTCCCAGGCATCTTTGCCATGGCGGTCATCGTCGTGGCATCCAATATCCTTGTGCAGCACCCCTTGGGGGCCTTTTTGACATGGGGCGCGCTGACCTATCCGTTGGCCTTTTTGGTCAACGACCTTGTCAACCGGTTGCAGGGTGCGGCGGCGGCCCGGCAGGTGGTGCTGATCGGCTTTGTCGTCGGTCTGGTCTGTTCGGTGATCGGCACGCAAATCATGGGCGAGTTCGGCCCGCTGGTCACCCTGCGGATTGCGATTGCGTCAGGCGTGGCGTTTTTGGTGGGCCAGTTGTTGGACATCACCGTATTCAACCGCCTGCGCCGGGCCGAATGGTGGCGCGCGCCCTTGGCGGCGACCCTGGTGGGGTCGTCGATTGACAGTGTGATCTTCTTTACCATCGCCTTTGCAGCCAGCTTGAGTTTTCTGGAGCCTGCCAATGATGTGGCATGGGCGAACGAGATTGGCGCGCTTTTGGGCATGGGGCCACAGGTGCCATTCTGGGTCTCGCTGGCCGTGGCCGACTGGTGTGTCAAATTCGCAATAGCCGTCTTTGGTCTGCTGCCATTCCGTCTAATTGTCGCCAGAATGGTGGCACCGCTTGCGTAAAACCTTTTGACAAACACAAAATCTGTGTCACCTTCGCCCTATCGGCAACCATTTGAAAGGAGGTGATCCAGTGTCTAGAGTGATATTGGAGAGTGGTGTTGGGACAGTCGGAGGGATTGTTTTCTAGGGGCAGCCCCCTTTCTAAACAGTCTACCGATTGGATGATGCCTAACTGGCCCCATCTCCTTGGAA
>JANNAF010000184.1:0-15951 GCA_031384005.1 Rhodobacterales bacterium | reverse complement strand
ATGCGCGTGACGCCTATATGCCGTTTTCTGCCGGTCCCCGCGTCTGCAGCGGGGCGGGCTTCGCCATGGCCGAGGGTGTCTTGTTCCTGGCCTTGCTGACGCGTGCCTTTCAGTTTGACACGGTGCCGAGCCGCGTGCCCGTCCCCGTCGCCCACCTGACAGTGCGCGCCCGCGACGGCATATGGCTGAACATCCAACCCCGCTAGGCGGACGCACAGTTCGCTTTCCATCTGGGGCATCTCGGTCTAGCGTGGGACTATTATTGCCAGTTTACAGGTGTTCGCCATGTTGCTTGCCCGCCTTGCCATGATCTTGCTGGTCGGCGCGGCGCCCCTTTTTGCGCAAGGCATGCCAGACATGGCCACCCTGCCAAAGCTGACCCGCCCCGGCACCCTGACGACACTGCAAATGCAACATCAGGCTGCCTGGCTGCAGGTCGACACGACCGGGCTTTACCGACTGACGTTGAACGGCCCCGGTCTTTTGGGGCTGACCGGCTTTCGCACGGTGGATGGGCGGTCTGATGGCAGCGACCCGCAGCGCCGTCTGGTGCAGGACGGTTCGGCCTATCGCCCCGGTGTGTTGAACGATCTGTTGCTGGAACAGGGCCGCGCCTATCTGATCCAGTCGGGCGCGCTGGAACCGCACAGCGTCACCCTTGACCTGATCCGCCCGCTGGATGCGACAGCGGCCCTGCCCGCTGACGCCATGCCCGGCAACGATACACCGTGGAACCTGACACCGGGCACCGAAACCCTGCTGCGCCCCGGCGGTTCCCGTACCCTGTCCACCACCAGCACCACCCCCCTGCGGATCGAGGTGATCACCCCACCCGACGCCAAGGCCAGCGCCCATTACATTGGCATCGAGATTGGGCCAGGTGGCCTGTTTCCCCTGTCCCCCGCCAATCGGGCCGACCTGCGGCTGCAGGGCCGTGCCGGCGAAAACGGCGCGCTGCCCCTGATGCTGCTGCGCGTCAGCCTGCCACCTTATGCGGATCAAACCGACGAATACGAACCCGGCCCAACCGCCTGGACCTTGCCGCAATCCGGCAGCGCCACCTTTCGCGGCACCCTTTTGGCCAAGTCTGACCTTGACGAGGTCGATTTCACCCTAACCAAACCCGCGCAGTTTGACCTGTCCCTGACGGTGCAAGACGGTGGCATGGCCCAAATGCGCCTGCTGGCGGTCGACCGTGACGGCGCGCACCTGCTGCTAAAGGCCGCCGACCGTCAAGGCATGGCCCTGCGTCAGGGTTTGACCCTGCCCCCCGGGACCTACCGGGTCGCGGTGTCCGGCGAACGTGACGCGCCTGCCCGCTATACCCTTTCGCTGACCCCCACCACATCGGGCGCGGCAATGGGCGAACCTGACGACCAACCACTTGCTGCCCGCGCCATGGCAACGGGCACCGCCCTGCGCGGGGAACTGGCCCCCGACAATCCGGCCCATGTCACCTTTGATGTTGCAATGTCGGGGCATCTTTGGGAATTGCGCGGGGTGCAGGGGCTGACCCATCTGGCCCTGACCGATGGCAATGGCCAAATGGTGGGCGACTGGCAGGCGCAAAACGGCGCCATGGCGCTGCGGCTGGCCCTGATACCGGGCCGCTATGTGGCGGAACTGCGCGGCGACGGGGCCTATGCGCTGCGCCTGTCCGACCTTGGCCCCCATCCCCAAGGGGCCGAGGCCGAGCCGAACGACCGCGACACCGCCGCCCACCGCCTGCGTCCCGGCCAAGGCTGGCAAGGCGATTTCCACAGCCCGGATGACATCGACCTGTATGAGGTGACGCTGGCCGCCCCCACGCCGCTGACCCTGACCCTGACCGCCCCCGATGATGGCGCGATGCGGGCCGAACTGCTGCTGGACGGTATCGGGGGTCGCGTGGTCGATGTCAGGCCAGACGGTCCGCCCCTGACCTATACCGCGCTGTTCCCAACCGGGCGCCATGTCTTGAACCTGCAGGCGCGTGATCCGGGATTGTCAGGCCGCTATGGCCTGCGGCTGGACCGCGCGGATCTGGTGCCGCAGGATGAACCCATTGGCCTGTCCGCCTTGCCCGGCGATGGCCGCATCACCGGGGTCGTGGGCGGCTTTGACCACAGCGATCAGATCTTTGTGCCCCTGCCGGTTGGGTCTGGCACGGCTGCGCTGACCTGTCAGGGCGTGCCGGACTGGTCCTTGTCCACCTATGGCGACGCCAAAACGCTGGCCCGCGCCGCCGATGGTCAGGTCGTGATGCTGGACTATGCCACCGGGCTGGGCGGGGCAGTTGCATGGCAACTGGACGGTGGGCCCCTGCCGCAGCCTTATGCCTGCCGCGTGGTCTTTGCCGCCCCACCTGATGCGGACATGCCCACCCTGCCCCATGACGACGCGGCAGACGGGGCTGCCGCGACGCCCGTACCCCTTGGCAGCCGGATACAGGGCGTCTTTGGCGATGACCGCGACGGCGATCGTTTTTCGATTGTGGCCCCGCCGGGCAACCTTGTGGGCCTGCGCTGCGACACCGCCCCCGACCAGACCCGGCCCTATGGCGGCGACCATCTGGCGCGGGCGCTTGGGGCAGGCCCGTTGCCGGATGGCACCCGTGTCTTTGTGGCCGAGGCGGCGCAGGCCGTCGAACTCTGGCCGCGCGCCGATGGGCTGTTTCCGCAACCGTGGTCCTGCGCTATCGTGGCGCGTTTTGCCAGCCCGGCCGAGATGGGACCGCCCGCCGCGTTTACCGGGCGCGGTCCGGCGCCCTTTGTCGCGTCCCTGTTGCAACCTGGTCGGCCAGACTGGCTGACGCCCACCCAAATCACGGATGACCTGCAAATCGGGCTGACGCTGGCCGGGCTGGACCAAGCCTTCCGCGCCTATTCCCGGCTTGGCCAACGTGCCGATCTGTCCTTGACCCTACAGAACCCCGGCCCTGCGCGGTCGGTGTCCCTGCAAATCTCTGCCTTGGCCGAGGGGTGGGGCGTGACACCCGCCACCCTGACACTGGATTTGCCTGCCGACGGCAAGGCCGTGGTGCCGGTCGCGCTGGTCCTGCCGCCCATGCAAAGCCCGGTCCTTGACCCGCATCTGCGCGTGATGGCCCTGTCAGACGGCCAGCGCGCCGCCGTGTCCCTGCCCGTGACGATGGACCCCGCCGCCGCCGAACGCGGCCCGCACCGTCACCGGGCGGCACCAGATGGGCTGCTGGGCGGGTTGAACCCGTTGCACCATGCCCTTGGCGCGCAACTGCTGTCCCTGGATGCCAAGGCCGTAGCCGATCCTGAACGCTGGGCCTTTCTGCATGACGGCGATGCGCCCTACAGCGATGTCCCCGCCAGCCTGACGGCGCGGTCTGCGACCTTTGCACTGGCGGCACCTGCGCCCGTGGTCGGCTGGCAGGTCCACCTGCGCACGACCAAAGACAGGTCGCGCTGGCCTGATCATTTGACACTGGAACTGTCGCCGGATGGTCAGGTCTGGGGGGCGGCGGTGACTGTGGCCCTGACAGCCTCGGACCTGCCGCAGGTCTTTGCCCTGCCGCCTGTTACAGCGGCCTTTGCCCGCATCACCCGGCACGGTTGCCGGGCCGATCCGGGATGCGATGCGGTGACCCTTGCCGATGTCGGCCTGATCGCCGCGCCCGACTGGCGACCTGCGGGCGGGCTTGATCTGGCGCAACCGGCGCTCGGGGGGCATGTCGTCCTGGCCCGGGCACTGGGCGGCAAAGCGACGCGTGAAAACCCGTTTGGCGGTGGGTGGAACGTGGATTTCCTGACCGAAGGGGGCACGGAAACTCTGCCGCCCGCCTCCGATGCGGTGGGCACCAAGGTCGAGGTGGTCGTGGCCTTTGCCTCCAACCGCGCGGCCCGGATTGCGGCGGTCGATTGGGTCGGATCGGCCAAGGATGGCGCGCGGTTGGTCAGCATCGATATGGCCACCTCGCTGACCGGCCCTGCGGGTCCATGGACCGACGCGCCACCGCTGCCCGCCCCACCCCACGGTGTGACCACGGCGCGCCTGTCGTTGGCACAGCCCCTGTGGGCACGCGCCGTACGGTTCACCCTGCACCGCGACCCAACCGACACACGCGCCATCCCGGACCGTGTCGCCATCATCGAGGATCCTGCAGCGCCCACGGTTCTTGGGCTGTGGGGCGATGATGCGTCCGACGCGGGCTATGACGACCCCCTGACCGAGGCGACCCCACCCAGCGGCGGCCGCGATGCGGCAGGGGCCGTGCCCTTGGCGCTGGGTCAAACCGTCACCTCTTCGGTTCAACTGGACCGGAATGAGGATTGGTGGCGCTTTGACCTGCCACCCGGTCCGCGCCAGATGCTGACCTTGCACTTTTCCGGTGCCGCCCTGCCTGAATTCACCGCCACCCTGACCACAGCGGACGGCACCCCGCTGCCCCTGACACGCGCCACCACCCCCGCCGGTGACCTGATCCTGACCGCACCCGCCGACGCAGGCCCGCATCTGCTGCACATCACCGAACCACCCCGCAGCGTCGTCATCCTGTGGGACACCTCGGGCAGCGTCGGCCCCTATATCCCCCGGATACTGGAGGCGGTGCGCCTGTGGGCCACCTCCCTCAAACCCGGACGCGACCGGATTCAACTGCTGCCCTTTGGCGTCGACACGCCGTTGCTGCCCGACTGGGCCGGAACCCCGGACGACCTTACCCCCGCCCTGTCATCCCTGCCCCAAACCGATTCGTCACAGGCTGAACCCGCCATGGCGCTCGCCGCCTTGGCGCTGTCTGCGGTGGACGGGCAACGCGGCATCGTAGTGATCACCGATGCCGAAACCTCGCAGGGCGATCTGGTCTGGACCGCGCTGATGGCCGCCCGCCCCCGTGTCGTGGCCCTGTCCATCGACAGTTCTGACCCCCAAGGTGTGGCCATCATGAAGGATTGGGCCGCCATCAACGGCGGCCACTTTACCCGTGTCGCAGGCTCGGCCGGCCTGGCCGATGGCATGGACCTTGCCGCCGCCCTGTTTCGCGCCGCCAAACCCTATCAGCTGACCGCAACCTTCGATGTGATCACCGAACCGACAGGTCAGGCGCAACTTACGCTGACCACCGTCAAATCCAAGACCCGCGCCAAGCCAACCGGTGGGATCGAAGTGATCCTTGATGCCTCAGGCTCGATGCTCAAACGCATGGACGACGGCCAGCGCCGCATTGCGGTGGCCCATGATGCACTGGCAGATCTGGTGCGCAAGACACTGCCCAAGGGCACGCCCTTTGCCTTTCGTGCCTTTGGCCTTGCACCGGACGACTGTTCCTCTGAACTGAAAATCCCCTTTGGCCCCCTCAACCCCAGTGCGGCAGAAAAGGCGATCCGTGCCACCCCCGCCGTCAATCTGGCCAAAACAGCGATTGCCGCCAGCCTAAAAGCAGCCGCAGACGACCTTGCCGCGCTGGACCCGCCCCGCGTGATGGTGCTGGTGACCGACGGGGACGAGACATGCGACGGGAATGTGGCCGCCACCATTGCGGCGATCAGGGCACGGGGGCTGGACATTCGCCTGTCCATCGTCGGCTTTGCGGTCGATGATGCCGGGCTGGCCGAAACCTTTGCCCAGTGGGCGCAGCAGGGCGGTGGCCGCTATATCCCCGCCGGTGACAGCGCCGCCCTCGCCGCCGGGATCAGCGACGCCACGGCGGCCCGCTTTTCTGCCGACCGGTTGTATCTGGATGGCCGGGTGGAAACCGTCGCAACCCTGTCCCCCGACCAACCCATAACCCTGCCCGCAGGCCGCTACCGCCTGCGCCCGCTGCAATCCGCCACCGGTACAGCCACCGAGATTGACCTGACCAACACCGAGACCGCCGCAATCCCCTATGACCCCAAATCCGGCCTGCTGGCCAAGTGAGGACTGATGCGCCCTGTTGTAACCAAAATAATCTCGGCCACCTTGTCGCTGTCACTGGCGGTCTGGCCGCTACCCGGTCTGGCCGACGGCGCGGTGAACTGGGACGTGCCACAGGACTTTGCCCCACAGGACCTGCCGCCGCGCTATAAAAACACGACCCCGATCAACCTTGCCGAGGCGACCGTCCGCGCGTTGAACCTGATGGACGCCGCCAGCCTGACGGAGCCAACGCTGGCTGATCGCGTGCTGGCGCTGGGCCTTGACCCAAAGGCGGCCTTTGTGATGGTACGCGATGCGGTGCAAAGCCAACCCTATGGCGGCCGCTTGCGCGATCCGGCCGAAGTGTTTTTGGCAGGTGGTGGCAACGCCTATGACAAGGCCGCAGCCTTGGCCGATATCTTGGGCAAAATGGGCTATGACACCCGTTTGGTGGTCGGAAACCAGCCCGCCCCAACACCGCCTGCCCTGTGCAACGGCAATGGTCTGGCCGAGGTGAACGCATGGCGGCTGGCCGGGTTCGGCAAATCGGTCATGGCGCGTATTCAGACCCGGGCGGCCGCCAGCTATGCCGCGCTGCGCCCCTTGCTGGCCCCGGTGAACCAATCCGCCGCTGACACTGGCCCGCATATCTGGCTGCAAATGCGCGATGGGGGAACTTGGGTCGATCTTGACCCTTGGGCACCGCAGACGGAATGGGGTGCCCATCCGATGGGAACCGGCACGCCCCTGACCGACCTGCCGCAGGCACAGTCGGTTGTGGTGACGGTCACAGTGGAACGGTTGCAGGACGGGCAACTGATCCGTAATGACGTCATGGCCGAACGCCTGGACATGCCAGAGGTATCCGGCGCATTGGTCACCCTGATGTTTGGCCCCAAGATCACCGGGTTGGGCGGAACACAGGCCCGCATCATGGCCGAACTGGCCAGTGGCACCGGCGAAATCGTGGCCAACCTGATGGTCAATGACCGCATGAACACCAGCACTGCCTTTGCCGCACCTGGCGCGGCGGCGGTGGCCACCGGGTTTTTGGCCGAATCCGGCGCACTGGTGACAACCGGGGTCTGGCTGACCCTGACCAGCACCGCGCCCGGCATGGCCGACCACAGCGAAACACGCACCATCATGGACCTTGTCCCCCCCGCCCTGCGTGGGTCGGACGCCATCGACGCTGCCGCCCTGTTGCCCGCCGTAGACGGTGGGTCCATGCCAATGTCCCTCAAGGGGTTGCGCCAGATCATCCTGTCCAACGGCGGCACCTCGCAGGTGCTGGCGGCTGCGCGCAAGGCAATCCAGATGCGGACGGCATATGTGCGGCTGGTCCAAGACCAGACCACAGCCGTTGCCCCGTTGGACACGATCTGGAACACTTTTCTGGAGGCGGGCCGCGTGTCACTTGCCGCCGAAACTCTGATCCGTGCCAAACCGGGGCATGACGGGGCCTGCCTTGGCATCGACCGGCCACGGGCGCTGGTCTGGGGCATGGTGCCCGCGCCACAGGATCAGGTTGTGCGGTGGCTGGACTGGGCCCTGGATGATGTGGCGGTTCAGGGCGGCGACGCCGTCGCGCAGGCCGAGGCGCGGCTGTGGCACGGCTCCGTTCAGGCCGCACTAGAGAAAGAGGCGCTGATGTTTCTGGCGCAGGCACCAGACACCCTGTTTCCGCTGGACATTGGGACCATGGCTGGGGGTGACGGCTGGGGGCTTGATGCGCAGGCAGACCGGACGCGCGGCTATGTGACGGTGGCCAATCCCGCGATGGCGACCAACCTGTGGTGGCGGGTTGACCCGGCTTCCGGGCGCGCCGATGCGCGGGCGCCCAACCTTGGCAATGCAGCCGGATATCTTCCACCCGGCAGCGGGGTCAATGCCGCCGACGTCGCTGCCCGCGCGCGCGACATCCTGAACACGTCGCAGGCGGAATACGACGCGGCCATGTTCGAAAAATACGGGAACGCCTATTACCGCGCGCTTGAGACTGCCGACCGCGCCAAAAAGGCCGAACTGGCGTTGGAACAGGAACGGGCCGCGGCGCATGAACACGCAATGATGGTCAAATTCGGCATTGGAATAGCGTTGGCTTTGGGGGTTGCGGCATTGCTGTACAACGTCATCGGGGTGTCCGCCGCGGACGAAGTGATCGGGGACGAACCCTGATCGAAACCTTTCTGCTTGGTTAACGAAAATAGTCAACCTACTGATTTAAAACAACTTTCAAAAGTGTCCGCGCGCGGACACTCTTGTCCGCCCCTGAAATTACCCCGGCACCCTCATTCCCCTGTCCAAAAGGCTGATTTCTGATACTCCTGTCTCAATCCCCCGCGCCCCAAGGACCACCCCATGTTCGAAACCCACGATCCCCGTTTCAACCGCTATGTGATGTTCAACGCCCCGCTCAAGAAACTGGTGACAGGCTTTGATTGGGTCGAGGGGCCGGTGTGGATGGGGGATGCCGGGTGCCTGTTGTTTTCCGATATCCCGAACAACAAGATTCTGCGCTGGTCGCCCGATACCGGCCTGTCCACCTACCGCGCCCCTGCGGGTTTTACGAACGGCCACACCCGCGACAGACAGGGGCGGCTGGTGTCGTGCGAACATGGCGGCAGACGGGTAACCCGGACCGAATGGGATGGCACCATCACGGTTCTGGCCAACCGTTTCGACGGAAAACCCCTGAACTCGCCCAATGATGTCGTGGTGAAATCGGACGGTTCGATCTGGTTCACCGACCCGCATTACGGGATCATGACCAACTACGAAGGCCACAAATCCCCTCAAGACCTGCCGTGCCATGTCTACCGCATCGACCCCGATGGCACGATCGAGGCTGTGTTGACTGATTTCAATTGCCCGAACGGCTTGTGCTTTTCCCCGGATGAGACCCGGCTTTACGTGGCCGACACCGGTCGGATGTATCATTCAGACCCGCAGCATATCCGCGTGTTCGACATGACCAGCGGTCGCCCGACCGGGAGCCACGTCTTTCACACCATCACCCCGGGCTGCGCGGACGGCATCCGGGCGGACAGCGATGGCAACCTGTGGTCCTCGGCTGGTGACGGGGTCCATTGCATTGCGCCGGATGGCACCCTTTTGGGCAAGATCCTTGTCCCGGAAATCGTGTCAAACCTGTGCTTTGGCGGGCGCGCCAAGCAGCAGTTGTTCATCACGGCTACAACCAGCGTCTATTCCATCAGCCTCAACCGCACCGGCGCACAAACACCTTGATCGACCGGGCAGACCGCGCGGCTCAGGCCGCAGTCCCCTCCGTCCGCGCCGCAACACGGACTGCACCGTCGTCCCGCATCAGGTCGTCGATGAACAGGCTCAGCAGTTGCGACCGCCCACTGACGCCCGCCTTGCGATAAATCGCATTGGTCTGCGCCTTGACAGTCCCTTCAGAGGTCGCGCGCAAAACAGAAATCTCGGCCGTGGACAGGCCCTTGATAGCGAACAGCGCCACGTCACGTTCTGCCGGTGTCAAACCCCATTCAGCAAACCGTTCCTCAAGCAGGTCCAGAAACGCACCCGACGCGCGGCGCAACCGCTCTTGTGCCAGATTGCGGTCAATGATCATGCGCCGCATCGAAAATCCGCCCAAAACGGCCCCCGCGACCAGGCCGAACGCCGCCGAAATCTCCAAAAGCTCCCGCATCTCCCAACTGAGAGCAGAGGATTCCAACCCAAAAATGGACGAAAACACATCCGACACAAAGACGATTGCACACAGGGCTTGCCCCAGAAACAACGCCGCAAAGACTGCCTGTCTGCCCAAAGGCCCCCCCGTCTGAACTCTTGCCTTGCCGACCTGCACCCTGACCGCGCAGGCCAGACTTACTCAGTCGCGTCGGTTCTTGTCCCGTTCGGCGTCTCGGTCATTGCGGTCGTCACCGCTGCCGGACCCGCTGTTGTCCTCTTCATCGTCACGACCGCTTCCCGACCCGCTGCTGTCGCTGTCGTCGTCCCTACCCGAACCACTGTTGTCACCATCACCACCCGATCCCGAGCCGCTGTTATCGTCATCCTCAACGTCATTCAGCACCGTTCTGGGCGCACCAATGCCGTTCGGGGTCCAGGTATCGCGCAGGATTTCACCTGTGCGGGGGTTGATGATCACCTCACGCTGGCCATCGGCCCGCCATGCCATGATCTTGACCCGGCCCAACAAGGTCGTCTCAGCCGTGATATCCGAAAATCCCAGATTGACCAGCTGTGCCACGACATCCTCGGTATAAGAGGCGGCCGCGACCGCGCCGGTCGATACGATCAGGGTTGCAGATGCCAAAAGGGCCGAAAGTAGGGTTCTGCGGTTCATTTCACTCTCCGGATGCAACCGGTGCAACATGTGGATTATCGGTCATGGGCCGTTGCAGGGCAAGCCCATTGCCAAGACCTATGGCAAGATGCAGCAGCGCAGGAAACCCCGCGCTGTTGGCTTGGGTGTGGTATTGGGCCCGTGGCATCAGTCGTCATCGCCTGACCGGCCACGGCCGCGGCCACGCCCTTGGCTGTCATCGTCATCGTGATCAGCATTGTCGTCGTCGTGGTCATCATCATGATCGTCGTCATGATCATCGCCATGATCATCGTTGTCCATGCTGTCGTCGTCGTCATTGCTGTCGTCATCACGACCACCACCCAAAAAGTCATGTGCCTCGGTGGACATCTCGACCCCGATGCCACGATCCCCTCTTTGCGCACGACCGGTTTCCTGTTTCAGCATCGCGCCCGTTGCGGTGTCATAAATCACTTCCACTTTGGTCGTACCCTTGACCGCCTCGACCTTGATCTGCGTCAGACCGGTTTTCACCTCGACCCGGGTATAACCTTGGGCCTGGTAAGCCAAAACCAGCTCATTGGCCGTGACAGCGGCATAAGACATGCTGGCGGCAAAAATCAGCGCGGAGGAGAGAAGCATCAATCGTTTCATGTCAGCGTCCTTTGTTGCGCGGCCCGGCAGGCAGGATGCCCATTCCGCCCGACCCGAACCTTTTGCTGATTTCACCAGTGCCGCGCCGGACGGGATAACCCGGCGCGGGGGATGATCGGCGAAACCGGCAGGCAACAAACTCGTTTGGTCAACTCAGCGCATCACAGATCGGAAAGGGGACAATCTGGATGCAGTGTGTCTGTTGCAGGCTCGGGTCGTTTGGATCGTGTGCCGCATTGCTGCGATGTGACCAACATTGACTGAGCCGCGCCGAACTAAAATTGATCTGAGGTTTAGCAAGGGGGTCATAAACCTGGCCTATGACCCTCTAAACCTGAGTTTAGGACCAAGGTCAGACCATAGTCGGCGGACTGGCCAGCGTTTTTTGGCTCCGGCAGGCAGGTTCTGGCGACAAGCAGGCCTCAATGGCCTTTGTCGCCCTGCCATGGCGCATCATCACAGTTTGGGTGCACAAATGCCGATCCCACCATGTGCAGACCAGCACCGGCATCGTACCCGGCTCTTTCAACGCAATTGCAGGTCGGGCTAAGGCGCGCTTGGTTCCAGTGTCGGGTCCCCTTGCGGCTGATCCGACTCTGTGACCGCGAAATCTGCCCCAGCTGGATAGTCGGGCGATCCGGCGCCGCTATCGGGTTCTTTGACATAGGGGGCTTCGACGTCGTCCACATCGTTCACTGGGCTTTCGCCCACACTGCTTTCGGCCATGGGTTCGGGATTGACGACCTCCGGTTCGACCGGCGGAACTGTAGCCGGCAACCCAGAATCGATCGTCAGATTCGGCACCGCCGTTTCGTCTGCACTGTTGTGCGACAACGACACGGCCGTATCGCGCAGGATTTCACCGGTGCCTGGGTTAACCACGATTTCCCGTTGAAGGGTCCCATTCACGGCCAAGATCCGCAAGCGGCCCAAAAAAGTGTAGCTTTGCTCCAGCACAATATAGCCTTGGGCCCTTAGGCTGTTGATCAGTTGCTGCTCGACGGTGCCTGCAAGACTTGCCTGCGTGAAACCGACCAGTAGTGTGACTGCCAACAGCAGTTTCTTCATCAGCATCCCCTTGTGGCCATCTTTGCGCAGCCACTTTTTTAACCCTCAGCCTATCGGATGCGGGTGATTTCGCAAGAAGATGTGACAATAGATAGATAGTCAAGCCTGTGGGCAAAGTTTACTTGACTGATTCGCTACACAGTTCGCGTCCGCGATCGGCAATTTGAATGCCACCCGTGTGCAGTCTGACCGCAAAGCTGCCTCCTTGAACCTGTCAGCATTTGCCGCAGCGTTAGACAGTGGGCGGGCATCGGTCTGGTCAGACCTTCATGTCAAAACCCAGATGCTTGGCCACCGTAAAAATGTCCTTGTCGCCGCGTCCACACATGTTCATCACGACGATATGCTCGGGCGGCAGTTCTGGCGCGATCTTCATGACATGCGCCAACGCGTGTGACGGCTCCAGCGCCGGGATGATCCCCTCCAGCTTGCACGACAGTTGGAACGCCTCCAACGCTTCGGCATCGGTGATGCTGACATATTTGACGCGACCCATATCGTGCAGCCACGAATGTTCTGGGCCAATACCGGGATAATCAAGCCCTGCCGAAATCGAAAACCCTTCCAGGATCTGACCATCCGGATCCTGCAGCAGATAGGTGCGGTTGCCGTGCAGGACGCCAGGGCGACCGCCGGTCAAACTGGCGCAGTGCTGCATGCGGTCATCCACACCTTTGCCGCCCGCCTCCACCCCAATGATGTTGACCGTCGGATCATCAAGAAAGGGATAGAACAATCCCATCGCATTTGACCCACCACCAATGGCCGCGATGATGGTGTCAGGCAGACGCCCTTCACCTTCCTGTTCGGCCAACTGCCAACGGACCTCTTTGCCGATGATCGACTGAAAATCCCGAACCATGGCCGGATAGGGATGCGGACCGGCAACCGTGCCGATGCAGTAAAATGTGTCGCGTACATTGGTGACCCAATCGCGCAGGGCGTCGTTCATCGCATCCTTCAGCGTGCCACGGCCCGAGGTCACCGGGATCACCTCGGCCCCCAGCAGACGCATGCGAAACACGTTGGGGGCCTGCCGTTCGACATCATGCGCGCCCATGTAAACCACGCATTGCAGCCCGAATTTGGCGCAGACAGTGGCCGTTGCCACGCCATGCTGTCCCGCCCCAGTTTCCGCGATGATCCGTGTCTTGCCCATGCGGCGCGCCAGAATGATCTGACCCAACACGTTGTTGATCTTGTGCGCACCGGTGTGGTTCAACTCGTCGCGCTTCATATAGATCTTGGCGCCGCCCAAGTGGTTCGTCAGACGTTCGGCGAAATACAACGGGCTAGGCCGGCCGACATAATGCTTCCAAAGCCAATCCATCTCGGCCCAGAATGTCGGGTCGGTCTTGGCGAACTCGTACCGCTCTTCCAACTCCAGTATCAGGGGCATCAGTGTCTCAGACACGAACCGCCCACCAAACTGGCCGAAACGACCCTGCTCATCCGGTCCGGTCATAAAGGAATTCGGGTTGTCCTTGGCCATGCTGCGCCCTCCTGCTTGTCTGGTCCGATGTAGCGCCCTGAACCGCCCAAGGAAAGGGGCGTCATCAGGTGTAGGGCGGGGTTCACCCCGCCGCCGGCTCAGCCGTTGTGCAAACCTGCGGCCGCAATGAAATTGGCAACCATGGCGTAGTCCTTGATCGCAGGCACCGACTCGACGCCCGAGGCCACATCGACCGCCCGCGCATTGGTCAGCCGGATCGCCTCGGCCACATTGTCCGCCGTCAATCCCCCGGCCAGCATCCACGGCCGCAGCCAGCGGCGCTGTGCCACCAACCGCCAGTCAAATGGAACGCCATTGCCGCCGGGCAAAACCGCTCCCTTTGGCGGCTTGGCATCAATCATGATCATGTCGGCTACGGTGGAATAGTCCATCAACCCGGCCAGATCCCCCTCGTCCCGCACCCCCATGACCTTCATCACGGGCAAGCCATAACGGGCGCGCACAGCGGAAACCTTCTCGGGTGTCTCGTGGCCATGCAGTTGCAACATATCCAGCGGCATCGCCTCGACGATGGCATCCAGCGTGGCCTCATCGGCATCAACAGTCAGCGCAACCTTTGCCAGACCAACCGGGGCCGCAATTGCCAGTTCACGGGCAAGTTCAAGGCCCAGGAACCGGGGTGAGGGCGGGAAAAAGTTCAGCCCGAACCACGCCGCACCTGCCGCCGCAACAGCCTCGACATCGGCCACCGACCGCAGACCACATATCTTGACCTGTGCCATCAGCGCGCCTTGGGTTTGCTCAACAAGGCGAGCACATCATCTTGCGGTAAAGAGGTCTGATCCCGCATCGCCGCCAACTCGCGCTCCAGCTTGCTGACTTCACGGGTCTTGGTGCTGGCAACGCGGCGGTGTTTATATTCGCGCAGCCACTCCCAGACAAAACCGATCAGCAACCCTATCACGATGCCCAGAAACAGCACCAAAAACACCGGCACCTCGATCTGCTGGTTGACCTGAAACAACGCGGCGAAACTGTCCGGCAACAATTGCAGCATCACCAGCGATCGGTTGGCCGAAGCCACGATCAACAGCGCAATCATCAACAAAACGATCAAGGCAATGCGCAGGGCGCGTATCATGGGCGTCAGCCTTCACAACAGGGTTCACCCCTTTATCGGGGTTGAACACGCCGCGCGCAAGCCGTCTGGTTATTTGCCGTTCAACCGGTCGCGCAAAAGCTTACCGGTCTTGAAGAACGGAACCTTTTTGTCGTCGACCTGAACCGCCTCGCCCGTCCGTGGGTTGCGGCCGACACGCGCATCGCGCCCCTTGACCGAAAACGCGCCAAAGCCGCGCAACTCGACGCGGTCACCCTTGGCCAAAGCTTCGATGATCTCGTCAAACACGGTGCTGACGATCTTTTCGACATGCTTTTGCGTCAGGTGCGGGTTCTCATCCGCAATCTTCTGGATCAGTTCCGAACGGATCATCGTGCTTATCCCCCCTCGTGGTCGCCCGTCCCTGTACCGGTCCGTTAGGTCGCCACTGTTCAAGTCTTAACGGACTATAGGCAATATTCTGCTCCGCACAAATGAAATTGATCTGCAAAAACAGTCTCAAACGCAAAAGGCCCCTCCTTGCGAAGGGGCCTTCTGTTACCGCGAACAGCTTTCTTAGCTGCGATCGCCTTTCAGCGCCGCGCCAAGGATGTCGCCCAAGGACGCGCCCGAATCGGACGAGCCGTATTGTTCGACAGCTTCTTTCTCTTCTGCGATCTCGCGCGCCTTGATCGACAGACCCAGTTTGCGGGTCTTGGGGTCGATGTTGGTCACGCGGACGTCGATGTGGTCACCGACCTGGAAACGCTCGGGGCGCTGGTCGGCACGGTCACGCGACAGGTCGCTGCGGCGGATGAACGACTTGGTGCCGTTGTAATCCACTTCCACGCCGCCTTCTTCGATGGCCGAAACGGTGACGGTGATGATACCGCCGCGCTTTACGCCATCCACAGCGTCGGTAAAGGTGTCATCGCCCAGGGCTTTGACCGACAGCGAGATACGCTCTTTCTCGACATCCACTTCGGTGACAGCGGCCTTGACCGTGTCGCCCTTGCGGTAGTTCTGAATGACGTCTTCGCCGCGCTGATCCCAGGACAGGTCAGACAGGTGAACCATGCCGTCGATGTCGTTATCAAGGCCAACGAACAGACCGAATTCGGTGATGTTCTTGACTTCGCCTTCAATCGCGGTGCCGACCGGGTGGGTTTCTGCAAAAACCTCCCACGGGTTGCGCTGGGTCTGCTTGAGGCCCAAGGAAACACGACGCTTGGCGCTGTCAATTTCCAGCACCATGACTTCGACTTCCTGAGAGGTCGAAACGATCTTGCCGGGATGGACGTTCTTCTTGGTCCACGACATTTCGCTGACGTGAACCAGACCCTCAACGCCCGCTTCCAGCTCCACAAAGGCGCCGTAATCGGTGATGTTGGTGACGCGGCCCTTGTGGACTGTGCCGATGGCATAGTCCTTCTCAACAGCATCCCACGGATCGGATTGCAGCTGCTTCATGCCCAGCGAAATACGGTGGGTTTCCTTGTTGATCTTGATGACCTGCACTTTGACAGTCTCACC
>JANNAF010000164.1:0-2864 GCA_031384005.1 Rhodobacterales bacterium | reverse complement strand
TGGCGCGGCCGATCATCGATTTGCCCGCGCCGCTTTCCCCGACCAGCCCGTGGACATGACCTGCCGCCACATCCAGCGCTACCGACCGCAACAGGGGCCCACCGCCCCGGATCCGCACCGACAGATTTTGCACCGACAGATAGGTCACCGCAGCACCGGATCGAAACGGTTCTTCAACCCCTCGCCCAACTGGCTGAAGGACAAGACGGTCAGGAACAGCGTGATCAGCGGAAAGACCAGCACCCACCATGCCTGATGGATGGACGCGCGCCCCTCGGATATCATGCCACCCCAAGTGGGGTCGTCGGTCGAGATGGACAGGTTCACAAAGGACAAGATCGCCTCGACGATCACGGCGATGCCCATTTCCAGCGTCAGCAGAACCACGATGATCGGCAGGACGTTGGGCAGGATTTCGCGCCACATCGTGCCCATGCGGCCCCGGCCCGCCACGCGGGCGGAGGCGACATAATCCATCGCACCCTGTGCCATCGCCTCGGCCCGCACGACGCGGGCAAAGCGGGTCCAGTCGATGACGACGATGGCAATGATGATGGAGGACAGCCCCGGCCCGATGACAGCGATCAACAAAATAGAGAACAGGACGGGCGGGAAAGCCATCCAGATGTCGATGAACCGCGACACCACAATGTCGACCCAGCCGCGCCAGAACCCGGCGAGCAGACCCAGACCTGCCCCGATGATGCAGGTAATGACGCCCGACACCACAGCCACGGTCAGCGCGATGCGGGTGCCATAAAGGATACGGCTCAGGACATCGCGGCCCAGACTGTCGGTGCCCAGATAGGTGCCACCCGACACCCAGTACGGTGGCAGGCGGCCTGCAAACAGGTCCTGTTCCAAGGGGTCCTTGGGGGCCAGCAGGGGCGCGAAAACGGCCACCAGCACCAGCAGGATCAACCACCCCGCCGACAGCCAAAGCCGCAAGCCGGCCCTGCGTCTGATCTGTGCGCGTCCGTCAGCCATGGCGCAGCCGCGGATTGAAGGCGGCATACATCAGATCAACCACCAGATTGACCGCCGTGAACAGCACCGCAAACAGGATCACGATACCTTGGATCAACGGCAAATCGCGGTTGATCACGGCGTCGATCGCCATATTGCCCAAACCCTCATAGGAAAACACCCGCTCGATGATCACGGTGCCGCCGATCAGAAAGGTGAACTGCACACCGACCAGGGTCAGGGTCGGCAGAACCGCATTCGGCAGCGCCTCGCGCCAGATCACCCGGCCCTCGGAATAACCCATGGTGCGGGCCAGGGTGACATAATCCAGATGTATGGTTTCCTTGAGGCTTTGCTTCAGCAACTGCGCGATGATGGCGGCAAGCGGGATGGCCAGCGACAAGGCCGGCAAAAACATGTGCGAGACAAGGTCAAGGGTCAGGTCGAACCGCAGGCGGATCAGGCTTTCAAACAAGTAGAAATTGGTGACAAAGGGCAGATCCAGTGCAGGCGTCACCCGGCCCGAGATGTGAAAGATCGGTATCGCCACACCAAAGGCCAGGATCAGGACCAACCCCCACAGAAAATCGGGCACCGACAGGGCCATGCCCCCGGCAATGTCGATACCCGCCTCGACCCGCGTTTCGCGCAGGCGGGTGCCGGTCAGGGCGGCGACCCCGCCGGCCAGAACGGCCATCAACAAGGCCATGATCGACAATTCCAACGTCGCAGGAAGGCGGGCCAGCACCATGGCCAGAACCGGCTGGCGCGCCGTGATCGAGGTGCCAAAGTCGCCCTGCAAAACCCCCGCCCCCCAGATCAGAAACTGCCGGGGAATTGATTTGTCCAAGCCATAAAGCGCGGTCAGACGGGCGATATCCGCCTCGGTCGCACCTGGGGGCAGCATCATCGCAATCGGGTTGCCGGGCACCACCCTGATCACGACAAAAACGATCACGGCGACGCCCAACAGGGTCACCGCCGTCGTCACAAGCCGCAAGATCACGGTCCTGAACAGGCCCATCTTCACCCCATTTCATCTGTCCATAAATATCCCACTGGGGGGTCTGGGGGGATGTGAAATCCCCCCAGTCTTCTTAGGCCCGCTTCATCAGATGCGGCAACAAGGCGCCCGACGCATGGGGCGTCACCACCACACCTTTGACCGCCAAAACCGGCTGGACATATTGCAGCAGTGGGATCACCAGCGCATTGTCGGCGACGTATTTGTCGACCGCCTTCCAACCGGCAATCCGCTTGGCCTCGTCCGCCTCGCCCCACAGGGGACCGATCATGCCGATCAGATCCTCGCCATCCCAGACCGAATGGGGGCTGGGGCCGAACATGGCAAAACCGGTGGACGTGGTGGGGTCGCCCACCGAATTGCCCCAGTTATAAAAAGCGGCGGGGGCAAGCTGGTCGGCGGCGCGCAGTTCATAGTGCTTTGCGATTTCATAGACCTCGATCTCGGCATCGATGCCCACCTTGCGCCACAGGCCGACGATGGCCTGGATCATTTCGTAATCCTTGGGTTTGAAACCCTTGGTCGTCTGGATCTTGAACTTGACGGGGTTGTCCACCGAATAGCCCGACGCGGCGAGGGCGGCGACAGCGGCATCAGGGTCGTAGGTGGTGGTGATCGAGGCGTCATAGGCATCGTATTGCGGCGTCTGCAGCGTGTCGATCTTGACGCCGTAACCCGACAGCAGACGGTCGATGATTGCCTGTTTGTCAATCGCGGCGACGGCGGCGCGGCGGACGTTGGGATCGGCCATCACGTCGATATCATTCAGGAAAATCATACCGATGTCTGAAACCGGGGTGGCATAGGCGTTCATGCCGCCTTTCAGGCGGTCATATTCCTCATAGGGCATCTCTAGGGTGACGTGGGACGAGCC
>JANNAF010000087.1:0-56751 GCA_031384005.1 Rhodobacterales bacterium | reverse complement strand
CTTTTAGTGGGCAAGTTTGTGGGCGTCATGCTGGCAACCTGGGGCATGGTCCGCTCGGGGCTCGCGTCATTACCCGATGGCGCAACATGGCCTCAGATGGCGGGCGTGGCCCTGCTGGCCGGCATCGGCTTTACCATGTCGCTATTCATCGGCGGCCTCAGCTTCAGCGACGGGCCGCAGATGGATGCGGTGCGTCTGGGGGTGCTTTTGGCCTCAACAGTGGCTGCCGTGGCGGGTTTCACCCTGCTGCGCGCCACCCGCGCTTAACAGCCTTGTTCTGATAGGCCAAACAACGATATGATACGTCAAGACGCCACAAAGGTTTACCGATGACGACAGGCACCCAAAGCTTGGTGACGGCATGGCTGGCCCGGGGCAACCTGCGGCCCACGCGGCAGCGGCTATCTTTGGCCACGCTGCTGGTGGGCGACGGCGAAAACCGGCATGTCACGGCCGAAAGCCTTTATGCCCTGTCAACCGCCTCGGGCGACCGGGTCAGCCTTGCCACTGTCTACAACACCCTGCGCGCCTTTGTGGATGCCGGCCTCATCAACGAGGTCGTCGTGGACGGTGCGCGCAGCTATTTCGACACCCGCATGGACGACCACCCCCATTTCTATTGGGAAGACAGCCACACCCTGACCGACGCCCCAGCGGACGAGGTGGTGATTTCCGGCCTGCCCGCCGCGCCGGATGGCATGCAGGTTTCCCGCGTCGATGTGGTGATCCGCCTGCGCCGCGCCTGATTTCTGCGCCGTTTCCGCGTCACGAGTGAGGAGTTTTGTCATGTTTGTCCTGCGACAGCCCGCAATTGCCGTGGCCTTGTGCCTGGCCACCCTTGTCCCGGCCCCCGGTCTGGCCCGCACCAAGGACATCGCCGATGTGCCCGCATCGCATGACATCATCTGGGGCGACCAGATCACGCTCAACCCGCCCGGCGGTGCCATGGGCCGCTATCCCCGCATCCTGAAACTGACCCAGGGGCCCGATGCGGGCGACATATTGCTGACCTATCAGACCGAACTCGATGGCGGCGATTTCATGATGTACCGCTCCTCCGATCAGGGCCGAACCTGGGGCGAACCCACCGCGGTGAACAAGGCAACGCCCGAATGGGACTATGCCAGCTGCAACATCATCGAACTGTCCGATGGCCGCCTGTTGATGGCGATGCAGCGCCGGGTGCGCGGCACCAATCTGGGCAAGGATTTCTATATGGATGTCAAGTATTCGTCCGATGCTGGCCGCACCTGGGGCCAGCCGACCGAGGCATTTCAAGGTGCCAACTGGGAAGGCCGCCCGGTCGAGGTGCCCAACGACCTGAACGGCGATGGTCTGAAAGACATCTACCTGTTCTTCACCCAGCGCGTGATTGACACCAAAACCCCCGCCAAAAAGGCCAGCCGCCGTGTTGATTTTGGCCGCGCCGTGGCCTTTGTCGCGTCCTATGATGGCGGGGCGACATGGGGTGACCGCAATCCTGAACGCTTTACCGGGGCGATCATCCATCGCGACTACCGCGAAGGGCCCAAGATGGACCCGACCGACGCCAGCGGCGGCGGCATGCCACAACCGTTTCTTTTGCCAGACAACCGTGTGGGTTTCGTGGTCGAGGTGCTGGGCAAGGTCGATAGCCCCCTGATCATCGCCAATGACCCCGGCGATTGGGATTGGGCTGGCCCCCAGTTTCAGGGCCCATGGACCAGCGCCGACTACGACGGCGCGCAGGATGACAACGTCTACCCCTCTGACAAGGCCAATGTCTGGGCTCCGCAGGACCTCGAGTTTTCCAAGGCGCCCTATGTCGCCGCGCTGCCAGATGGCCGCTATGTCATGGCCAGCCAGACCCCGCAAATCATCCGAGTCTGGGTGGGCGACAAACAGGCGCGCAACTTCCGTCCGCAGGAATTGCCCTTTGGCATGGACCAGTCGGTTTTCCCGGCCATCGAACCGATTTCCGATACCGAGGTTCTGGTGGCCGGCGGGTCTTACCTTCCCAGCGACAATTTCATCTATCTGGCCATTGGCAGGTTAAAACCCTGATGGTCCCAAAACCCTGATGGTCATTGCGCGCCAAACCACCTAAGACGGCGGTTGCACGCGCACAACCTCAGGTCCCCCCTATGCCCCTCGTTGACCCAAGCCACCGCCGGGTGTTTCTGGCCCTCTTTGCCGTGTTCACCATCTTTGGCATGTCGATGACCGTCATCGGTGCCGCCCTGCCCAAAATCCTGTCCGCGTTCGGCTGGAGCTATTTTGTGGCAGGTGTGGTTCTGGCCGCCAATATGGTGGCCTATTTCAGCTTCACCTTCGTCGGCGGCTACGCCATCAAATACATCGGACCAAAGCGCACTATCCTGTCGGGCCTTTTGGTGTCGGGTCTGGGGCTGACGTTCTTTGCCTCCACACCAGATCCCCTGACCAATGTGGCCCTCAGTGCCCTGATCGGCATGGGTCAAGGCTTTGTCGAGATTACGGTGAACTGGACCACCCTGCGCCTTGATACCGCCAAGTCAGGCCGCCCGATGAACCTGATGCACGGCGCCTTTGCGGTGGGGGCGATCCTTGGGCCCTTGGCACTGGCGGGCCTGCTGGCGCTGGGGTTTGACTGGATCACGGTATATCACGGCATGGCGATGGTCTTTGCCGCCCTTGCCGCCCTGTTCGTTGCCCTGCCAATGACCCTGCCCCCGGACGAGGTTACCCCCGACGCCGCCCCGCAACGCCTGTCGGCGCATCCCGCCTACTACCTCGCCTTCCTCTCGCTCTTTTTCTATGTTGGCGTCGAATTGGGCGTGTCAAACTGGGTGGCTGAATATTTTGTGGCCGTGTTCAACTATCCGGTCGGGCAAAGCGCTCTTTTGGTTTCGCTGTTTTGGGCGGGGCTTTTGGCGGGCCGCTTTGGGGTGCCGCTCCTTTACCATGGGCAACGGCAGGACCTGATGCTGGTTGGCTTTTCCGGGCTGGCGGCTGTGGCTATTGGGGGCCTCAGCCTCTTGGGGTTTCTGGCTCAGGGGCCGCTGACCGTGCCGCTGGGGATGGCTTGCGTCCTTTTGGCCGGGCTTGGGTCCTCGATTTTCTATCCGGTTGTGATCACCCTTCTGGGCAACTGCTTTCCCCATGCCCAAAGTCAGGCGATCGGCTTTGCTGCCACAGGTGGCGGCATCGGGGCCTTTGCGTTCCCCTTCCTGATGTCCGCGCTGGCCGATGAATGGGGCATCCGTACCGGCTTTGCCACTTATGCCGTTTTTGGCTTTGTCATGACCGCAGCTGCGCTTGCCTTGTCACTGTCGATCCTGCGCAGGCGTGCGGTTCGAATATGATCGGCCCCCACCGCCTGCCTTTCGAAAGATAGTCTAATACTATTATATATCAATAGTTTGCAGTAAATATGCTTTGACACTCTGCTCTAAATCTACCGTAATTGCCACCCCACGCCTCCGCAATAAATTCTTCGATTTCAGCCCCAAATCGTCGGTTTGCATCGCAAAATCAAAAGACCCAGGAAAGAAATCCCAAGCCTGGTACTGTGATTTTATGGCGTAAGGGGGTCAGTCCTCTTCCACTTGCTTCTGCTTGAACGCAGGTTCTTTGACTGGGGCCAAATGCTTGGCTTTGCCGTCACGGGACAGCACCTTTCTCGCGTCGATCACGCGCCATTCCTCAGCTAGAAACGGATTTTTGCTTACATCACAATATATCCGGCGGTGGTAGGCTGCAACGAAATGCGGCACAGTAACGTGGCGCGCACCATTCAAAATTGCGGCCCCGATGACCACGTCAATCCCTCTGTCCTTGCGTCCGACAGCGCCAACGATCAGCCCCCGGATAGAGCCGCTTTCGTCGCCGAGATCCGAGGTAAACCCAGCCTCCTTGGTAAAGTGCGCTACGATTTCACAGATCATCTTGCGGTCCGCCGCATAGTTCAGGGGCACTATCCTGAACACGGCAAGACGGCGACCGAATTGCTGGTCGTCGTTGAGCGGGGCATCAAGGTTCTCAGTTCCTGACAACACCAGACGAACTGGCCACGGGTTGTTTTGCATCAGCGTTTTCAGCGTGGTGATGATCGAGATGCGCTGCAGGATGTTGGCGTTTTGATAAAGGTCATGGGCCTCATCCAGGTGCAGGATCCCGCTTTTTTTGCAGTTCCGACTGGTGATAGATGACCTCCCAATTGTCAGCAAAGGTGCTGTCGGAGGTTGACCGTTTCCGCGCGGCGTCCTTATGGCCAAGCGCCCTCAGGATCCAGATGCCGACCGATTTCAGGGTCGCCAAGATCCGGATACGACCGAAACAATGATCCGGTTGCCCGGCGTTCTGCACCTGCCATTGCTGGCCCCGACTGAACCGCCCCAGATTTGCCGGAGGGTGATTTATTCAATGAGTAGGCGACCAGATCGAGTGTGTTCGGGTTTGCATGGAACGCCTCCTGTGCTTCTGCGGGTGGGATCTATCCGATGGGGCCGAGCAGGCGGCGGTTGTTATACCAATCGACCTGCTGGCCGTTAGGTGATGCTTGCATCACCGAACGGCCATTTCAGCGTTTCCCACACAACTTCACGCATCGATTTCCATGGGCCGATCTGATTGAATACATTAGTTTTGAACAGGCCGATGACACATTCAGCGTGGGCGTTGTCGTAGGCATCACCAGCGGTTTCAACTGACAGATCAATCTCAACTTGTGCGGGCCTCTCGGTATATTTCATCGACAGAACTTGCCTGCGCCATAGAGTTTGCGGTTGTCCGCCCAGGCCCCGTTGAACATGACGCTCAGGGCGGCATCGGACTTGGCCCGTGCCGATGCCCGGTCAGGATCACCCGCTACGGCAAACCGGTCATAATCGGTGGCAGGGGCCAACTGCAGTGCCCTGCAGATCGGTTCAACCCCATGTGCCTCCCGACTTTCCTCGCCTCTCGCACATCCAAACATGCGCTGCCGGGCGACGAATGAAAGCCATCATTTGCGAAACGGACGATCAAGGTCGCGCTGCCCGGCCACTCAAACCTCGGCCATCCGGGCAACGCCGTCCAAAAACACCTCGCTCAACCGCGAAAAAACCGCCTCGCTCAGCGCGATCCGGTCACCTGCGCGGTAGCCGGTGACCGACTGATCCACCTTCCAACCTGGCCCGGCCTCGGGAAAGCGGCCCCCCGCCCGAACCCCCTCGGCCAGCAGCCGAACCTCCACCGCGACCCCACCCCGCATGCCCTCGCCAAACCGGGCATGCAGCGCCACCACCATCTGGTTGAACACCTGCGCCTCGGCGTCGACCCGCGCACGCGGCGCAGACCGCCCGGCAACGGCGCGCCACATCACGGTCATGTCGCCCAGATCGCGGCGACATTCGGCTATCCGGCGGTCTGTACTTTGCATGCGGTTCTCCTTCTGGTGTCAGCCAACCTATCCCGATCGCCTGCGTTTGTGAATTTGCCATAATCTTGCCAATCTTTTTCCATAATTGCACCAATCGCCCCAACGGCGCCCCCTGATGCGCCCTTTCCTTCGCACCCCACCCCGTGTAGTACCCCCGACCTGAACCGAAGCGGAGAGAGCCATGCAAGGCAGTGCCAACCTCAACCTGATGATCAAGGCCGCCCGCAAGGCTGGTCGTTCCCTCGTCAAGGACTTCCGCGAGGTTGAAATCCTGCAGGTTTCCTCCATGGGTCCCGGCTATTTCGTCTCCAAAGCCGATATCGAGGCGGAAAAGCTGATCAAGGCCGATCTAATGGGTGCCCGCCCGACCTATGGCTGGGTGGGCGAGGAAAGCACGGCCGAAATCGGCGCCGACCCGACCCGCCGCTGGATCGTTGACCCGCTGGACGGCACAACCAATTTTTTGCACGGTCTGCCGCATTGGGCCGTGTCGATCGCGCTGGAGCATAAGGGCGAGATCGTTGCCGGCGTCATCTTTGATGCCGCCAAGGACGAGATGTTCTGGGCCGAAAAAGGCGCAGGTGCCTGGATGAATGACCGCCGCCTGCGGGTGTCCGGTCGCCGCACCATGCTTGAGGGTGTCTTTGCCACCGGCATCCCCTTTGGCGCGAAAAGTACACTTCCCGCCACGGTCGGCGATCTTGCCCGCCTGATGCCAATCTGTGCCGGGGTCCGGCGCTGGGGGGCAGCGGCGCTCGACCTCGCCTATGTCGCCGCAGGCCGCTACGACGGCTATTGGGAGCGGGAGATGAAGCCGTGGGACATTGCTGCTGGTCTTATCCTCGTTCGCGAAGCAGGCGGTACTGTTGAACCGATCCGCGAAGGTGCCGACATCTTGGCCTCCGGTTCCGTGATCTGCGGCAACGACGGTCTGTTCGGCCCGTTCGCCAAGGCCATTCGCGGCGCTTGATCCGGTTTGGATCAGGCGCACTCGACCGACACTTGTTCAACGGCCCAGTGCGGCCATTGGCAGGCGTCAGTCGCGCCGGTTGACCGCAGGAATTGTGGATTTTGCCGTAACGGGCTCCTCTGGTCGTGCAGGCGTTGCTTTGCGGCGTCTCCACAGCGGCAACGCCAGCGCCGCCCCCCCAATAAAACCACCGATATGTTCCCAATAGGCCACGCCATCATTCTGGCCCGTCGCTCCGGAATAGACCTGCAAGACAATCCACAGCCCCAGCACCGACCATGCTGGCAGCGGAAAGGTCTTGAAAAAGATGATAAAGATGATGATGACATCCACGCGGGCCTTGGGAAACAGCAACAAATAGCCCCCCAAGATCCCGGCAATGGCCCCAGATGCCCCGATCACCGGATAGCGGGACAACGGCCCCATGCCATATTCCGCCGCCGCCGCAATGACCCCGGAGGCGAGATAGAACAACAAAAAGCGCGCACGCCCCATGGCCGCTTCCATGTTGTCGCCAAATACCCACAGAAACAGCATGTTGCTGCCAAGGTGAATCCAGCCGCCATGCAGAAACATTGCGGTGAAAACCGTCTCCAAACCCTGCCCCTGAGACAGACGCGCCGGGATCATGCCCCATTCATAGTTGACATAGGCCTGGGCAATTTCTGACGGAAGCGTGCGGGTCCAAAGAAACACCAGCACGTTCACGATGATCAAACCCCATGTGACATGGGGCGTAATTCCGGATGGGTTATGGTCGCGAAACGGAAACATGCGTCAACTCTGGCAACCCATGCGGCCGAAATCAAGCACCTGAAACTTCGGCCAGCAATTGCGCGTTCCCGCCCGAGGCTGTTGTGTCGATGCAAACATGCCGCTCGATCAACCCATGCCCGGCATCCGGCATGCCCCCGATCAACGGCAGGATCGGGCCGGAACGCTGGGCCAGCGCTTGTGCCCGGATCCGGCCACCCGCCTGATCCCCCCACCAGACCGCCCCGGAAAAACCCTGCAGCCGTTCCAAGGCATCAACCGCCAAACCTGCCGCCTCGACGGCATGTCCACCCAAGGCGCGCACGGCTTCAGCCTGCCGCAACGCTGCCACCACCGAGGGCCCAAGGCACAGGACCGGCGCACGCGGCACCGCCGTCAGACGGTTGGATTCGCCCGTTGGACCCGGCAGAACCTGCGCCTCGACCGGCCCGGCCTTGCGGTCCAACCGCAGCGCCGCAATCACCTCAGCCTCGGTGACTTGGCCATCAGCCGCCGTGATTGTGCCAACGGCTACCGTCGTGAACCGCGCCAGATAATGCGGTCCGCCTGCCTTGGGACCGGTGCCCGACAGGCCCTCGCCGCCAAAGGGCTGGCTGCCAACCACCGCGCCAATCTGATTGCGGTTGACATAGGTGTTGCCGACCTGCAGCGCCTCGACCACCGACTGCACCCGGTCGTCAATCCGGGTGTGCAGACCAAAGGTCAGGCCATAGCCCGTCGCATTCACCGCCCGCACCACATCGGCGACCTTTCCCGCCGGGAAATGGGCAATGTGCAACACCGGGCCGAAAATCTCGCGCGGCATGTCCGCGATGCCCCGCACCCGGATGACCGTGGGGCCAACGAATACCCCCTTCGGTGCCGCCATTTCCTTGACCACCCGCCCCTCGGCCCGCGCCGCCGCGATATAGTCGCGGATACCCGCCTGCGCCGCCGCATCAATCACCGGCCCCACATCGGTGGACAGCGCCCAAGGATCACCCAGGGTCAATTCATCCATCGCGCCGAACAGCATCTCCTCGACCGTTTCGGCAATGTCCCCCTGCACATACAGGCACCGCAGCGCCGAACAACGCTGCCCCGCCGACTGGAAACTGGAGGCAAGAATATCCCGCACCGCCTGCTCCGGCAGGGCCGTGCTGTCCACCAGCATCACATTCAACCCCCCGGTTTCGGCAATCAGCGGCGTTGTCGGGTCCAGATGTTCGGCCATGCTGGCGCGAATTTTCAGCGCCGTCGCGGTGGACCCGGTAAACGCCACCCCGCCCACCCGTGCATCCCGCGTCAGCGCCGCCCCTACCGCGCCATCCCCCGGCAACAGCTGTAGCGCCGATGGCGGAACCCCCGCCTTGTACATCAGTTCCACCGCCAGTGCTGCAATCAAGGGCGTCTGCTGTGCAGGCTTGGCCACCACCGCATTGCCCGCCGCCAGCGCAGCGGCAATCTGCCCAGTGAATATCGCCAATGGAAAATTCCACGGGCTGATGCAGGCAAAGACACCACGCGCCGGAGCAGTCAACCCCCCGGCCCCGTCGGCATAATAGCGCAGGAAATCAACAGCCTCACGCAACTCGCCTACCGCATCGGCCTGCGTCTTGCCCGCTTCTCGCGTCAGCAAGGCAAAGACCTGCCCGAACTCTGCCTCATACAAATCGGCCGCCCGCCGCAACGCTTTGGCACGAATGTCGGGCGTGGCAACCCATGGCTCGGCCAACCGCAGGGCCGTGTCGACATCGGCCACCGCGGCCGCCACGACATGCCCCACCAGCGCCCCCGTCGCCGGATCGCGCACCTCGGACCGCAGGCCGCCAGCTGCGCGCCCGGCCAACCGCGGCCCCGCCTCGAACAGTGCCGCCTTATGTGGTGCCCGAGCCGCCTCAACCGCGGCCAGATCGCCCGCATCCGTCAGATCCCATCCGCGCGAATTGGCCCGCGCCCCGAACAGACGTGGCCCTGTGGTGATCGCGTGGCTGGTCACCTCCGCCATCGCCTCCAGCACCGTCAGTGGACAGGCGGCGACCCGTTCGGGCGTGACATCCTCGTTGACAATCTGATTGACGAAGCTGGAGTTGGCGCCGTTTTCCAGCAACCGCCGCACCAGATAAGCCAGCAAATCGCGGTGCGCGCCGACCGGCGCATAGATCCGGCAACGCGTGCCCTCAGCGCTCAGCACAATGTCATGCAACCGCTCGCCCATGCCATGCAGGCGCTGAAATTCGAAACCGCGCGGATCGCGACCGTCGCTGCGCGCCATGTCCAGCACGGCCGCCACAGTATGGGCGTTATGGGTGGCAAACTGCGGATAAATCCGGTCAGTCATCGCCAACAACTTGCGCGCATTGGCCAGATAGCTGGCATCGGTCGCCTGCTTGCGGGTGAACACCGGGAATGAGGTCAGGCCCAACACCTGTGCCCGCTTGACCTCGCCATCCCAATAGGCACCCTTGACCAGCCGCACCATGATCTTGCGGTCCAGCCTGACCGCCAACTCATGCAGCCAGTCAATCACCGCCCCGGCGCGGCGACCATAGGCCTGCACCACTACGCCAAAACCATCCCAACCGCGCAAACTGGGATCCGACAACACGGCCTCGATCACCTGACAGGACAGCGCAAGCCGGTCCGCCTCCTCGGCATCAATGTTGAAACCCAACCCCGCCGCCTTGGCCAACCCCGCCAAAGCGCGCACCCGTGGTACCAACTCCTCCATCACGCGCGCCCGCTTGGCCACCTCATAGCGCGGATGCAGCGCCGACAGTTTCACAGAAATACCGGGGTTCGCGCGGATATCGCTGCCCTTGGCTGCCCGCGCAATCGACGTGATCGCAGCGGAATAGGACAAATGATACCGCCGCGCATCGGCCTCGGTCCGCGCTGCCTCACCCAGCATGTCATAGCTGTAGGTGTATCCCCGCCCCTCCAACTCCTCGGCCCGCTTCATCGCGGCCCTGATCGTCTCGCCCAACACGAAATTGCGGCCCATTTCCTTCATCGCCCGCGCCACAGCGCCCCGGATCACCGGTTCGCCCAGCCGCTTGACCGCCGCCTTCAGATGCCCCACCACGCCGGGCTCGCGGTCCTCCAGAACCTTGCCGGTCAGCATCAGCGCCCAGGTCGAGGCGTTGACCAGCGACGACGCCGACCGCCCCAGATGGCGGCCCCAGTCGCTGGGCGCGATCTTGTCCTCGATCAGCGCATCCATCGTTTCGGCATCGGGAACCCGCAACAGCGCCTCGGCCAGACACATCAGCGCCACGCCCTCCTCGGTCGACAGCCCGTACTCCGCCAGAAACACCTCCATCAAACCCGGTTTGACCGACGCCCTGATCTGCCGCACCAGATCGGCCCCCGCACCTGTGATCCGGGCCCGCGCTGCCGCGTCCAGCCCTGCATCGGCAATCAACTGCCGCACCAGCGCCGCCTCGTCGTGCAGACTGCCCTGTTCGATGATGGCCCAATGATCCGACATGATGCTTCTCCTGTTGATCCGCCCATGATACCGCAGGTTTGACAAGCTGTTGTCCCGATTAACCGCCATCCCGCAGCCAATTCGCCTGAAAACAGGGGCCAATCCATGCCGATCGACCTTGACCGCTTTGATCATGCCATCCTGACCGAACTGGCCACCAATGGCCGCCTGTCCGCCACCGAACTGGCCCGCCGTATCGGTCTGTCAAAATCGCCCACCCAAGCCCGCATGAAACGGCTGGAGGAAACCGGCGTCATCACCGGCTATGGCGCCCGCCTGAACCGCATGCGAATCGGTCAGGCCCATGTCGCCTTTGTCGAGGTTCGCCTGTCCGACACCCGCGAGGCTGCCTTGCAGGCCTTTAACAAGGCCGTTCTGGCCGTGCCAGAGGTCGAGGAATGCCACATGATCGCCAGCCGGTTCGACTACCTTCTCAAGGTGCGCACCAGCGATATCCAAGACTATCGCCGCGTGTTGGCAGAGCGGTTATCCGCCCTGCCCCACGTGGCCTCAACCTCGACCTATGTGGCGATGGAGGCTGTGAAAGAAGGAAATTGATCAGTCGTTCAACCTTGAACCGCCTATTCCTTGACCTTGAGGTTGGTTGTCTGGACGGAATTCTTGACCGCCACGGTGCCCGGCTTGACCACTTCCTTCTTGGGTTTTTTCACTTCTTTGCGCTTGTTCAGACCTTTGGACATTTTGCTCTCCCGTATTGTGTTGCCCCGGTCAGCCCCGGCTACCCGGCGCGACTCGGCTTTCAGTGTAAGGCCGTATTGCCATAAGGTCACGGAAATCTGTCATGCCTCAGCCACAGCCGCATGACCAAAAATTAGGCACTTTGATCAAGATATAGGCGAAACCGTCCACACCCAACCGCCCGGCTCCCATTCGAACACGGCAATCCGCCTTGCGGTTGATCACCCAATCCCGCCAAAGCAAAACAATGTGGCAATCCCCTGCCAAAACGGATACTTGGCCGGAAAGACAAAGCGACACCGTGCCGACCCGACGGCAGCATGACCAGGACTGACCACAACATGAAAACTGCATTGATCACAGGCATCACCGGACAGGACGGATCCTATCTGGCCGAATTCCTGTTGGAAAAAGGCTATGAGGTGCATGGCATCAAACGCCGGGCTTCGTCCTTCAACACCCAACGCGTGGACCACATTTACCAAGACCCCCATATCGACAACTCTCGCTTCAAGCTGCATTATGGCGACCTGACCGATAGCTCAAACCTGACCCGCATCCTGTCAGAAGTGCAGCCGGACGAGGTCTACAACCTAGGCGCGCAGTCCCATGTGGCCGTCAGCTTCGAGGCGCCTGAATACACCGCCGACGTTGACGCGATCGGCACTTTGCGCCTGCTGGAAGCAATCCGGTTTCTGAAGATGGAGGCCAAGGCAAGGTTCTATCAGGCCTCGACATCAGAACTATACGGCCTGGTGCAGGAAACGCCGCAGCGCGAAACCACGCCTTTCCACCCGCGCAGCCCCTATGCCGTGGCCAAGATGTATGCCTATTGGATCACCGTGAACTACCGCGAGGCGTATGGGTTCTATGCCTGCAATGGCATCCTGTTCAACCACGAAAGCCCGCGCCGGGGTGAGACGTTTGTGACCCGCAAGATCACACGGGGCCTGTCCAATATCGCCTTGGGTTTGGAAAACTGCCTGTACATGGGCAATATCGACAGCTTGCGGGACTGGGGTCATGCCAAGGACTATGTCAGGATGCAATGGATGATGCTGCAACAAGAGACCGCAGACGACTTTGTCATTGCCACCGGCAAACAGTATTCGGTGCGTGATTTCATCCGCTGGTCTGCCGCAGAATTGGGCATCACGCTTGATTTCCGCGGCACAGGTGTGGCCGAAACAGCCACAGTCGTCGCGGTCCAGGGCGACAAAGCCCCCTCAGTCAAGCCGGGTGATGTCATTCTGCGCATTGATCCCAGGTATTTCCGCCCGGCCGAGGTCGAAACCCTGCTGGGTGACCCCACAAAGGCCCGCGAGAAATTGGGTTGGGTTCCCGAAATCACCGCGCAAGAGATGTGCGCCGAAATGGTGGCGTGGGACTTGAAGGCCGCACAGCGCCACGCGCTTTTAAAGACCCATGGTTACAGCGGCGCCTTCCCCGTCGAATAGTACCGCGCCTGCAAACCACTGCTTCCCCGTTCACTGTCACCGCTGGAGAAAACGAATGTCCGAGTCCGCGCAAGTTGGCAGAGTGCCTGAAGGAACTGAGACCGACGAATGGAAGACCATGTCAGCCGCCGTCGCCTACACAATTTGGCATGCACGACGCTCAGCCGGCCAGCCTTCCGATGGGCAAAACAATGCCGACGCGTGGGCTGGCGTAGCCACCGACTACCGCGTTCAAGTACGCTATGTCCTGCGTGAGTTGGAAAAGACGGGTATCCGGCTCAGGACCTGCAACCCGGCAGATGGCGTAACGAGTGGATCGGAAGACTGGCGCAAATACACCGCAAGGGCCGCGTGGTTGTTATGGCTGAAAGCGCGCCGCAGCCTGCTTCCTGCCAACGAAAGCCTTGAAGCAGAGACATGGGAGTATGTCTCAACCGATCAGCGCAAACTTATCCGCGGTGTTTTTGACGCGTTGTCTGCCAAGGGCATCCACTTCCTCAAATAGGCCAGGATGGTGTGGTGACTAAGAACGCACAAGGCCGGTGTGCCGCGCAGTGTCTTTCTGCAAAACATTAATCGGCTGAAATCTAGACAATTGGACCTCACCATATGACCCCTTCCCGCATCTATATCGCAGGCCATCGTGGCATGGTTGGGGGCGCCATCCTGCGCCAGTTGCAGGCGCAGGGTGGACATGACCTGATCACCCGCACCAGTGCGGACCTGGATCTGACCAATCAGGCCGCCGTGCGTGATTTCATGCATGCAGAGCGGCCTGACGTCGTCATTCTGGCAGCGGCCAAGGTGGGTGGCATTCATGCCAACAACACCTATCCAGCTGAGTTCATTTATGAAAACCTGATGATTGAATGCAATGTTATCCATCAGGCCTATGCCGCCGGGGTCAAGCGTATGCTACAGCTTGGGTCGTCGTGTATTTACCCCAAGGCCGCGCCGCAGCCGATGGCCGAGGATGCCTTGCTGACGGGGGTGCTGGAACCGACCAATGAACCCTATGCCGTGGCCAAGATTGCGGGCATAAAACTGTGCGAAAGCTATAACCGCCAATATGGCACCGACTACCGGTCTGTCATGCCCACCAATTTGTATGGCCCCGGCGACAATTTTCACCCTGACAACAGCCATGTCCTGCCCGCCCTGATCCGCCGCTTTCATCAAGCGGTGCAGGACGGCGTCGAGGAGGTGGTGATCTGGGGCTCGGGCCGTCCGATGCGCGAGTTTTTGCATGTTGACGACATGGCCGCTGCCAGCCTGTTCGTGCTGAACCTTGACCAAGCCTCCTATGCCGCCGAAACCGAACCGATGCTCAGCCACATCAACGTAGGCTCGGGGAGCGATGTTACCATTGCCGACCTTGCCCGAATGGTCGCCAAAACGACAGGCTTTGCCGGCCGATTGGCGTTTGACGCCAGCAAACCTGATGGAACGATGCGCAAGCTGATGGACGTGTCTCGAATGGCTCGTCTGGGCTGGACAGCACAAATCGGGCTGGAACAAGGGATTTCACAGACCTATGACTGGTATTTGACCCAGTTGCGTAACGCCGCCTCCGTGCGCGGCTGACTTTACCAAGACAAGGATCACCCCATGACCATCCATCCGGTTCTTTTGTGTGGCGGCTCTGGCACCCGTTTGTGGCCGTTGTCGCGCAAAAGCTTTCCCAAACAGTTCTCGGCCCTGACTGGCAGCGAAAGCCTGTTTCAGGCCTCGGCCCGCCGCTTTGCCGCATCGGGGTTTGCGCCGCCGATGGTTGTCACCGGATCTGACTTTCGCTTCATCGTCACCGAACAGTTGTCCGCCATAGGCATCACCGCCGAAGCCCTGCTGATCGAACCTGAAGGCCGCAATACCGCCGCTGCAGTCCTTGCCGCTGCGGTGGTGCTGGACGCCGCCCACCCCGGCGCCCTGATGCTGGTTGCCCCGTCCGACCATGTCATCCCCGAAGACGCCCAATTCCGTGCCACCGTGCAGGCGGCGGTTGCCGCAGCGCAGGCGGGGCAATTGGTTACCTTCGGCATCAAACCCGACCGGCCCGAAACCGGCTATGGTTATCTGCAACTGTCGGAACCGACCACCGACTTTGCCCCCGTCGCACAATCCCTGAAACGCTTTGTCGAAAAGCCGGACGCCGCCAAGGCCGCCGCGATGGTGGCCGACGGGTTGCATCTGTGGAACGCCGGGATTTTCCTGTTCTCGACCAGCACGCTGATTGCCGCCTTTGAACAGCACGCCCCCGCCATCCTCGCCGGGGTCCGTGCGGCGCATGCCGGGGCGCAAACCGACCTTGGTTTCACCCGCCTTGCCCCCGCCCCGTGGAAGGGGCTGCCCGACATCTCCATCGACTATGCCGTCATGGAAAAGGCTGCCAACCTGTCCGTCGTCCCCTTTGGCGGCATCTGGTCCGATCTGGGCGGATGGGAGGCGGTCTGGCGCGATTCGGGGCCCGATGTCGACGGTGTCGTGACCCATGGCAACGCCATGGCGATCGACTGCAAGAACAGCCTGTTGCGGTCCGAAGCGGGATCGCTGCGTCTGGTGGGCATCGGTCTGGAAAACATTGTGGCGATTGCCATGCCCGACGCCGTACTGATTACAGACATGAGCCGCGCGCAGGACGTCAAGATAGCAGTCAATCACCTGAAGGCCGCAAAGGTCGCTCAGGCGGAAACCTTCCCCCGCGATTTCCGGCCCTGGGGCTGGTACGAAAGCCTGGTCGTGGGCGACCGGTTTCAGGTCAAACGCATCGTCGTTCATCCCGGTGCCGCTCTGTCGCTGCAAAGCCATCACCACCGGTCCGAACACTGGATCGTGGTCGAAGGCACCGCCAAGGTCACCGTGAATGACGAGGTGAAACTGGTGACCGAAAACCAGTCGGTCTATATCCCTTTGGGCGCCGTTCACCGTATGGAAAACCCCGGCAAGGTCAACATGGTCCTGATCGAAGTGCAAACCGGCAGTTATCTGGGTGAGGATGACATCATCCGCTATGAAGACGTTTATGCCCGGGGCCAAGGCGCAAAGGGCTGATCATATTGCCCAGGTTCAGGCGCCGGGGCACGTCAGATCATGGTCAGCCGGAAATCATGCAAGACCAATGCCATCGCTTCACATTCGAAAAAGATGACGATTTCCCGCCACGGCGCCTCAAACGGCAGGTCGTGGCGGGCCAGTTCCAGCAGATCCATATGGACGGTGGTATCGGGGCTGCAGTTGACCGTCTTGGGAAAGAACACGTCACGGTATCCACCGGGCAGCCCGGACCGCAGGCAAACCCGAAACCTTGTCTCTTCGCGCGCCTGCGATTTGCAGGCAAAACTGGCCACACGGCAGTCCGTCAGATTGGCGTCCCCGACCCTCAGATTCAACGACACCCACCGACCCGGACGCTCCACCTCCATACGCATGGCCAACAGACTGCCGGGCTGGCTATCAACATGAACCGTGGTCTTGCCTTCAGGGTCCAACGAAAAAAAGACACCCGGCACCAAATGCTGGGTATCTGCGGCGACCCCGTCATAGCTCAGACCACGCAGTGCGTTCAGTGTTGCGGCCAAATGGCTGTCCGCTGTCTGTGCCAGTGCCATTTGTGACGCCTCCATGCTGCCCGCCCTTTGGACCTTGCCTTGGGTTCTAATGCCCCGATGCCTCAGCCTGCAAGTGCGGTGTTGACCCGTCTTGGCCCGATGCATAATCCAGTGGCACCTGCCCGCACGGGCCCTATGATCCCGCCCACTCCGGCCACTTTCCAGGACACCCCATGACCCTGACCTGTTTCAAAGCCTATGACATCCGCGGCCGGCTTGGCCTCGATCTGGACGCCCAGATCGCCCACCGTATCGGCCGCGCCTTTGCGCAGGCCCTTCCAGCACAAAAGGTGGTGATTGGCCGCGATTGCCGGGCCTCGTCCTTTGATCTGGCCGAAGCAGTGATCGAGGCGCTCTTGGCCGAAGGAGTGGAGGTTCTTGACCTTGGCCTTGCGGGCACGGAAGAGATGTACCACGCCACCACCCATTTCGCCGCAGATGGCGGCATCATGGTCACTGCGTCGCACAATCCTATCGATTACAACGGGATGAAGATTGTCCGTCGTGGTTCAGCCCCGCTTGACAGCGCCTCGGGCCTTGCCGCCATTCGCCAAAAGGCCGAGGAAAACGACTTTGGCCCCTCAAAAATTGGTGGCCGGCGTCGCGATGTGGCGGCCGAAGCGCGGGCAGCCTATGTTGAAACTGTGCTCGGTTTCGTCGATGTTGCAGCACTAAAACCACTGAACCTATTGGTTAACGCAGGCAATGGGACCGCTGGCCCGACCTTCGATGCCATCGTGGCTGCACTGGACCGCCTCGGCGCACCGCTCAAATTCACCCGGTTGTACCACGACCCGGACGGCAACTTCCCCCACGGCATCCCGAACCCCCTTTTGCCCGAAAACCGCCCGGCAACCGCCGATGCCGTTCTGGCAGCCGGGGCCGACATGGGGGTGGCATGGGACGGCGATTTCGACCGCTGCTTCAATTTTGACCACCCCGGCGCTTTCAGTGACGGCGAATATATCGTGGGCCTTTTGGCTGAGGTTTTTCTCGCCAAAGAGCCCGGTGCCAAGATCGTTCACGACCCTCGGGTCGTCTGGAACACGCGCGATGTCGTGGCATCAGCGGGCGGAGAGGCTATTCAGGGCCGCACCGGTCACGCCTTTGTCAAACAGGCAATGCGTGACACAGGTGCGGTCTATGGTGGCGAAATGTCGGCCCACCATTATTTCCGCGATTTCGTCTACTGTGATTCGGGCATGATCCCATGGCTCTTGATTGCCAAACTGATCAGCCGCCGGAACTTGCCGCTGGCCGATCTGGTTGCAGGCTACAAATCCGCCTTCCCCTCGTCCGGCGAGATCAATTTCACCCTTGCCAACCCCGCCGCCGCCATAGCCCGCGTACGCGCGGAATTCGAGCCAATAGCGACACAGGTGGACGAGATGGACGGCCTAAGCCTGGAACTTGGCGACTGGCGCTTCAACTTGCGCGCGTCAAACACCGAACCCGTGGTGCGCCTGAACGTGGAATCGCGCGGGCAAGCCGGGCTTTTGGCCGGGCGGGTTGCCCGGATCCGCGATCTGCTTTTGGCGGACTGACCACAGCATGGCCGTTCCTTGGGAAATGCAATTTGGGGGGGCGCCGCTGTAAAGGCGGCAACAAACCGCCCGACCGGCAGCCCATGCATCCAAACGCCACCATCAGCGGTCTGTCCAAATCCAAATGTGGTACCCGCGGCCGGGCTCGAACCGGCACGGCCATACGGCCTGGAGATTTTAAGTAATCCGGTATGAGTTTTCTTATGCCTTCTGCAGCCCTGTTTCATGGTCCCAAGTCGTTGAAATCAGGCATATAATCCTTCTCAGACCTTGCTGTGTATTGTCTACCGCTTGGTCCGGAACATGGTCTGTCTCAGGGCCTGATAGGAGGATGGAATGACTACCCAGTTATCGCAGTCATCTGTGGGTAAGCTGCATGAAGAACACCCACAAGGAGCAATTTTCTACGATGCCACCGTGCCTGGTCTCAGGGTCGTTGTGGGCAAAAAGGCATCGTCGTTCAAACTGATGGGCCGCATCAACAACCCTGGCGGCACCTATGTCACAGTCTCACTCGGTCGCACAGATCAGGTGTCGCTGAAGACTGCCCGTGCCGAAGCCCAGGCCATCCGCTTGAAACTTGCGAGGGGTGAAGACCCACGCCGGGTGAAACTGGAAGTGCCCACCATGATCGAGGCGCTGGAAAGGTATCTGGGCAGCAGGCCTGACCTTCAACCATCCACGCAAGGTTGGTATCGTGCAAAAGTGGAAGGCCCGCTCAAGAAGTTGAAAAACACCCGCATGGATGCAATCGACAGGGAGACAGCTCGCGCCCTGCACGAAAAGATCACCAAGACCAGCGGGGCCTATGCTGCCAACGGGGCGATGAGAGTCTTGAAGTTGTTGCTGAACGATACTGGCCGCACCTTTGATTTGCCCGCCAATGTTGTCAGTCGTGCCGTCAAGCTGAACCGTGAAACCCCGCGTGACTGGGCCGTGGCGCCAGATGATATGCCTGCGCTGTGGCTTGCCTTGGATAACATGGAAGACAGGGTTCGCCGGGGCGCGTGGCTGGTGATGCTTATGACAGGGCTTCGGTGTGGTGACGTCAGGTCTATGAGGTGGGAACACATCGATAAGGACAATGTGCTTACCCTGCCCAGCCCTAAAGGTGGGGAAGCCAAGGCGTTTAAGCTGCCCCTACCCCGCCTTGTCGTGCAAGAACTTGAGGCCATAAAAGACCTCACCCGCCCGCTATGTTCGCTGTTTGTGTTTGCATCGGGCACGTCGAAATCTGGCCACATCGAACAGCTTGCCCGCACCAAAACCTTCGACTACGCCCCGCATGGTATGCGTCACACCTTCAGAACTTTCTGCATGGAGGCTGGCGTGGATTTGGCCATGACCATGATTTTGATGAACCATCGCCCTGCTGGCGTGACGTGGAACTATGTGACGAGGGCAAATCTTCTCGGCCCAATGAGGGATGCAATCGAGAAAGTTGCTGCAAAGATGGCATCATATCGGGGGCGTTGACCCCCGGTTTGATGGTTTGCTCAACGTCTCTAGTCTTCCATAATATCCTCAAGCACTTGAAAGGCTTGATAGAATGGAAGACCTGCGCGCCAGCCTTGCCCGGATCGAAGCCGCATTGTCGGTTCGGGCAGTAACACCCGAATACCTCGACACCGAACAGGCATCGATATTGACAGGGGTTGCCGTGCAGACACTGGAAATCCTTCGGTCGCGCCGGGATGGGCCAGCCTTCTACAAGGTCGGCCGTTCTGTTCGCTATGCTGTCCGTGACCTGCGCGCGTGGATGGAGCGTGACAGGCACGAGCCGTTGGCATGACGGCCAACAGCCAAGACAACCATAAACCGCTCGACCCATCCTGCATAGTTTTTATATAAAATCTATTGCGTTTCGTTCTGACTTCGCATACATATGGCCCATGATTTCATATGGAGCTATAAAATGTCTACTGTCCTTCTTATCTTCACGAGCAAGCAGCGTGACAACATCATCGAGATTGGTGGCACCGGTTGGTGGAAGGTTGATCCCGTTAAGGCACGCAAGGCGACCCACGTTGTTCTGGTTCACAACGCCCACGACCGGCGTAGAGCAGGTGACCCAGACCGCCATGGGCAGTCATTCATGGTCGCAACCATTCGGGACGTTGCACAGGACGAAGACGGACGCTGGCTTGTCCAATTTGATGAGTTTGCCGACACTGATGCAGGCATTGAGTGGCCGGGCTTTCGCAACCCAGTTACATATGGCGACAGCGACGAACTTCTTGGCCAACTGAAGATTGGTGAGTGGCAGAAAATGGCGCCAGTCGATGCTAAGATCGCCATAGAAGCTCGCCGACGCGATGATGCGTCTGTTTCTAGGATGGAAGCTCGTGCGTCAGTTGTTGCCCGTGATAAAGCCCCAGCAGGAACTATGACCTTCGGCCAGATCATCGATCACCACCGGGCACTTTTGGCTCGCGATCTAGGTGTTGATCCCGCTGCCGTGCGCATTTCGATTGAGGCTCACTGAACAGGATCGCACGAGCCGTTGGCCTGACAAAAAGTCGCGCCCATCGAGCGCTTGAAACCCGATGGGCGCATTTGGCCATGGACGACCGATTGTCAGGCGGGAAGAAAACCGTCTGGCACTCTCAGGTTAGCCCAACTGCGAGCGTAGAAAAACCGTCGTTCGTGAATGAAAACGCCCACGCATATCTCTAGGCGCAGGCGCTCCTGCATCACCAACCGAGCTGAACCCATCGATTTTAATCGGCGCTGTAGACGCAGCTTGTCGCCAACAAGCTGCCAGAAAAACCATCGTTTTGTGGGCGAAGTGCTGGTCTACGAACTGCTAGCAGCAGCGTAAACTGATGTGAGCAAAGGATGCTCCCCATGTTGAAAACCGTGCCACACCCCCAAACCGGAAAACCCGCTGTCAGCTACCCCGTCGCTCGGAAGTTGACCGGATGGGGTCCCGCAAAATTCAAGAAGCGTGTCGATGGCCGCTATGGTGCAGCCGTCCCGCTGGGGGTGTTGCAAGACATCGTGCATTCCTATGAGGGGATGCTGGGCGTGGTGCTGTTTTACAAACGGGTGTGCAACCTCGAAACAGGGTTGGTCAAGTAGGGCCAGCCAGCGTCTTGTCACATGGGCGAATTTGTTGGTTTCCGCTGTGCTGACGTCGCTGTAAGCTGACCAGACAAATTGAATTGTGGCGGCAGCCCGACCAGCTACCGCCACATCATCCAGACAGTGACATCACCCCTACCAAAAGGAAAATCACCATGAGTGATGATAGCACTGTCATGCCCGGCGTTACGCCATCGTTTGCCCCCGAGATGCGGGTCGAAGACCTTGCCGCAATCTCAGGTTTTACCGTCACAGCGCTGAACAAGCGCCGCTTCTATGGGAAGCCTCCGACCTCAACCAAACAGAAGAAGCTGGTGAAGGCCTATTCGGGTCGGAACCAGGCCGTGACCTACCATGTGTTTGACGTTGATGTTGTCCGCGCTTGGCTGACTGATGAGCGGCCGAACCAGCTTCCCGAACTGGACGCATGGATTGCAGCGCACGCCCCCAAAGTCGGGGTGTAATCATGAAAATTGATCGCAACGTCCTTCGCCTCCTCGATGGGGCGGGATTTGAACTATTGAGGCTACATGACTATGACGCCATCAAGTTGCCAACGGGCAAAGATGGCAAGCGGCTAATTGGCAAGGATGGCAAGCCTGTCCCGCCCCGGAAAATGGGCAAAGCACCGATCGAGGCTAACTGGACCAAGACGCTTGCAAACAACGCTGCCGTCATGGTCTACCTTGCGTCTCACCCAAAAGCGAACGCAGGCATCCGTCTCACTGACACGTTGATGGCGCTGGACGTTGATCCTCGCAACGGGGGCGATGCCAGTCTAGCCAAACTTGCGTCAGAAACTGGTGTTTCCTTTTCAGACCACTATCCCCGCACCATCACCGGCTCGGATGGCCTGCATCTGTGGTTCCGCAAGCCCGTCGATATGATGGTGATGCCGTCGCTGCGTGGCTATGACGGCTTAGAGTTCAAAACCCGCGGCACCCAAGTGGTAGCCCCCGGTTCGATCCATCCCGATACGCTCCGCCCATATCGGCTTGAAGTGGATGAATTTGGTGATCTTGGCGCCGGCGTAAATGGCCTTCCAGGTTTGGCCTCTGAGGCGTATTCGGCGTTTCGGAACCTGGTTGTTCGGCAAAACTATTCCGGGCGCCCAGAGGAGGCCGTGCGTGTCCGGGGAACCGTTCTGGGTAGGTCGGGCCTTTACTCTGACGAACAACTCGAGAAATTTCTGGCAGAACTGGACCCGGAAGACTTCCAGGAAGAAAAAGCCTGGCGTGACCTGATGATGGCTTGTCACGATGCTACTGGCGGAAGTGGTTGCGAAGTGTTTGTTGACTGGTCAACCAGCGATCCGGTTTATGCGGAACATGGGCATGAAATTGCAAATCGGTGGGCCAGCCTGAACCATGACCGCGCCGGCAACATCACGTTCCGCTCGCTGCAATATACGTTGACCCAACATGGCAAGGTGCAGATTTGGGAGCGGGGGGTATACGAAGACCCCGACGCCCAAGCAGCAGACGAATATGCCGACGCTGAAGACCCAGATATAGGCGAAGTTTCTGTTGATACTGCTGTCGGCCAAGCTGTCGCCAAGGCCAAGCCCGATCACCATCCAATCTATCAAGTGGATTTTCAGACAGCCAAGGGTGGCGAGGTGAAAAACAACCTCGTTAATGCAATGCGTGCAATCAAGGGATCGGGCTTAACTCCGGCATTTGATGAACTTGGACAGCGCTACATTTTCCTGAACGAAAAGCTGCCATGGGATATTACGCTTGGGCAGGAGCTGACAGACCAGACTCTGACGGCAGCTATCGGCTTTCTTGTCCGGACCTACGCCAAAAGTCCGGCAGATGCCGCGGGCCAGATTGAACACTGGAACTATCAGCCGAGCGAGGAATTTGCGCTGCGTGCGATCAAGACGATGGCCCTTCGGAACATCGTCAATCCCGTAGCCGATTATCTCAAGCGCCTGCAATGGGACGGCAAGCCTCGGGTAGAACAGCTTTTCCCATCCTATTTTCGGACTGCCGATGATCCTTACACTCGGGGCGTGTCGCGTTGCTTTATGATTGGCGCCGTCAAGCGCGCCCTTCAGCCGGGGTGCAAATTTGACACCGTTCCGGTGCTGAACGGCTTCACAGGCAAAGACAAATCGACTGGCATCAAGGTGCTGTTTGACGCGCACTGGGTGGTGGATAGCAAACTGGACTTGCAGCGCCACGACATTGCCATGCTCATCTCAGGCGCATGGTGCGTTGAACTTCCAGAGATGGGGAAGTCGATGCGGGCAAATTCCATCGATGATATGAAGGCGTTCCTTTCGTTGAGCGAAGACAAGTTTCGGGCGCCATATGCACGCGCACCTGAGGTGCGCAGGCGTCGGAACGTGTTTGTGGGGTCGGTCAACATCGGGGGTTACCTCCGGGACTTTACAGGTAACCGTCGTTTTTGGCCGTTGGATGTTTCGATAGATGGTCCGGTGCGTGTGGATGAACTTCGCGCAGATCGGGACCAGTTGTGGGCAGAGGCCGTTCACCTGCTCAAGACGACTGACAGGGGCGAGGTGCTTCCAGAGGAGCTTTGGCCCGAAGCCGAACTGCGCCAGAAGGCAGAGATGGTCGAAGAACCCTGGGAGGACATTCTGCGGGGCGTTCTCGAAGAACGTGAGGCCCAGTATGACGACTGGACCAATAAACGGGGAGAATATGCCCCCAATGTCGGGACGGCCAATCATCCTGAGTCCCCTGAGCCGGACTGGCCCTTCCGTATTTCGACGCAGGAAATCTATTCGATATTTGGTGTTGATCGTAAAAATCAGACCTCAAAAATGGGGCAACTTATCAAAGCTATCATGGAGGGTGCATTCCATTGGAAGCCGAGAGCGATACGTTTCAAGGACCCGGACACTGGACATTCAAAAACTATGAGTGGATACTTTCACCCGGTGAAGGATAAAAACTTGAGCTGATTAATTGATTGCCAACACTGCTTATCAGCAATTAATAACCCAAGGCTCAGTTTTTAACTGGGCCTTGCGCATTTCGGCACTGGAAAACGCAACATGTTAGCCTGTAAGTGCATGATTTTATTGCGTTGTTAGCCATGCTAGCCTGAGGTGTTAGCCTGAAAATCGTCTAAGCACTTGTTTTTGTTGTGTTGTTAGCCTGCTAGCCTGAAACAGCCGACTTGCCTCGTGCGCGCGCGCGAACTTTCATTGAAGAGCTGCTATATACTGTGTCTAACCTTTTATATAAATCAACCTAACCAGGCTAACATGCTAACAACACAACAAAAACAAGCACTTAGGGCGCTAGCCTGAATGTTAGCCTGAAATTCATGGAAGCTTTCAGGCAAACAACGCAACGAAAACAATGGCTTAGGCTTTTCGGTGCTTGTCAACTTGCAGTCAGGTAACTGGCTTCGGCAGAAAATGAAGGAACGTCGCTAGAAACGACGGTGTAGTTTGTCCAAGTTTGAATGCAGTTTTATCTCAGCGTCACTTTTAGAGGAGATAGACAGCGTGGAACTTACAGCCAACCTCTTCGACCCTTGGATGGAGTATAGCAATTACGGCAATATGCTTTTCCCCATATTGCCAGAAAGCCCTGTAATGCTCCCATTCAACTTGACCGTATGTTGAAAGCCTCACGCGATGGGTTTTGAATATCCAGATGCAAAGTGGGCAGAGGTGCTGAGCCGGATTGCGTCGGGGCAGTCTGTGACAGAGGCGGCACACGCTGTCGGTGTTGCGCGGGGGTCGGTCTACGTGCGCGCGAGGAACAACTCTGACTTCAGGGATAAATTCGATGCTGTCAGAAATTCCATCCCCGTTATGCGCAACCATTCGGTCGAAATGTTCCTTCGGAATGAAAAGGGCGAGCTAGTGTTAGATGGGCGGTTTGAACCCATCCCCCTTAGCAGGGCACAGTTTCTAAAGGTGCACGCCGGACGCGCTCGGCGTCCGAACAGGTAACGCCTAGCCGAGCACCGTCGAAAAGCTCGGAGCGCTCCCCTAGTCAGCCGGGGGAGTGCTTTGCTTACGTTCCGGCCGTCATGCGCCTAGGTCCAGAGATTGTTGGTTTGCGACGTCTGCTCGCCAGCACATCATGGCCTGAAGGAACTACTAATCCCATACCCCCAAAAGTGAGCCATTTTTCTGTTCTTTAACAGGGGCTTAATTGTGGGCGAAATCCGAGGCCCGATAGAAAACCCGATGCCAACCGATCTGATCCCCTCCCCTACGCCGGAACAGAAGCGGGCATTTCTGAACACGCTTAGCCAATCCGGCAGGACAGACCTTGCCCTCGAGGCAAGCGGAGCGTTGTCGGCGGCAATTTATCTTGAAAAGAACCGGGACCGACAGTTTGCCGGGTTATGGGATTTGATCGACCAAGCTGCAATGGATCGGCTGAAAGCCGTTTTGATGGATCGTGCATTGGTGGCGTGTGGCCAGGTCGTAACCTTGGAAGCCAAAGACCCCGATACTGGAGAGCCCCTGCTTGACGACGATTTTCAACCCATCCGGGTTCGCCGACTTATCAATTCAAACGCAATGGTGATGGCAAAGCTGATCGAAAAGCTAATCCCCAGTGCCGACAAGCAGGCTGCACTCGTGAATATTAGCAATACAGCCAATGCTGCGGCCATGTTTGCATTGCCCGAACTCCCAAGAATGCCGCGCCTAATCAACCCTATTCAAATGGAGGCGGGCGAATGAAGCTACCGACTATTCAATATGTTTTGCCGGGTGGCGTTGCGAACAAGGTTTTCGCCGATGGGGCAGCTCTGGTGCGCGTGACCCTGGGTTGGATCACCACGGCGGAGGGCGTGCTCACCGAAATGCAGGAAGGCCAAGACCGTATTCCCTGGACCCATCTCGCAGCCCGGAACACAGCGGTGGAGGCGATCAAAGCTGGTCGGTTCATGAGCGACGACGATAAAGCCAAACTGGTCGCCTATGTCGAGGCCACCCCATACTACGGAGATGAAGAATGATCGATCTGGATACGCTAGAACGCCTTGTGCGCAATCCCGATTTGTCCTGGCCTGCACTGGTGGAGGCATCAAAAACGACGCCTCGGCACCTGCAAGACTTGGTGCAGGACAATCTGCCCGCGCTGATGCCCCTGCTTGTCGCCAAGAAAAACCGGGAAGTTGGCTCAAATCACAAGCGGGCACAGGTGCTCGGGTTCAAACCGACAGTTGAGCGGGCTGCAAAACGCGCCTCCATCAGCCCACAGGCGACGGGCGCGGCAAACGCATATCGCCTGCTCTGCGCCGTGATGCTGGAAGCTGGGTCAACTAAACTCCCCTATGCGGCGAATACAGCCGTGATTGAGGTTCTGGGCGAACTGGGGTGCATGGCGCCCACGTCTGGTTCGCTCCGGTGGTATCGCTCGAAGCTCACAAATGAAGCTGCCGAAGTCCACGCTGCATTTGGTCTTCCGACCGGCTGGGAGAATTTGTTGGCGTAACGATGCTCGCCAACAGTGCAAGCTGTCTGCAACCCAAGCCATGCCGGATGAAACCTTATGACAACCCAAGACCTTCGCACTCGGATCAATGAACTGGCCCCCCGTGTTGCGTCATTCATCGCCAGGGGGCGAAAACCACGCGACCTGACCCAAGATGAGCGCCGTCTGGCCGTCGAAGCACCCGCCAAATTCGACGCCCTAGTGCAGAGTCTTCAAGCCACGACCCTTGAAGACATGCGGGCCGAAGCTGCACACGCCGTCCTTCAAGACGATCTGACCACGGCCGAAAACGCTGTGCGCTTAGAGGCTTTGGGTAAGGTGCGGATAAAGCGGGCCGAACTTCTCGCCCTGCGCTTTGAGGCCGCGACCGAACTTGATGCGGCATTTGCTGACATCGACGTTGCGTTGAAGACCTTTCTAGACCTGAACGTGAAAATCTCGGCGATGGACCGCGACCTGGGCGAACAGGATCGGCACCGGGCATCACATAGCGTCGTGAGCATGGGCCTGAAGCGGGCGCTGAAGAACCAATCCCCCACCCTATGGAAGTCTGCGGGCATCCAAATTCCGATGATGGGTTCTGGCTCGGGCCGGGCGCTCTCGGATATGTGCCGCCCCGAAGGCTATGACTGGCAAGATCGCAACACAGACCCATTGGAAAATTAGGAATAGCAGCATGAACACCCTCGAACAGTTGATCGCCAAAAAGGCCAAGGGCGATAGCGTCGCCAAGATGGCCGTCGCGCTTCGCGATGAAGTGGACCGTGACCTGGACACCATGGCGAAGGCCCATGCGGCCGAGCACGACACCAACTATTATGACTCCTATGCGGCAGTTACGGCTGATGGTGTCGGGTTGTCCATGTTGAAAAATCGTGAAAATGCCGACCGCTTGGTTATGGGCGAAGCGCATCACGTTGCCGACGCAGCAGAATAGCAGAGGTTCCCCCGTTGGCCGAAAGCCAGTCGGGGAAAAGTAGCCGCTCACAGGTTCCTAAGCCGCTCCTGTGGGTTTGGTTGCGATAGACGGCGGGGGTTGGTTGTGGGCATGGCTACGCCCTCGTCGTCACCGAATAGGGTTTCTACATCTGGAAGCATGCAGGCGGGTCGGATGTTGAGAAGGAAGGCGCGGGGCTGATGGCTCTGCACCTTTTTCGTCTGCGACACATCGAGAAATGATAGTTTACAGGGTGCTGACGGGGCTGTCACTAGGCTGGTAGGGTCAATAACGGCCCAGCCATGCAGGAGAATAAAAATGGCAGACGATACCCTCAACTCCCGCTACATCGCCCTGATGCGGCATACTCCTAAAACGACGCCTGCCGCGGAAATTGCTTTCATCCTTAAATGCGATATTGGCACGGCATACTCTCTCAAGTCCAATGCCAAATATCGCGAGCATGACCCAGAGCAGATGCGGCAAAACAACAACAAGTCTTCGCGGGAAAGCCATGCCCGGGCCCGTGCGCGTGCGCGTGCAAAGGAAATGACCATCAGTCACGCAGTCGGCGCTTAATACACCTTCGGTAACAAGGGCCTGAACTGGTTGCACCCGGTTCAGGCCCGAACTGGACTCTAAATCGCTTGGGTTTTTCGTATCCCGCGCTGTTTACGGCGGGCAGCAACCCGTTTTGCTTGGGCCTCCTTTGTATGTGCTTTTTCACGCAGCCAGCCCCTCATTGTCGCTTCCGACCATGATTTGCCCATCAGTTTCATCGCAGCATACGCCACCCGGCGCTTGAGTGGTTTATCCACATTGCGAATAACAACCCGACAGAAGGATTGGCAGGTCCGGGTTCGGTTCAGCCGGGGCAGTAGTTTTTCTGCAAGCTGGTTGATTTGATCCGGCGTCACGATCCGACCCTGCCCCGAACTGTCACTCGCCCCACCCGATCACGTGCCCGCGCTTGTAACCTGACCGGGCATTGATCTTTTCCGATGGCTGGAATGTGCTCAAGTGTGGAAGCTCGGCAGGTTTCACCCCCTCCACTTCGACCAGAAACTCGCAGATGTAGATGTGGGCCTGAGCGAAGGCAGCGGTCAGGTCGGGGCCGTGCGCGTCGGTCGAAAGCCTTGCAACCTGCTTTCCGTCCGGGCCGGGATAGATGCGGGCGTTGGCTTTGAACCCGCGTTCTTTCAAAACCTGCGCTGCAACATCAAGCTGCATCATCTGAAGGATGAACGAAGCTGGCTTCGGTTGGGGGAACTTGAGTATGGTCGCAGTCTGCATGGGTCGCCTCTTCTGTCTAATCATCTGATAATACGGGAGAAGGTTTTAGAATGACGCCATCATTCGCGGGGTAGCCGCAGCCGGAGCGGGGCTAACCTAACCGAGTGTGCACACCCCTGGCTCAATGTCACAGGCCGATGTGCATTCGGTGACCGTCTTGCTTTGGTATGCCTGCTGAACAGTGCCGAGCGTTTTTCATGCCCACGAACCGAAGCAAAATTTCGTGGGGTAACGGGCTTTTAGGGGCGTTCGACGCATCCCCACTACGACAATCTTTCTTCACCGATGCCCTTTCTGGGTGCGGATAAATGGAGATTGACCATGACCAAAAATACACCTGCACCCACGATCGAAGCCCCAGCACCCGAACCCAAGAAACTCACCATCGGCTCGGTCGTAACAGACCTGCTGATGGACGCAACGCTGTCCTACGATGCGATTGTGGATTTGATCCACGCGCAGTTCAAAGGGGCGAACACCACGGCGCGTTCCATCGCCTCTGTTGCTGCCCGACTTCGGAAAACGGGCGTGGACGTTCCCACCCGTCGCAAGGCTGCTAAAGGCGACGGGACCAAGAAGCCGACCATCGCCTGAGGCGCGCGCTAGTTGCATGACATGAACGAAAAGGGCCCTCCGGGGCGTTTCTTCATTGTGCCATTAGCGCCTCGACGGCGCGTGTCAGCGATGCGATTGAACTATGCCGGTGCCCTACGTATCGGTCGGCGGTTCCTTCCATCCGGCTCGGGGCAAGCACGAACTTGTTCTCCTGCTCGGTGGCGAGCGTCGGAAGATCCTTCAGCGGGATCAGCCACGCCATCGTCATTACCAGCGTGTCAGGGTCCATCAACACGGCGATAATGGCGCCCCCGGATACCGTGGAAAAAGTTGCCTTGCGCACGTCAAACTGAACCGTTTTCACGGGCCGATCGGGCGACAGCATCCACGACTTCACCTGAACGGGCAACGCCCGTCCGGTCACCTTGTCCACGATCACCAGATCAATGCCGTGATCGTCAGATATGGGGCTGAACGGCGACAGGCGCCCCCGTGATTGTGACATGAGCGCCGTCGCGACGTGGAGCTCTGCGATCTTGCCACGCTGCGTAGAGCTCAGATTTTCAAGTGTTTCCAACTCAATATCCTAATTTGGAATAATTCTGCTTTGGAATTACCGCTGTCTGCGCACCAGGTCAAATGGAATGTGCGGTTGTCGAAGAGCATCTATGACGAGGAGTACCGGAAGCTCATCGACGCCCTGAAGGCGGCGAGGAAGGCTGCTGGCCTAACGCAGCAAGACATTGCAGACCGGCTAGGCCGTCCGCAGTCCTTCGTCGCGAAGGTAGAAGGCTGCGAACGACGCCTGGATGTTGTGGAATTCCTGCATCTGTGCAGGGCGATAGGGTCCGAACCGGCTTCGTTTTTCGCGGGCATCTAGCCCAGATCGGGCACAAGAGCACACAATCGGTGTGTAAGGCTTTGGCACTCTTGAGAAAATCAGCGCCGAACAGATGACCAATGATCCCCTTTCTTGCTGCAATAGTTAGAGCAAATCCATCTCGGTAAGCATAAACCGACGCAGTTCACTCTCACCACTTGTCCCAGGCTTGAAGTTCTCAGTCGAGAAATGCGTCCACGGGACGTCCACTCGGTTAAAGTATCGAATGAAAGCATCTTTGGGTGCAAACTGCCCTGGAGATGTTATATCTCGGTATATCCGTCCAAAGATAGACGAAAGAGCGCGATAGCCGTTGGTTCGAGAAAGCATATATCCGGCACCCAAATAATCCCAAGCATCAGGCCAACGTTCCTTTACTGCAAGAAAATATTGCTCATAGATCCGTCCAATTTTTACATCGTCGCCATCAATAAAGAGATTGCGAAAAACCATACGATCAAGGTCATTACCATATGCGTGAGGTAGTTTTTCACCTTTCAGCAGCGAGTCTCGATCCTTCCTCGGTTCACGGCTAATATAGGGCAGAAGCCCATCAACAAAGGTCGCTTGTGTAAGAGTTTCACCACCAAAACGCCCCTCGGTGGCAACGCCGAGCCGCTTAATCTTCTGCCTGAATGGACTCCCATCCGTCGTATCGAGTGCAACAGCAATATTATGGCAAGTCTTATATGGGCTCCTCGTTTTTGCCAGCTCGAATAAGTCGATAGCTAGACTGCGATTTACTTTCGTTTGCTCAAGATTGACCGTCGCAAAAACATAAGCCTGATCTGATACATCGCTCCCGATAAACACAGAAACAATTAAATCAAAGTTCGGCCCGTCAAAAGTCTGCAACCCAGCTATTCGGTGCTGCCCATCAATTACACGACACAAGTTACTCAAGACAACAGACGGCACATCTTCGCCAATACGGGTATTTGAAAGAGTCAGCAGTTTCGTTTCTTCATCATACCGCGCATAGTCACTTTCAACTGAAATGATTACTGACGACGGAAAGGTGGCATCCCGAAAGTTCACATAGTCATTTAGTTCTGAAACACGACGCGCATTAAGGGGACGCTGTATGCCCAAATAACGCTCAATGTCTCTTTGTTCCTCGATCCTCCTTCGAACATCAAAGAAAGTCATCTTTTGGATTGATTTGGCATCGATCGAAGCGACATATATATCGCCGATGGGTTGCCTCACTTTTATGGCAGGAAATGCCTTCTCAATTTTGTCAGGATCCTGAAGATCAAGTCGGTTCTGGTCGGTCATGCCCGCCACTCCTCAAGGAAATCTGTAGTATCTTGCCGCATTACTTGGGGCGCTGCATACTCTAGCGAGTTTTTGATTGTAATTACAGCGAACCAAACCAGTATAGACACTAAGGTTATAATAAACGAGACTACCCATAGTGCATTTGCCGACATTGAAGCTACGCTTACTCCACCGCTCTTCAAACCCAGTATGCAAGCAGATACCAAGCAAATTACCAAGATTGTTAATGCCAAAATGCGACTGCCAGGAAATGACTTGCTGAACCCATCCTGTCGCTTTTCGTAATCCTTAAAGATTAAATAAATTAGCGGGCCAATAGTTGCCGCAGAGATCAACAATGCTTCGCCGCTGTATAGATAAGACTTCAGGTAAATAGTTACGTCCTTTCCGACTACATAGTTTATTACCGTTCCGAGCCAAACCGGCATTAAACCAAAGAAAAACAGAAAGGCAAACTCTTCAGAAGAATCTCGCTTGTGGCGAAGGAGCACCTTAACCCAAGAGGGAGTTTTCAATTTTGGCCACTTCAATTCACTCTTCCCCGTATGAAATAAGTAACTCTGTTGTTCTTCCGCGTCCCTTATTGCCACCTGATATTACGCTTGCCCGTTCTACTTCGGCTAGCTCGGCATATCCATCGTGAAGTTCGCGAACCGATGGGTGATCGGCATTTGTCATTAACACCTTCACTCCACGCTTTGCTGCCAAAACCGAAGCGTCACGAAGCCGAATCTGGTCGTTCCAAGTGAAAATTCCCTCATTGTATTTAACAAAGCCATTATTGTTGTGGGCAGTAGTGTAAGGTGGGTCTAGGAAAACAAAATCTCCTTCACTCGCCATTGAAATTACTGCTTCGAAGTCACAACAATGAAGTTCGGCTCCTTCAAGACGAGCACTTACAAGTGAGAAATCCTCATCATCAAATATCACCTTATTCTTAGTTCCGCGGGGAACGTTGAACTCACCACGAAGGTTCTCTCTATAGAGACCGTTCCAACAAGTTCGATTAAGATAAAGGAACTGTGCGGCACGCATGTAGATGTCGTCACTCCAAGTTTGCCGAGTCTCGTAATAGTGAGCGTCAGAGTGTGCTACTTGGTGCAAGCGCAGATGCTCCAACACTGCTTTCCAATCGGTCTTGATCGCTTGGTAAGTATCAATGAGTCTTGGGTTTACATCGGAAAGTATTGACTTGAGCGGGCTAGAATGGAAGAAAACGGCTCCTCCACCTAGAAAAGGCTCTATGTATCTGCCTGTGTATTCTGGGATTTTGAACGCCGACTTGGCAACGATCCATCTTTTACCCCCGGCCCACTTCAAGAATGGATTCATCGAAATCTTATCCCCACTTCAACAGCTCGCCCTTTCGGTCACTAGAAACGATAAGGGGCCTTACGGTCCCGGGCTACGCTGCCTGCAACTTCGACGTGTCAAGTGGCATTTGCGCGTAGTTTGGAGATCTGGTCAAGTGTATGAAGTTGCTGCTTCATGCTGGAAAGACAGTTATATCTTTCCTAAAAGGCACGAAGGGGTGGTGGCCGCTGTGGGACTTGAACCCACACGGGCGGAGCCCGAGGCATTTTAAGTGCCTTCCGTCTACCAATTTCGGCAAGCGGCCATCGTCAACGTCTAGCGTGGCAGAACGACCTGAGCAATCGGGCTAATTTGCCAACATTGGGTCCAGACAGGGTTTCTTTCTGCCTGACAGTCTTCTTTACTTAGCGTTTACATATACTTAGTCAGTTTCTTAGTTGGATTTTAAGTCTCCTGTGTCTACCATTTCACCACGCGGGCACGCGATGGTCGTGGCGCACCATAGCGCCCGTTCAGCGGGAGACAAGCACTTGCCGCGGTGCGGCAATTGACAGGCCTTGCCGGCACACCTCATATGGGCCAACCACAGACAGAGGTGCGTCCATGACTAAAGTCTATCCGTCCGCCAAGGCGGCGCTTGAAGGTGTGTTGTTTGATGGCATGACCATCGCATCGGGCGGCTTTGGCCTTTGCGGCATCCCTGAATTGCTGATCGACGGGATTTTTGACGCGGGCACCCGCAACCTGACCATCGCCTCCAACAATGCCGGGGTCGACGGGTTCGGCCTTGGCATTTTGCTCGCGACCAAACAGGTCAAAAAGATGATCTCGTCCTATGTCGGCGAAAATGCCGAATTCATGCGGCAGTACCTTTCGGGCGAACTTGAGCTGGAGTTCAATCCGCAGGGAACACTGGCTGAACGCCTGCGTGCCGGCGGCGCGGGCATTCCCGGCTTTTACACCCGTACAGGTGTGGGCACCGTCATTGCCGAGGGCAAGGAACACAAGGATTTCGACGGCAAGACCTATATTCTGGAACGCGGCATCGTGGCTGATCTGTCCATCGTCAAAGCGTGGAAGGGCGACCCCTCGGGCAACCTGGTGTTCCGCAAGACCGCCCGCAACTTCAACCCGCCTGCCGCAACCTCCGGCCGCATTTGCGTGGCCGAGGTCGAAGAGATCGTGCCGATGGGCGCCCTTGACCCCGACAAGATCCACCTGCCGGGCATCTATGTGCACCGCATCGTGCAGGGTACGCATGAAAAACGCATCGAAAACCGCACGACCCGCAAGAAGGAGGCCGTCTGATGCCTTGGGACCGTAACCAAATGGCCGCGCGGGCCGCACAGGAACTGCGTGACGGCATGTATGTCAACCTCGGCATCGGAATTCCGACGCTGGTCGCCAACTACATCCCCGCGGGCGTCAACGTCACGCTGCAATCTGAAAACGGCATGCTGGGCATGGGGCCTTTTCCATTCGAGGGGGAAGAGGATGCTGATTTGATCAACGCCGGCAAACAGACCATCACCGAACTGCCGCAAACCGCCTATTTCGATTCTGCCCAAAGCTTTGCCATGATTCGCGGCGGCAAGATCGCCATGGCGATCCTTGGCGCGATGGAAGTGTCCGAGCAGGGCGATCTGGCGAATTGGATGATACCGGGCAAATTGGTCAAAGGTATGGGCGGCGCGATGGATCTGGTGGCCGGGGTAGGCCGCGTCGTCGTCGTCATGGACCACACCTCCAAACACGGCGAATCAAAAGTGCTGAAGGCTTGCACCTTGCCTTTGACCGGCAAATCCGTGGTGGACCGCATCATCACCAACCTTGGTGTGCTCGATGTTGGCCACAAAGGGCTGCATATTGTCGAATGTGCCGATGGCGTGACTGAAGCCGAGCTGCGTGCCGCGACTGAGGCCACGATCGTTGATTGAACACTGACAAAGATGGGCGAATCGCCCATCCTACAAGTCACGTCAGCTTGCAGGATGGGCGGTTCGCGTTTTCGGCTTGCCGAAAGCGTGGTTTGCCCATCTCGCTCAGTTACTGGCTGAGATGATGCGGAATACGCATGGGTCGCTGACCAATTCCGGTGGTGTCATGCACAGCCCCTGCGCCACCGTCCATGCCGCAAGCACCTTGGGTACGTAATCGCGCGTTTCGGGATAAGGCGGTACGCCGTTATTGGCGGCAACTGCCCCCTCACCCGCGTTATAAGCGGCCAGCACCAGGACCGGATCGCGGTCAAAGGTGTTCATCAGAAAATTAAGGTAGGCAACCCCACCCTTGATATTCTGCGCAGGATCAGTGGCATCGGTCACGCCGAATCGCTCTGCCGTTGCCGGGATCAACTGCATCAGACCGGTCGCACCTGCCGAACTCACCGCTTCGGGGTTTCCGGCGCTTTCTATCCCGATCACCGCCAAAACCAGCGCGGGCGAGACATTGGTGCCGATCGTATCCTTCAGGATCTGGGTGCCATACTTCTCTGCCAGATTCTGCATGGTTTGCAGCCGCGGTGCTTTGACATTCTGCCCCTCGGGCCCTTGGTTGAGCGCCGCTAATGCAATCGGAAATCGCCCATCCGATGCCTCGCGGGCGACCGGGACGGTATCCCAATACCAATCATAATTTGCCCCAGACGGCTCCGCAGGTTCCAGTGGCGCCAGCGGCTCGGTCGGGTCCGAGGGTTCCGGATAGGGGTCCACCTTGGGGCCAAGCGCCAGCAGTCGTGCCTGTTCAACGGGATCGATCTGTATGGTGATCCGCTTGCCCGGGTTGATATCCTTGACCGACAAACGCTTGAACGTAAAGTCGACAGGGTTGGCCGCGTCCTGGGCCACCGCCCAAACCGGAATCACCGCCAAAACGACGGCCAGCCGCAATACTGCTATCCTCATCGGCGGGTGCCTGCCCGATTGTTTTTGTTGCGTGCAAGCTGACAGAGAACCGGCAAAAATTCCACTGAAACCCGGAATAACCTCCGCTTTAGCGCCACAATTGCACCAATTGGGCCACTCTGACCATTGCGCCATATTGTGGGTATTTCCTTTTAAGTCATGATATCAATTGGTTATGAAAAAATTCGCCGCCCCGCGATTTTTCCCAAAAAGACCCAACCCACACCGCAATCCGGCCATGAATGACCAGCAAATTACACCCATGCCGAGACGGAACTGGCCGGGTGGGACCCACAAAGCGCAGCCGAACCGGATGGAGCCTGAAACAACATCATCCTTCGAAAGGGATACATCATGAAACTCGCAAACTTCTTCAAAGCTTTCCACAACGACGAATCCGGTGCCGTGACTGTTGACTGGGTCGTGCTGACCGCAGCCATCGTCGGCTTGGGCATGGTTGTCATGACCACCGTCGGCGGCGGCATCACCGGTTTGGGCGACGCGATCGTCACCGACTTGGGCGCACGTTCGTCGGGCTACGAGAACCAGTAATCGTCTGACCCCAACCGGGGCTGACACCGGGGCCGCGTCCAAAGGGACGCGGCCCCTTTTTCATTTTGCCCTGGCCGCACAATTGAAATGTTCGCCACAATTTGACCACAGAAATTAACGGAAAATTCCCTTATCGGGTCCAACCCCTGCCACGAATCAAACGCCATATAGGGTCATACCGAACGGAAGCCAGCGGAACAGAGGCCGCCAGAAAAACTCCCCAGGTAGTGTCGAGAGCAACAAATCAAACCCTAAAGGACGACCAACATGAAAATCGCAAACTTCTTCAAAGCTTTCCACAACGACGAATCCGGCGCCGTGACTGTTGACTGGGTCGTGCTGACCGCAGCCATCGTCGGCCTGGGCATGGTCGTCATGACCACCGTTGGCGGCGGGATCACCGGTCTGGGCGACGCAATCGTCACCGACCTGGGTGCACGTTCGTCGGGCTACGAGAACCAGTAATCAGCCGCAGCTGATTGCAGACGGGCCGCGCTTGCAAAAGCGCGGCCCTTTTTTTCCGGCCAAGCGGTCCGAAATCGCAGGCACGCATGTTGAACCGAAACATCAACAGCAACGTCTTATACGAAAAAGACCTTGAAACTGCCCAATTCCCGCCACGAACCGCAGGCTAACTACAGTCACACCGAACGGCAGCAGGACAAGAGGCCCGCTGATAACCCGGCTCGGAGTGCAACACCGAGCCAAACAAACCAGCAAAGGGATACATCATGAAACTCGCAAACTTCTTCAAAGCGTTCCACAAAGACGAATCCGGTGCCGTGACTGTTGACTGGGTCGTGCTGACCGCAGCCATCGTCGGCCTGGGCATGGTCGTCATGACCACCGTTGGCGGCGGGATCACCGGTCTGGGTGACGCGATCGTCACCGACCTGGGTGCACGTTCGTCGGGCTATGAGAACCAGTAATCGTCTGACCCCCATCGGGGCTGACAAAAGGGCCGCGTCCAGCTGGACGCGGCCCTTCTGCATGAGCCGGAGCGATGGCCCTGCCCGTCTGGCATAATCTAAATTGGGTCACGCCACTGCCCAATTTTTGTCGCGATAGGGCGGCATTGTCCAGATCGCAACCGTCACCGGTGCGCGATCAAGACGGCCAAAAGGCCGAAAGGATAATGGATGAAAGTCAGGGTCAAACTCTTCAGCCGCGACGAAACCGGGGCCATCACGGTCGACTGGGTCGTGTTGTCGGCGGCGGTGATTGGCCTTGGAATGGTGGTACTGGTGCCGATTGCCTATTCGTCAGGCAGCTCGGCACAGGGCGTGGCAGACTATATCGGTGACATCAACGTGGGCTACGGCAATCGGTAAACCGGCGAGGCACACAGTTTTCGGGGATGGCCGTATACGGCTATGGGTAAAGGGGTAATGAAATGAGAATGGTATTTGGATTGGTATTGGTTCTTGGCCTCGCGTTGGCCGGGGCAGCGGTCTATTTGACGCAGAACTACTTTCAACAGACACAGGCGGCACTGAACCATGAACGCGAGCTGCGTGCCAAGATTGGCCCGATGGTCGAGGTTTACGTCGTCAACAAGGTCAAGAAATACGGCGACACGCTGACATCCGAGGATGTACAGTTGATGTACTGGCCCGAAAACTCCCTGCCTGAAAACATCTTCCGGGATCAGACCAAGCTAGGCAAGGATGATCCAGTCCTGTTTCCCGAGGAAACCAAAGAGCCCCGCTTCGTCCTGCGCCAGATGGAGAAGTTCGAGCCCGTTTTGCTGGAAAAGGTCACCGAACCCGGCCAGACCGCTGGCCTGACCGGGCAGTTGGCCAAGGGCCAGGGCGCCTTTGCGATCAAGGTTGACGTCGCCTCGGGTGTGTCAGGCTTTGTGCAGCCCAGCGATCATGTCGATGTTTATTGGACTGGCTCGGCAGGCGACAACAACGACAGCATGACCCGCCTGATCGAATCCGGCGTCAAGGTGATCGCCGTTGACCAAAAGGCTGACGAATCCTCGGGCGGGGCCACCGTGGCGCGCACCGTGACTGTCGCCGCCACCCGTGAACAGGTCGCCCGTCTGGCACAGGCGGCCGCAACCGGCAAACTGGCCCTGTCGCTGGTCAGCGGCCCCAACACCGACGACGCCGGCCCGATCGAAGTGGACAGCAATTCCTTGCTGGGCATCACCGACGCGCCGGTGATCGAAGAGGTTGCCGCCGTGCCGGAAAAAGTCTGCACAATCACCACGAACAAGGGCGGTGTGCGCACCGTCGAACCCATCCCCTGCACGAACTGAGCAGGCAAAGCGACCTACGGCGGCCCCACATCTAGCGGGGCCGTTGTAATTTTGATCAATGGGCAGCCGCCTGTTGCAGGTTATCCACATACAGAACAGCCTTTAACCTTTTGATTCTTGCTTAAAATCATCAGATAAGGCATTTTGGCTGTTGAGCGGGCGTTAAAGACCCGACAATTTGAGTATTTGAGAGGGCAGGACACATGAAACTGCGTAAGCTTTGGACAGCAGGTGCCTTGGGCGTTGCCCTTGCCACAACCTACCTGACGCCTGCCTTTTCGCAGACGCTGTCTATTATGAAGGGTACGTCGAACGAGCCGCTGAACGTGCCGATGAACCGCGCCATCGTGTTGGAAAGCGATACACCCTTTGCCGAACTGTCCGTCGCCAACCCAGGCATCGCAGACATCTCGACCCTGTCTGACCGCACCATCTATGTGCTTGGCAAGACACCGGGTCGCACGACGATGACCCTGCTGACGCAGGACGGAAAGCTGATCTCGAACATCGAAGTGCATGTCACGCCAGATATCGAAGAGTTCAAGGAACGCCTGCAGCAAATCCTGCCCGGCGAAGAAATTCAGGTCCGCACCGCAAATGACGGGATCGTCATGTCGGGCACGGTATCCTCGACCGCGAAACTTGACCGCGCGCTCGACCTTGCCAACCGCTATTCGCCTGACAAGGTGTCCAACCTGATGCAGGTCGCAGGCACCCAGCAGGTCATGCTCAAGGTCCGCTTTGCCGAAATGCAGCGGTCCGTGTCCAAAAGCCTGTCCTCGTCGCTGGGCGTACGCGGCGGCACCAATATCGGCATCGGCGGCGCCACCGGCACGCTGGCCAGCGCCGCCAACAACGGCAATGGCGTGACCTTGGGTGAGGGCACGCAAGGTGCATTGGGTCTTGGCTTTACCGCAGGATCCCTGGAATTCGGCGTCCTGCTGGAGGCGTTGGAGTCCAAGGGCGTCGTGCGCACCCTCGCTGAACCCAACCTGACCGCCCTGTCTGGGCAAGAGGCCAAGTTTCTGGCCGGCGGCGAATACCCAATTCCGGTGGCGTCCGGCAACGGCACCATCTCCATCGAATACAAACCCTTCGGTGTGGAACTGAACTTTACCCCCGTGGTGGTGGACGGCGACACAATCAACCTGCAAATCAACGCTGCCGTGTCGTCCATCGACAGCACGACCACGCTGCAAACTGCCGGTTTCTCGGTCAACGCCTTCAAACGCCGGGAAACCTCGACCACGGTCGAGATGCGCGACGGGGAAAGCTTTGCCATCGCCGGATTGCTGCAAGACGACTTCCGCGACCTGAACGGTCAGGTGCCATGGCTGGGTGACATCCCGATCCTGGGCACCTTGTTCCGCAGCGCTGACTATCAGCGCAACCAGTCCGAACTGGTGATCATCGTGACGCCGCATCTGGTGACGCCCACCAGAGGCGAGGCGCTTGCCCTGCCCACCGACCGCGTCCGCATCCCGACCGAGAAAGAACTGTTCCTGTTTGGCAAAACCGCAGGCACCCAACGTGGGGCAGCGGGCGAAGTGTCCCGGCAGGATTTCAGCGGCGCTTATGGCTATACAATGGAGTGATGGTGATGAAATCCTCCCTGCGCAGCACCGTAATCGCCTCTACCCTTGCCCTTTTGACACTGACCGCCTGCGACCAGACCAGCTTTTTGTCCGAGGCGGGCTCGTCCGTGGATGAGGGTGGCTTTGGCCAACCCACCATGAACAACACGCTTGCCATGACAACGGGCGACGCGACCCTGGCCGTCGGGCGACGCTTTGAATCCGAGGTGAACTCGGTTGTCACCTTTGCCTTCAATCAGTCCGACCTCAGCTCAACGGCCAAGGCGATCCTTGACCGTCAGGCCAACTGGATCCGCCAATTCCCCGAGGTTCGTTTCCGCGTTTACGGCCATACCGATCTGGTTGGATCAAACCGCTATAACTATGGCCTTGGTCTGCGCCGGGCGCAGGTTGTGGTGGCCTATCTCGCCTCCAAGGGCATCAGCACCTCGCGGCTCGAGGCTGTATCGTCCTTTGGCGAAACCCAGCCCGTGATCAATACTTCCTCGCCCGAACAGCGCAACCGCCGCACCGTCACCGAGGTGACAGGCTTTACCCGTGGGTCGGCAGGCACGCTGAACGGCAAATACGCCGCCGTGATCTTCCGCGAATATGTCGAAGGGGCGACACGTCCACATCCGTCCAATACCATAATCGAAACCCAGACCGACCCGAACGGATGATGAAACGGCTTTGACCAATGCGATAGAACGGGCCCAGATTGCGGGCCCGTTTCCCATTTCAGACCAATCATGTTTCCAGAAATCTCGTTGAATCATTAAAAACCTAAGATTGACGATTTTTTAGCCCCAATCTCGCCAACATCTGACAGCACCTTCTCCCCATAGGGAACAATGCCGCGACCAAAGGTCAGTGCGTTGATCCGGGGTTGGTGACTGTCGGGCCTGAGAACAGGTAACAGACACCACCCTTTGGTGGGGCGACTTGAAAAGGACTTGGGGTTATGAGCAGCGTGGCAAACCTACAGCCGGAACCGGCACCGATCCTGGCATGCACAATTTCGCGTGACGTCCAGAATTTCGAATTGCTGATCGACGATATGGAACTGGAGCTGGGCGAAAGCTGGGGCGACCTGTCGTTCGATGACGCGCAGGTTTTTCTGGACCAATCCGACGCCCGCTCGCTGGAATTTGTCGCAATCGCGGTCAACGCGGCCGATGAAACCGACCTGACCCGCATCACCCATATCATCAAACAGGCCAAGGCCCATGGGATCAAGGTCGTCCTGATCGCCGATCAGGTCAGCCCGGTTGCCTTGCACCAACTGCTTCGCCTAGGCGCTGACGATTTCGTGCCCTACCCGCTGCCCGAGGGCGCGCTGCATGAAAGCATCGAGAAACTGCGCAAACCCGCCCCCGCACCGGTGCTGCACGTCGCCGCCTTGGCAAGTGACCCGATTGACCCCGAAATGCCACACCCGGGGTTCAAGGCCAAAGGTGACCGCGACGGTGTTGTGTTGCCAGTGCATGGTCTGGCTGGTGGATCGGGGGCATCGACCTTTGCGACCAACCTTGCGTGGGAACTGGCAACAATTGGCAAGGAACCGCCGCGCGTTTGCCTGATCGATTTTGACTTTCAATTCGGCTCTGCCGCAACCTATCTGGACCTGCCGCGCAAGGATGCGGTGTTTGAACTGCTGACCGATGCCACAAACTCGGACAGCGACGCGCTGTTGCAGGCGATGTTGACCTTCAATGACAAGCTGCACGTGCTGACGGCCCCCGCCGACATGCTGCCACTTGACATCATCACCCCCGAGGATATTGGCCGCATCGTCGACATGGCCCGCGCCAATTTCGACTTTGTCATTATAGATATGCCCAAAACCATCGTCGCCTGGACCGAAGCGGTCCTGTCGCGCGCTCATGTCTATTTTGCCCTGCTGGAACTGGACCTGCGTTCGGCACAGAACGTCCTGCGCCTTGTGCGCGCCCTGAAGGCTGAGGGTCTGCCTCATGAAAAGCTGCGCTTTGTCCTGAACCGCGCGCCCCGCTTTACCGATCTTGCCGCCAAAAGCCGGGTCAAGCGGATGGCCGAAAGCCTGGACATCGCAATCGAGGTGCAACTGCCAGACGGTGGCGTTCAGGTGACCCAAGCCAATGACCACGGCCTGCCGCTTTCCGAAACCGCCGCCAAGAACCCGCTTCGCAAAGAAGTACAAAAACTCGCCAAATCTTTGTTCGAACTGAACAAAGCGGTCGAGACCGGTAAAAAGTAACGCCACCCGAAGGGGCATCCCATGTTTTCGCGCTTCAAGAAACCCGAGCAAGCCACACCGAAATCGTCCATGGCCCCCGTCGGGTCTGGCGCGCCTGCGTCCCGTGCCGCCGCCGCTGCCCCTTCGCCTGCAGCCTCCCTTCCCAAGGTGGCCGCGATTGCCGCCAAATCACCCGCCGAGGTGACGGCAATCGACAAGGAACGCAAACGCAAGGAAAAGATGAGCGAACTGAAGGTCGAGTTGCACAAGCGCCTTTTGGAGAACCTCAACCTCTCGGCCCTTGAAAGCGCGACTGAAGGCAACCTCAAGGTCGAAATCGCCGCCATCGTCGCCGAGGCGCTGGAAGAGATGGCCGTCGTCCTGAACAAGGAAGACCGCACCATCCTGAACCAGGACCTGTTTGACGAAGTGATGGGCCTTGGACCGCTGGAACCGCTGCTCAAAGACGAAACCGTCAACGATATCCTTGTCAACGGCCCCAAGCGGATCTTTGTCGAACGCAACGGCAAACTGACCCTGACCGACATCACCTTCAAGGATGAACGCCACCTGCTGCGCATCATCGACAAGATCGTGTCCGCCGTGGGCCGCAGGGTCGACGAATCAAACCCCTATTGCGACGCCCGCCTTGCTGATGGCAGCCGTTTCAACTGCATGGTGCCGCCGGTTGCCGTTGATGGCAGCCTTGTGTCGATTCGTAAGTTCAAAAAGGAAAAACTGGGCATCCCCGATCTGGTCCGCTTTGGTGCCTTTACCGAAGAAATGGCCGCCTATCTGCAGGCTGCCGTGTCCTGCCGTCTGAACATCATCGTGTCCGGCGGTACGGGTTCGGGCAAAACCACGACGCTGAACGCGCTCTCCTCCTTTATCGACAATGCCGAACGCGTGCTGACCATCGAAGACACCGCCGAACTTCAACTGCAACAGGTCCATGTCGGCCGCATGGAAAGCCGCCCACCCAACGTCGAAGGCAAGGGCGCCGTGACCCAGCGCGACTGTCTGCGCAACGCCCTGCGGATGCGTCCTGACCGTATCATCGTCGGCGAAACCCGTGGCGAGGAGGTTATCGACATGTTGCAGGCCATGAACACAGGCCACGACGGGTCCATGACCACGATCCACGCCAACAACGCCCGCGACGGCATTTCCCGCCTTGAAAACATGGTCGCCATGGCCGGTATCGAAATGCCGCTCAAGGCCGTCCGCAGCCAGATCGCCGCCGCTGTGAACCTGATCGTGCAGGCCTCGCGCCTGCAGGACGGGTCGCGCCGCATGGTGTCCATCACCGAAATCACCGGCATGGAAGGCGACGTCATCTCGATGCAAGAAGTGTTCCGCTACGAACGCCTTGGCATCGAACCCAATGGCAAGATCATCGGCCGCTTCAATGCCACCGGTGTTCGCTCTCATTATTCCGATCGTTTCCGCCAGTGGGGCTTTGACCTGCCGGCGTCGATCTATGAACCCATCGCATAAGGCGCCAAAATGCAAATCTCGGCCGCACCGCTTATCTATATCCTGATCTTCGTCGCCGTGCTGATGCTGGTCGAGGGTCTGTACCTGACCGTCTTTGGCAAATCGATCAGCCTGAACTCGCGCCTGTCGCGCCGCCTGTCGCTGTTGGAAAAGACCAAGGACCGGGAATTGGTCCTGGAACAACTGCGCAAGGAAATGTCGCAGCACATCAATTCGCGCGGCATTCCGCTGTATTCCATCCTCGCCACCAAGGCACAAAAGGCCAATATCGCCTTCACGCCCAAGGCGCTGATCGGCATCATGGCCGCCCTTGGGGTGTTCTCTTATCTCGGTCTGACCCTTGGCACGGAAACCGCGGCCCCGGTCCGCATCGCCGTATCGGTGTTGATGGGTATTGGCGGCGTCTATGTCTGGATCAACAACAAGGCCAAAAAGCGCATGGCCCTGCTTGATGAACAACTGCCCGACGCGGTCGAACTCATGGTGCGATCCCTGCGCGTCGGCCACCCCTTCACGTCGGCCATCGCCAACGTCGCCAAAGAGATTCCAGATCCCCTCGGCACCGAATTCGGCATGATCGCGGATGAGGCGTCCTATGGCCGCAATGTGGCCGACAGTCTCAAGGATTTTGCCGAACGCATGGACAGCCAGGATTTGCGTTTCTTGGCCGTGGCCGTGACCATCCAGCAAACCTCGGGCGGCAACCTTGCTGAAATCCTTGAAGGTCTGGCCAAGGTGATCCGTGCCCGGTTCAAACTGTTCCGCCGGGTCAAGGCCATCACCGCCGAGGCCAAATGGTCCGGCATGTTCCTGTCCGCCTTCCCGATCGGCGCGCTGATCATGATTTCCGTGATCCGCCCCGATTACTACGACGACGTCAAGGAAACCTCCGCCTTCATCCCGGCCTGTCTGGTCGTCGCCGTCTTCCTCGTGATCAACGTGATTTTCATGAAGATCATGGTCAATATCAAGGTTTAACGTCATGCAATTCCTGACCAGCCTCAACGATAGCCTGACCGCCCAATTCGGCCCGCTTGGGCCGCTGATGGCGCTTGGCGGCCTTGGGTTCGCACTGATCCTCGCGGCTCTGCCCACGATGCTCAAAAAGAGGGTCAATCCTTTTGAAAAGCTCAAGGCGCAAAGTGCTGCCACCAGAACTGCGGCCAAACAGCCTGGTCAGGCCCTGCGCCGGGGTGACAAACAGGACAAACTGGAAAAATTCGCGAATTTTCTGGAACCGCAGGACGTCGAAACGATGTCCGCCTCGCGGCTCAAGATGCAGCGCGCTGGTTACACCGACAAAAACTCGGTCCGGATGTTTCACTTTGCCCAGTTCGCACTTGGCATCGGCTTTCTTATGGTCGGGGTGGTCTATACCATTCTCGTCTCGCGCAATCAGGAACTGACGACCCAATTCAAGATCTTGTCGACCGTGATCCCCGGTGCCGCAGGTTATTATCTGCCGCAATACTGGATCACCCGCCGGATTGAAGAGCGTAAGAAAGAGATTATGTCCGGCTTTCCCGACGCGCTTGACCTGATGCTGGTCTGCGTCGAGGCGGGGCAGTCCATGGACCAATCGATCAACCGCGTCGCCAAGGAAAGCCGCGCCGGATACCCCGCCCTTGCCGATGAATTCGACATCGTCAGCCATGAGGTCAAGGCCGGCAAGGAACGGGTGCATGTTCTAAAAGACATGTCCGAACGTGTCGGCATCCCCGATGTTTCGTCCTTTGTGACCACACTCGTGCAATCTGCGACCTACGGCACCTCGATTGCCGAGGCTTTGCGTGTCTATTCCGCCGAAATGCGTGACAAACGCGTGATGCGCGCCGAAGAGAAGGCAAACACCTTGCCCACCAAACTGACCCTTGGCACTATGATGTTCACACTGCCGCCCTTGCTGATCATCCTGATCGGTCCTTCGGTTGCAGGCATCGCCAAAACCCTTGGCGGTATGGGCGGCGGCGGTTAAATCCCGGTTCGGGATTTGACCCGAACAAGGAACCACATGCGGCGCATCGCAGCCATAACGACCATTGTTTTGATGTCCGCCTGTGCCACCACAGGCGGACAAGGTCCGTCCAATGCCCCGCCCCCTGTCGACGGCACCCGCCGCAGCGCTGATGGGCTAGAGGTTGGCCACCGCCTCATGGCCGCCGAGGAGTATGAACTGGCCCTCAAGGCCTATTACCTCGCGGCCTCGCAACAGGGGGTCAATGCCGATGTGCTGTCTGCCATAGGCTCGGCCAATTTGCGTTTGGGGCGGCTGGGTCAGGCCGAAAAGGTCCTGCGCCGCGCGTTGGAGGAGGACCCCACCTTTGTGCCCGCCATGAACAATCTGGGTGTGGTGCTGATGGAGGCCGGCAAGTTCGGCGAGGCGCGCGTGATGTTCCAAAAGGCATTTGCGCTCGACAGTGGCAGTTCGGACGAGATTCGCGACAATCTCAAGCTGGCTATCGCCCGAACCGAGAAACCTGTGTATGGTGATGAAGGAATTCCCGACGACGTACCCTCCTTCAATCTGGTGCGTCGAGGAGAGGGGGACTATGTCCTTCTGTCCCAACTATAGACGAACCGACCACGACGAGCAGTAAAAAGGACGCAAAATGCGCCACCCCATGTTTCTTGGCCTGTGCCTGATCGGCACAGTGTCCCTGACCGCCTGTCAACAGGGCGTCTCGCGTACCCAAGCCGACCGCGCCGTCGCCGAGGCCGCGATCATTGATCAAAGCAATCTGACCGACATCATGCTGAATGTGGCCGACCCGCAAGAAGGCGTGACCTATTTCCGCAACGCGCTGACCGTGTCGCCCGAAAATACCGACCTCAAGCGCGGTCTGGCCAAATCGCTCAGCCGTGCGCGGCTCTATACCGAAGCGACCACGACCTGGACCGAGATCATCGCCTCACCCGATGGCACCGATGCCGACCGTCTGGAATTGGTCGATGTGCATATCCGCTCGAACGAATGGACCAAGGCCGAGGCCGTGCTGGGCCAGATCCCGCCCACTGTCGAAACCTATGAACGTTACAGGCTCGAGGCCATGGTGGCCGACAGCAAACGAGAGTGGAAAAAGGCCGACAGTTTCTATGAAATCGCCGTGGGCCTGACCAACCGACCGCAGGGCGTGCTGAACAACTGGGGCTTTTCCAAACTGACCCGGGGCGAGGCTGCCGCCGCCGAACGCCTGTTCGTGCAGGCCCTGACCTATGACCCCAAGATGTTCACTGCCAAGAACAACCTCGTCCTGGCCCGCGCCGCCCAGCGGAAATACGACCTGCCGGTGGTCGAGATGACGCAGGAAGAACGCGCGCAACTCCTCTACACCGCTGGCCTTGCGGCTGTGAAACAGGGCGATGTGTCGCAGGGCAAACAGCTTTTGCAACAGGCCGTCGACACCTCCCCCACTTTCTTCGAGGCCGCCACGCGCAGCCTGCGGGCATTGGAGGGTTGATCCATGGCCTTGTCCCCCACCGCCGCACTGACATTCCTACCCTTTGCCACCGCCATTGGCGTCTGGGTCGCATGGAGTGATATGCGCTACATGAAAATCCCCAATTATGCCGTCATGGCACTGGGGGTGGTTTATCTGATCATCGGACCCTTCGTGATGCCCTTGGCCAGTTACGGATGGGGCTGGGCGCTATGTGGCATTGTGCTGACCATTGGCATCGTGCTGAACGCCGCAGGCGTGCTTGGGGCGGGGGATGCCAAGTTTGCCGCCGCCATGGCACCCTTTTTTGTCCACTCTGATCTGCGCTTTGATTTTGGCCTGTTTGCCGCTTGCCTGCTGGGGGCCTTTGCTGCCCACCGACTTGCCCGCGCCACACCGTTCCGCGCCGTGACCCCCGAATGGGCCAGTTGGACCAACCCACGGTTTCCCATGGGCCTGGCCTTGGCCGGAATGCTGATTTTCTACCTCATGGCGGTGGTTTGGCTTTAGGCGGATGCTGTCCGATCAGACATATCCGATCGGACGACATTCGCCCTAATTCCGCCGTGGTTCACTAGATAATAACCGATAGCCCGCAGACTGCCGCAAACCAAAGGTGGCCCCATGAACATTCAAACAACGACCGGCGTCATCCCGCCCACTCAGCCCCGTACACTGGCCGAGGTCGGGATCAATATGGTGATGATGCGCGATATCCTGTTGAAGACCATGTTCCGCATGAATCTGGATCTGGTGACGGCGATTGCCAAGGTGATCTGCCTGCCCAACACGCTGACCCAGGAACTGGTCGACATGGCCCGCCAGCAGCGCCTGTTGGAGGCGACGGGAACCTTGCACGCGACCTCGGGCAACGAGATGGGCTATCAGCTGACCGACGCCGGCAAAAGCCGCGCCTTGGATGCCCTGTCGCAGTCCGAATACTACGGCGCCATGCCAGTGCCATTGGAAAGCTACGGCGAACAGATGAAACGGCAATCGGTGCGCAACATGCGCCTGACCAGGACCGAGTTGATGCGCGGCATGGGCCACCTGATCCTGCCACCCGACCTGATCGACAATCTGGGCCCTGCCGTGACCTCGGGTCGGTCGATCCTGATGTATGGCCCGCCCGGCAACGGCAAATCTTCGATCTCGAACGGCATCAAGGCGGCCTTGGGCGACAAGATTTATATTCCTCGCGCCATCGAATACTCGGGTCAGGTCATAACGGTCTATGACCCCATCGTCCATTCCAAGGCCGAGGAGGCCGTGGACGACCCCAATTCCCTGCGCCGCACCGGCAACCGGTTCGACAACCGCTATGTGTTTTGCGAACGCCCCTCTGTGGTGACCGGCGGCGAATTGACGCTGGACATGTTGGATCTGAAATACAATCCCGTTGCCCGCACCTACCAGGCGCCACTGCAGCTGAAATCCTCGGGTGGCATCTTCATCGTTGACGACCTTGGCCGCCAGGCTGAACCGCCGCAAAAACTGGTCAACCGCTGGATCGTGCCGCTGGAAGAAAACCGCGACATCCTGGCCCTGCAATCGGGCGAAAAATTTACGGTTCCCTTTGACACGCTGGTGATTTTCTCCACCAACTTCCATCCCAACGCCATCTTTGACGGCGCGGCACTGCGGCGGATCTTCTTCAAGATCAAGATTGACGGCCCCAATCAGGACAACTTCCTGAAAATCTTTGCCATGGTCGCCCGCAAGAAAAAGATGCCGCTGGACGAGGCGACACTGTTGCACCTGCTGAAGGTCAAATACCCGACGATCGACAATAATTATGCCAACTATCAGCCGGTGTTCCTGATCGACCAGATGATCGCCATCTGCGACTTTGAAAACATCCCCTATCAGATGACACCGGAACTGGTGGACCGCGCCTGGGCGAACATGTTCGTGCGCGAGGAAACCATCGCCCGCTGACCGGGCTCAGGGAAGATGGGCAAACCCCGCACTTTGGCCGTGGGCCAAAGCGCGGGAACTGCCCATCCTACAAGGCGCCCTATTCCACGGCCTGCGCGCGGGCGCTTACAGTTCGAACCGGATTGCCATGCTTGTCCAACATGGTGAACTCGTGCCGATAAGTGATCAGACGGACAGGATCGACCCAGCGATCTCCCACCATCGTCGGTGCGGCTGCAGCTCCTTGGCGGATTTTCAGGTGGAGTGCCGTATAAGTGCATCCAGCCACCGAGATCCTTTCGGGTCCCCAATTGGTTATGGCCCAAACGAGTTCGCCCGGCACGGCACCAGAAATCGTTGCACGAAATTCAACCTCACGCCCAACAGGCAAATCCGCCGGGGGTATGGGTTGTCGGGCCGACCAGTCGAACCTGTTCACCTTGCCGCCCATTTGCATGACTTCTGAATACAATCCAAAGCGGACTTCGCTTAGCATCGGCTTGCCGTTCAAATCGGCTTCATAGGTAACCAGCCCATTTCTTACGATTACGTTGCGGACAACTTGGTCGTTGCCAAAGTTGGTCGTCCGCGGCACCTGCCTCTCGGCCAGGCACTGCGCCGCCACAGCTTACTCCATCAGCGCAATTGCCAACAACGCCTTGATCATTGCAATGCCACTGCTGCCGATTTCACCTGGCTGCCCGCTGAAATCAACACAGTTTCCGACCGCAGCACGACCTTCATCTCGGCGCTCAGATAGCTGGTCCCCGTCATCAGGATTTCGTCGTTCAGATAGGTCTCATTGGCAATCACCAGGGTCGGGTAACTGCAGGCACCGACCATAACCACCTCTTCGCGCAGGACCTCGCCCGTGATGCGGTAGGGCAGCGCCTCGCCTTCGCCCGATTTCATCGTGCCTTCGATGTCGAACCGGAACCCCGGCACCAGATCGCGCAGCTTGGGCAGGCGCGACGACCAACGGTGTTCCGTGGACCGCGCCCCAGCCCGACCCTGTTTGGGAAACAGCATCAACTGAGTCTTCGTCACCGCATCCTGAAACCCCTCATAGGGCGTGGTATAGGTGATGTCGTCGCCGTGGCGCTGAATGATCGTGATCACCCGGCCGGTGTCATAGGTCACCTGCCTTGGATCTCCACTAAAGCAGTCTTGTGCCTGCGCCGGAGCGGCCAACATGGCCAAAGCCATTAGAAATCGTCTCATCCAGCAAACTCCTTTACACCCTGTTCGGTGACCACAGCGTCAAGCCTCTGGTCAAACTGGTCAATCGGCACTTTGGCCACCTCTTGGCCCGCAAAGGCAAAGCCCACGGCGTGAACCGGACCCCGTGCGCGCAACCCGGCCAAGGTCCGGTCATAATACCCGCCGCCATAGCCCAGCCTGAACCCCTTGGCATCAAATGCCAGCAGGGGCACGATCACAACCTGCGGGTCAATCCAAGGCCCCTCAGCGGGAATCAGCGCGCCAAACTCACCGGCAATCATTGTAATGCCCGGGCCCCAGGCGCGAAACCGCAGCGGCGTGGCCGGCGCAAGAATGACTGGTACACCCACCACACCCTGATGCGCGGCCATCGCAGGCAACGGGTCAATCTCGGTGCGCATCGGCATGTATCCGGCCAAAGCCTGCCCGCCAAAGCCCGTCAGATAGTCCGCGAGCAACTCTGCGGCTTGCCCCTGCCCGGCCGCGTGGGCCTGTTTGCGCAGCGCAAATGCGGCTTTGCGGGCTGCTGCCTTTACGTCATCAACCATGTCGCCAACCCCAAAAACGCCAGATACCCCATCACATCCGTCAGGGTGGTGACAAATGTGCCCGATGCCAGCGCCGGGTCCAACCCCCAGCGTTCCAGCGACAATGGCACCAGAACCCCCCCCAGTGCCGCAACGACCTGATTGACCACCATGGCGACCCCCAACACAATACCCAGCCAGACGTCACCATAAAGCAGCGACCCACCCACCCCCAGAATCAGCGCCAACCCCAACCCGTTCAACAGCCCGGCCATCACTTCGCGCCGCACCACCCTTGGGGCATTGGCGCTGGTCAGGTCCCGCGTCGCCAACGCCCGCACCGCCACAGCCAGCGACTGGGTCCCCGCAATTCCCCCGGTCGAAGACACAATCGGCATCACCGCCGCCAGTGTGATGATCATGGCCAGCGTCGCCTCGAACTGGCTGATCACCAATGCCGACAGCGACGCCGTGAACAGATTGACCACCAGCCACGGCAACCTTTGCTGAACAGTGGTAAAAACCCCGTCCGATGGGCTGGCCCCGTCGCCGACACCGGCCAGACGCAGCATGTCTTCCTCATGTTCATCATCCAGCACTGACATGGCGTCATCAATTGTGATCACGCCCACCAACCGCCCCCCCGACCCCACAACCGGGCAAGAAATCAGATGGTACTGATTGAAAAGATAGGCGACATCCTCCTCAGGCATCAGCGCATCAAGGGTGCGGAAACTGTCCTCCTGAATGTCGCGCAATCGGACGTCGCGCCCCGACGACAAGATCCGCCCCAAAGTGGCATAGCCGGTCGGCTGCATGCGCGGATCGGTCAGGATCACATGGTAAAACTGGTCCGGCAAATGCCGCGCCGCGCGCAGATGGTCAATCGCCTCGCCCACGGTCCAGTGTTCGGGGGCCACCACCACCTCGCGCTGCATCAAACGCCCGGCAGACCCCTCGGGAAAGGCCAGTGCCTGCTCCACCGCCATCCGGTCGGCATCATCCAGCGCGTTCAGGATCATGTCTTGTTGCGGTGTATCCAGATCCTCAAGGATATCGACCACATCGTCGCTGTCCAGTTCGCGCATCGCCTCGGCCACGGCGGCCTGCGGCAAGGCCTCGATCACCTCTTCGCGGATGCTTTCGTCCAGTTCCGACAGTACGTCGCCGTCAATCGCCTCGGCGCCCAGATCGATCAACGCCCGCCGTTCATAGGGGCTGATTTGCTCCAGCAGATCGGCAATATCCGCGGCGTGAAACGGCGCAAGCAGGGCCGCCAGCCTTCCCGCATCCGCCGCCCCGACCGCCTCCAATATGGCAGCAACCCGGCGCGGATCCAGGCCGTCTTCGTCATCTGCCCTGTCCAAGATTGCCATGTTATCCCCACCTTGACCCGATCCTAACGAAAGCAGTTTCAACTAAACAGGGGGCCATCGGAAATTTACGCCGCGCCCGACATCCTGTAGCCTGTCCAGGAACAATTCAGGGGCTTTCATGGCTGATCTTTTGCTGGGGCAAGTGCTGTCCTTCACCGCCGACCCCTTTCACGCAGGCCCCGCCGCCGCCCATCACGAAAGCCACGGTGCGGTGCTGCTCGAAGGTGGCCTGATCACCGACACCGGCCACGCCGATACCCTGCGCGCCCGCCACCACCAAGCCCGCGTCACCGACTATGGGCGCGCCCTCATCTGTGCAGGCTTCATCGATGCCCATGTCCACTATCCGCAGACCGCCATCATCGCCTCTTGGGGCAAACGGCTGATCGATTGGCTGAACAACTATACCTTCCCCGAGGAAACCCGCTTTGCCGACCCAGCCTATGCGACTGATATCGCGGGGCGCTACATGGACCTTGCCCTTGCCCATGGCACCACGTCGATGTGCAGCTATGCCACCATCCACCCGACCAGCGTCGACGCCTTCTTTACCGCCGCCCGCAACCGCGGGCTACGCGCCTGGGCTGGCAAGACCTGCATGGACCGCAACGCCCCCGACGGTCTGCGCGACACCGCCCGCAGCGCCTATGACGACAGCAAGGCGCTTTTGCAGAAATGGCATGGGGTGGAACGCCTGTCCTATGTCATCACCCCGCGCTTTTCGCCGACGTCCACGCCCGAACAACTCCATGCCCTCGGGGCGCTCTGGGCTGAATATCCCGACTGCCTGATGCAAACCCACCTGTCCGAACAAACCGACGAAATCGCCTGGGTCCGCGATCTGCACCCCCAATCCCGCGATTATCTGGACACCTATGAGGCGCAGGGCCTGCTGCGCGCGGGGGCAGTTTACGGCCATGCCATCCACCTGACCCCCCGCGAAATCGCCCGCCTGACCGAGGCGGGGGCGGCGCTTGTCCACTGCCCGACCTCCAACACCTTCATCGGCTCGGGCCTCTTCGACATGACCCTTGCCAAAACCCTGCGCGTCGGCCTCGCCACAGACACCGGCGGCGGCTCCTCGTTTTCCATGCTGCACACCATGGCGGCGGCGTATGAGGTGGCGCAACTGCGCGGGCAGGCCCTGCACCCGTCGCAGCTGATCTGGCTGGCCACTGTCGGCTCGGCCCGCGCCCTGCGCGCCGAACACCAGATCGGCAACATCGCGGCGGGGATGGAGGCCGACCTGACCATCCTCAACCTCGCCTCGACCCCCGCCATCGAACAGGCCACACGGCGGGCCGACGATATCTGGCAGGCGCTGTTCCCGACAATCATGATGGGCGATGACCGGGCGATCCAAGCCGTCTGGATCGCAGGCAAACTGGCAGGGCGGGGTTAACCCCGCCGCCCTTTCCGGTTTCCATTCTGGTCCCCTTTGGCTAAGGTCCGCCGAAAAGAGGGCTCCCCATGTCAAAACTCGTCGCTCAACTGGTCGCCATGATTGGCGGCATCATGATCTTGCTGCGCCGCGTCGGCACCACCCCCGCCGCACCCGCCATCGGCCTGACCCCGTCCATCCCAACAGCCCGGCCGCAGGGCATTCCCACGCTCAAGATGCCGACCGCCAAGGGCTGGGTCGCAGGCCACCTGCCGACCGCCGCGCCGGGGCTGAAGGTGAACGCCTTTGCCACCGGGCTAGATCATCCCCGCAGCCTGACCGTGTTGCCGAATGGTGATGTGCTGACCGCTGAGGCGATGTTCACCCCCGGCGGTATTTCCTCGGCCTTTGACTATGCGATGCATGCCACCATGAAACGTGCCGCTGCCATTGGTCACAGCGCCAACCGCGTCACCCTGATGCGGGATGCCGATGGTGACGGTGTGGCAGAGGTGACGCAAACCTATATTGGCGGCCTAAACCAGCCCTTTGGCACCGCATTGATTGGTGACACGCTCTATGTCGCAAACACCGATGCGCTGCTGGCTTATCCCTTTACCCCCGGCACCACGACGCTGGCCACGACGCCGCGCCACCTTGCCAGCTTCAAACCCGGCGGGCACTGGACGCGCAGCCTGATTGCCACGCCGGACGGGGCGCGGCTTTATATCGGCGTGGGATCTGACACCAACATCGCCGACAAGGGGATGGAGGCCGAGGAGGGCCGCGCCTGTATCCAGGAACATGACGTCGCCAGCGGCGAGACCCGCATCTTTGCGGGTGGTCTGCGCAACCCGGTCGGCATGGCTTGGGAACCCGCCACCGCTGCCCTGTGGACCGTGGTGAACGAACGCGACGGTCTGGGCGATGAGACGCCGCCCGACTATCTGACCTCGGTCGTTGATGGCGGATTTTACGGCTGGCCCTATTCCTATTGGGACCGCATCGTCGATGACCGCGTCCCGCAGGATGCAGAGCGGGTTGCCGCGTCGATCAAGCCGGACTTTGCCCTTGGCGGTCATACGGCGTCGCTGGGGTTGTGTTGGTTGCCGGCGGGCACCCTGCCCGGCTTTGGCGAGGGCATGGTGATTGGCCAGCACGGGTCGTGGAACCGGTCGACCCTGTCAGGGTACAAGGTCATTTTCGTGCCCTTTGCCGGGGGCAAGCCCTCGGGCCCGGCACGCGATATCCTGACCGACTTTTTGTCGGCGGATGAAAAGTATTCCTACGGTCGCCCGGTGGGTGTTGCCATCGCAGCCGATGGCGCTCTGTTGGTGGCCGATGATGTGGGCAATGTGATCTGGCGGGTCACCGGAGCCTGATTGGGGCCTGATTGGGGCCCGATTGAAGAGTGTCCACGCGCGGACACTTTTCGATTTCCCATGAAATCAACGGGTTGGAATTATACGTTCATAGAATAGCAAGGTTTGTCCCACGATTGCGGTCCAGACTTTGGGCCAGATTTTGGGCCGAGTGAGGCAGGGCTGGCATTGCGCAATATCATGCACTCTGGCCCAATCCTTACCACTGGGTTAATTTCTGAAAACCAAGCGTTTGATTTCGCACGGTTTTTAAAAACGTCCAGATCTGGACGCCCTTAATCCTCGCCCAGATCCCAGCCGTCGGGATAGAAATCATAGGCAATCGCCAGTTCGGTCGCGGCCTTTTCGCGTTCCCAGATCGCATCCGGCGTCACCGGCATCGGGCCATAAGAGGCGACCATCGTGTCGCCATCCTTTTTCGCCTTGAACCCCTTGGCGGTCAGTGCCGCCTGAAACGCCTTCCAGTTGGCGTCGTCCTCCTCGACAAAGAACAGGAAATCGACCACCGCCACATCGGGCAGGGTCTGACCCCGGGGAATCGACTTGAACGTCTCAAAGGTTTCGCGCCGCTGCGCGTCGTAATTATGGGCCATGATGATCCTCTTTGACGCCCCATATCACCCCATCAACGCCCTCGCCAGACGGTTCTGCCGTTCGACGACCAGGCCGAGGTCCAGCGTCATCATCTGACCGCCTGAAACCACGATCCGCCCCTCGACCAGCAGGTCGCGCACCCGCATCGGCCCGGCCATTAACAGGGCGACCCGGTCCCACGACCCCGCCGCCTCGACCCCGGACATATCCCAAATGGCGATATCGGCCCGCTTGCCGACCTCGATCGACCCGCAGTCACCGCGGCCCAAAACCCGCGCCCCGCCAAGGGTGGCAATTTCCAAGGCCTCCCGTGCCCCCATCGCATCGGCGCCATTTGCCACGCGCTGCAACAGCATGGCCTGCCGCGCCTCGGCCACCAGATTGCCGCTGTCATTGCTGGCCGACCCATCGACCCCAAGACCCACCTTGACCCCAGCGTCCCGCATCGCCCGCACCGGCGCAATTCCCGACCCAAGGCGGCAGTTCGAACAGGGGCAATGCGCGACGCCGGTGCCAGTGCGGGCAAACAGGTCAATCTCGGCTGCATCCAGTTTCACACAGTGGGCGTGCCAGACATCATCGCCGGTCCAGCCCAGATCCATCGCATATTGCCCGGGACGACAGCCAAAACGGGCCAACGAATAGGCAACATCCTCGTCATTTTCGGCCAGATGGGTGTGCAGCATCACCTTTTTGTCGCGCGCCAGCAGCGCCGCCTCACGCATCAGATTGCGGGTGACAGAGAATGGCGAACAGGGGGCCAGCCCAACCCGCACCATCGCGCCATCCTTTGAATCGTGAAAGGAATCCACCAGACGGATGCAGTCTTCAAGGATCAAATGTTCGTTTTGGACAAGGCTGTCAGGCGGCAATCCCCCGGCGCTTTCCCCAATCGACATCGCGCCGCGCGTGGGATGGAACCGCAAACCCGCCTCGGACGCCGCCGCAATCGTGTCATCCAACCGCGATCCGTTCGGGAACAGATACAGGTGGTCCGAGGTCATCGAACAGCCCGACAGCGCCAGTTCAGCCAGACCAACCTGCGCAGATACAAACATCTCCTCGGGGCCAAAGCGTGCCCAGATCGGGTAAAGCGTTTTCAGCCAACCAAACAGCAGCGCATCCTGCCCGCCCGGCACAGCCCGCGTCAGGGTCTGGAACAGGTGGTGATGGGTGTTGACCAGGCCGGGCGTGACCACACAGCCCTGCGCGTTGATCACCTG
>JANNAF010000047.1:0-23392 GCA_031384005.1 Rhodobacterales bacterium | reverse complement strand
TTCTTGCCGGTTGTCGTGCTGGTGGTGTTCAGCTTTCAGGATGGTCGTTTGCCGGTGCCGCCGTTCAAGGGGGTCACGCTGGAGTGGTATGCGCGCGTTTTGGGCAATGACGACCTGATGGCTGCACTGGGAAATTCGCTGTTGGTGGCGGCGGTGTCGTCTGCGGTGGCGTTGGTGCTGGGTTTTTTGGCGGCCCATGCGTTGGCGCGGGTGCGGTTGCCGGGGTCGGTCCTGCTGCGTGGGGTGCTGATTGCGCCCATGACGGTCAGTTATCTGATCATCGCGCTGGGCCTGTTGTCGATGTTCAACCAGTTGGGCATCCGCCCGTCGCTGTGGGTTGCCGGGATTGGCCATGTGGTGATCAATCTGCCGCTGTGCTTTGCCATCAGCTATGCCGCGATGGGCGACCACCAGAAAAACGCCGAACGCGCCGCCCGTGATCTGGGGGCGCCCGAATGGCAAGTGCTGACGCTGGTATCGGCGCCGATGTTGGCCGCCCCGTTGGCGGCGGCGTTTTTCCTGTCTGTCACCTTTTCGTGGGATGAGTTCATCATCGCCTTTTTGTTGACCCGGTTCGACGTGACCCTGCCGGTCGAGATTTGGTCGATGCTGAAATCGGGCCTTTCGCCTGCCACCAATGCGGTGGGGTCGCTGGTGTTTTTGGTGTCGATCGCGCTGGTCATAGTTCTGGAACTTACCATCTTTCGGAGGGCGAAATGACTGCTGCCGTGTCGATTCAATCCGTGTCGCAACGCTATGGCAGCGCGACTGCCCTAGAGACCGTTGATCTGGAGATTGTGGCCGGGGAATATGTGGTCCTGTTGGGGCCGTCAGGATGTGGCAAGACCACGCTGTTGAACATCATCGGCGGATTTGCCGAACCGACCGCGGGGCGCGTTCTGATTGGCGGGCGTGACATGGCCGGGGTGCCGCCCAAGGCGCGTCCGACGACAACCGTGTTTCAGGATTATGCCCTGTTTCCGCATATGACCCTGCGCGACAACGTGGCCTTTGGGTTGCGGATGCGCGGGGTGGACCGCACCAGACGCGGTGCCAGGGCGGATACGCTGCTGGCGTTGGTGGGGTTGCAGGGCAGGGGCGACCGCCGACCGCATGAGTTGTCGGGCGGGCAGCGGCAACGCGTGGCTTTGGCCCGGGCGCTGGCGGTTGAACCGGATGTGCTGTTGCTGGATGAGCCGCTGGGCGCGCTGGACCTGAAGCTGCGGCGCCAGATGCAGGACGAGTTAAAGGCGATCCAGCGCCGGGTTGGCACGACCTTTGTGCATGTGACCCATGATCAGGAGGAGGCAATGGCGATTGCTGACCGGATCGTGGTGATGAACGCCGGACGGGTCGAGGATTTCGCCCCGCCGCGCGAGGTATACCTGCGCCCCAGGACGCTGTTCACGGCGGGGTTCATGGGCGAGGTGAACCGGGTGCCCGTGGTGGCGGGTCAAGCGCCCTTTGGCCCGGTGCCGGTGGCGGACGGTACATTGTGCCTGCGGCCCGAGGCGATTTCAGCGGCGGGCACGTTGCGCATTGGTCCGTGCGTGGTGCAGGATGTGGCGTTTTTTGGCACCTATGTCCGGGTTCATGTGGCCCCGGTCGCGGCGCCCGACTTGCGGCTGGTGGTGCATCTGCCACAATCGGCGGTGCCAGAGGTGGGCGCGGTGCTGGACCTTGGTGCACAGGCGCATGTGGTGTTGCAGGCATGAGGGCAAATCCCGAAGACTGGTGGCGGGTGCGGGGCATGGGCGACGGCGTCACCCATATCGACGAGCCGCATATCCGTGAGTTTTATCGCTGCAATGTCTGGCATGTGCGGGGGCGCGACACTGACATGCTGGTCGACAGCGGGATGGGGGTGGTGTCGCTGCGCGACCGGGTGCCGCTGGTGACCGAACGCCCGTTGCAGGCGGTTGCCAGCCATACCCATTTTGACCACATCGGGTTGCACCATGAGTTTGCCTGTCGGCTATGCCATGCGGCAGAGGCGCATCTGCTGCGCGCGCCGACGCGCGCCAATACCTATGCCGACACATATGTGACCGACGACATCTTTACCCTGCTGCCGCCCGAACCGTTCACCTGCGACACCTATGCCGTCAAGGCGGCCCCTGCGACGCGGCTGCTGTGGGACGGCGATATTGTGGATCTGGGTGACCGTCAGTTTCAGGTGATCCACACGCCGGGCCATTCCCCCGGCGGCATTGCGTTGTGGGAGGCGGTAACGGGGGTGCTGTTTTCGGGCGACATCGTCTATGACGGCCCGTTGATCGAGGGCACCTCGGACCTTGAACAGGCGCAATATATCGCGTCGATGGAGCGGTTGTTGCAACTGCCAGTCCGTGTGGTGCACGGCGGGCATTTCCCCAGCTATTCGGGCGACAGGCACCGCGACCTGATCACCGCTTGGCTGAAGGGCAAAGGCCGGTAACCGGTTTTACGGCCAAGGTCTGTGTGCCACATGGGGGCAGCGCGCTGTTTTCGAAGGGCGCTGCCCTTGACTTGTGGCGGGGCCAAGGCACCTGCCTTGCCATGACCAGACAGGACCTTGCCCCAGCCTTCCTTGGCGAAATCATCGAGATGGCGTTAAGCGACCATGTCAGTTTCGATCAGATCCGCGCCTTGCACGGGCTGGGGCCGGATGAGGTCAAGGCATTGATGCGGCAAAACCTGAAATCCGGCAGCTACCGCGCGTGGCGCAAACGAGTGCGGCGGTTTGCGGATCGGCGCGCGGTTTACAAATAGGGCCGCAGGTTGCCCAGTTGCATTGCTTCGCGGTGGTCAGGTCAGTAAAACCCGACCTCGCGCACCTCGATCAAGGCGTCGTGGTCGCGACCAAAGGCGACGATGGCAACCGAGGTCAGGTTGCCCGGACGCGGACCCGCGCGCCCAAGGCCGCCGGAGGCTGTGAAAGCGTCGAACGGCAGGCGCAATTCGGCCCATGTGTCCGTTACATCAAACCCCGCCTGATAGTATTGCCATGGCATCATGGCCGCCGTGGTGCGCAGATGGACAAAATAGCGCTGATCATTGCCCCGCACGATCAGCCGGACGCCGGTTGTCCCCTCGGGGGGGCGGCTGGTCAGGTCCAGCCGCATCTGGATGAAACCGCCCTGATTGGCCGTGCTGACACGGCCGGTCATGCGGGCAAAAGTTTCCCCAACCTGCCCGGCAAAGGCCACGCCGCCGGTTGACACACCACCCATCACCTGATCGGTGAAAAACCGCCAGCGGGTTTCTGGCTGCATGGTGAAGTTTTCGGTCATCACATCCCCGCTTTTGGTGGTTTCGGCCAAGACAGGCATCACGGCTGCGCCCAGCATTACCGCCACAATTCCCAATTTTACTACGCCCCAAACCATTCCGACGTCCCCCTTTTTACCAGTGCTGCGTTCCGGGCGCGCCCTTGATCTGGCCGTCCAGATTGGGCGTGACCCAACCGCCATAAAAGTTGCCCGGTTGGGGGATGACGCGCAGATCACCAACCCAAGCCTCATCCACCAAGGCCGCATAAAGGGCGATATGCCCGGCGAGGGCGGCAAAGCGTGCTGTGGGATTGTCATAGGCCCATGCGGCGCGGCGGGCCGTGGCACTGCCTGTGCCAATGTCGAAATAGCGCGCCACCCCTTTCCATTCGCAAAAGCTGTTGCCTTGGGCCGGGTGCAGGATGGCGTGGATATCTGCGGGCGGCAGGTAATAGGTTGGCGCGTGGTGCGTTTCCAGCACGCGCAGGGCGCGGGTGGTGTCGGCGACAACGACGCCGGCAAACCGGACGATGATCCGCTGTGGCACCGGCTCCAGCGCCGGTGGGCGTGGATAGGACTGGACGTTTTCGCGCGGCATCCCGGTCATGACGCGGCCCCGGTGTCCAGCGGTTTGCGCGCAATCCCCATATACAGAATGGCGGTCAGCGGCAGGGGGCCAAAGGTCAGGTCGAGGCGGCGGTTGATCCCGCGCGGGCCAAGTCCGGTCATCGGTCCCGGCACCAGCCCCGCACCCAGCATCGCTGCGCGCAATTCGGCCGGTTTGATGAACATGGCGGGGTCATGGGTGCCACGTGGCAACAGGCGCAGGACATCCTCGGCCACGGTGATCGTGGCCAGCCGGGCCAGAGGGTTGCGGTTGATGGTGTCAAATAGGAACAGCCCGCCCGGACGCAGCGTGCGGGCGACCTCGGACAAGACCTTGTGCAGGTCAGCCACATGTTCCAGCACGTCAACACAGACGACGGCATCAAAGCTGGCGCTGTCATACGGCAGCGCCTCGCCGACACCCACGTCATAGCCGATGCGCAAACCACCGGCGCGGGCATGGGCGCGGGCGGCGTCGATGGCGTCCGCGGCGGGGTCGATCCCGGTCACCTGCGCCCCGCGCTGGGCCAATGCCTCGGCCATGAACCCACCGGCGCAGCCCAGATCCAACACGTCACGGCCCTGCCAGTCGATCTGGCGGTCGAACCATGCAAGCCGCCCCGGCACAAGGTTTTTCAATGTGCGCACCCAGCGGATATCATCCGACCACCATTGGTTGGCGACCCTGTCATAAATGGTCAGATCATTGCGCATTGTTTTGGTCCTTGCGGGTCGTCAGGCGGGGCAGCACATAGGGCACTGTAGCGCGGTAATGTTCAAACCGCGCGCCATAGCGGGTTGCAAACCGGCGTTCCTTGAGGCGCGGTGCCAGCAGGCAATAGGCGGTGAAACTGATTGCCAGCACCAACTGATCCGGCGTCCAGACCGGCGGTGTCCACAGCGTCAACGCAAAGGCCACATAGATCGGCTGGCGGATCAGGCGGAACAGGCCCTGGGTCGGCATGTCGGGAAACGCTGGCCTGATGCGCGCCAAAAGTGACAACCAACCAAGGCCGCCTGATTGCACCTCGGCGCCGGCGTCAAAGCTGGCTTTCAACAAGATCAGCCAGCTTGCACCATAGGCTGCGGTGAACACCCAGAACGCCGCCCCTTCGGCCCGCCACCAGACGATGCCGGAGGGTGTCCACAGGGTGAACAGTGCCAAAAGCTGGGCCGAGGCGATGGTGGCATAGGTGGTGGTGGCCAGCGTCTGGCCATGTGGGCCGGGGATCAGCCGGGCCAGCAGTCGCCCGCCCGGACCGGTCAAAAGCACCGAGTGGACAAGCGGAAACTGTACGATCAGCGCAGCATTGGCCAGCGCCGCCATGGGCCAAGGCACGGTGCCAAGGCTTTCGCTCAGGCCAAAGAACATTGCCAATACCATCGCAAGGACGCCTGCCGCAAAAACCGTATGGCACAGCGCCCCAAAGCTGATCGCAAGGGCGATGCGACCTGTACCAGCCGGGGGGCGCAGCGCGGCGCGCAGCAAGGTGATCAGCCGTGCGATGCGGGGGTCGGTGAACATCGTCAACCCCGCGCCAATATGTCGTCTGCGATGGCGGTGCCGCTGTCCCACGCTGCCTCGATCCGTGCGCCGATGCACCAGTCGCCGCCAAGGTACAGCGTGGCATCCGCGCTGATCAGGAACGGCTGGCCAAGCGCCTGTGTCACCCGGGCATAGCGCCAGCGATGCGCCGCGGCATGTGTCACGGCGGTCTGCGTCATGCCCAGACGGTCGCAGAAATGCGGTAGCATGGCCGCAGCAATGGCGGCGGGATCCTGTTCCAGGTGCTGTGTGCTGAACGCCTCGCCTGCCTGCGCGACCCATAGCGCCGCATTGCCCTGTGGGCGACCCGGCTTGGTGCTGTCTTGTGCAATCCATGTCAGCACATCATCCGAGTCTTGCCGGGTGACAAAGGGCGCGGGTGCCGTTGTCGCGGCCATCAGTGTCAGGCAGGGCGCCATTCGCACCGGGGCCAATGCGGCGACCAGCGGGTGATCCGGGCCAAGCAGCCCCGCAACCTGAGGGGCGGGCACCGTGACCACCACGCGTTTGGCCCGTATCGGACCGTCGTCCGACTGCACCACCCAAGCATCGCCGTCCTGTACCAGCCGTGTGGCCTGCACGCCGTGTCGGATATCCAGACCAACCCCAATCGCCTTGGGGATGGCCGACATGCCGGGCGCACCCACGCGGTGTTTGCGAAGGGTACCGTCGGGCCAGTCGGCCAGCGCACCTGTCATGGCCATGGCGTCCAGCACGGCGGCAAAACTGGCATTGTGTGCGGTGACATGTTGCGCACCATGGTCAAACTGCATGGCGCCCACGCGCCGGGTTGCCACCCGCCCGCCAAGGCCGCGCCCCTTGTCCAACAGAACCGGCGCTAGCCTCCCATCGGCCAGCCGCCCGTCCGCCAGCCGCCCGTCCACAAGTCGCCGTGCGCAGGCCAGTCCGGCGATGCCTGCGCCAATGATCAGGATCGGCGTCATCGCGAACCTGCCGGCACACGACACGACGGGATTTTTCGCAGCCGTTGGAAAGATCCGTGCGTGGCCTTGCACCCAGTTGCGTCATCTGGCCACACTGTCCATGGCTTTGCGCCAGTCCGCGTCCTGACCCAGCGCAGATCCGACGCCGCAGCGCAGGCAGTGCAGCAGGTTGGCACTGCAGCACCAGCGCCACCATCGTCCCGAGATACGGCGTGGTCCATATGTTAGTCCTGAGAACGGTTGGTCTGTTTGCGCAGCCGAACGAGGTGCCAGCGGTAGATGGCAGGCGCCAGAACATGGTCATAGGCTGCACAGGCGATCTGTCTGATCCCCGGCAGGCCCACAACTCGTGCCAGCCAGCGGTACCTTGGCATCTGCGTCCACAGTACCAAAAACGCCGGTATCCCCGACGTCAGCGCGCCGTCATGCAGCACATAAAGCCGTCGCGCCGCCGTATCGGCATCCAACCCCCACGCCCCGCGCGCATCCGAGTTCAGATCGTCGAACCGGATCGCAAGATCATGGGCAACCGCATAGCGCGCGTAATGCTGTATCTCGAAGTTACAGACAGGACAGGTGGCGTTGAAAAGAACCGAGGTCTTGGGACTGTTTTCCATATCAGGCAGATAGGACAGCGCGGCAAGAAATCCATCTGGCGTGCAGGTCAAGTTGCAACCGCAAGCAAAAGTGGCCATGGGTCGCTGGTGACTGAACCACAGGGGCCAGAATAGTGGTGACGTTGCCCCCTTGATTTGATCCAGTTTGAGATGGGTTCTGGCCCAACCGCAAGGGCCCGCAATGCAGCAATCCCTCCTCGCTGAAGATCAGGTTATTGGCATTGTGATCAAGCATGAGACCGGCGTTCCCGTTGCCGATCTGTGCCGCAAGCATGGAGTTCGCGATGCGTCTGGGTGCAGATCGAAGGCCAGAGGCGTTGTTGCACAACTCTGACCGTTGGGGGTCACATCGCCAATCCATGTGGTCAGGCAGGCCCCATGCGCAAGCCGGCACCCGCCCGCTACCCGTACCACGCATTGGCCCAACCGCACGTCTTGGCCCCGCATGCGTGGCGCACTGCTGATCTGGTTGGACAAGGAGATGACCCGGCGCGTACCGCTTGACGGCAGTCCCGGTCGAACCGCCGTCTTGCCGGACGCAGCCACCGGGTTCTGCCTGACGATCACGGTCTTGTTCATGCTGCCGTTACTGTCAGTTTCCGAAATATCGCTCGACTTGGCGAGTCTCTTTTGATAATTATATATATTTCAAGGGTTTGACCTGGTCTGCGGTTCGGTCTTTGTACAACGTGTCAGTTTGAACCGCACAAGGACTGCCAATCAGAAAACATCCGTCGATGGAACAGCGCCGGTCCACTGCTGGAAAGTCAGTACAAAATCGCTGATTTCAAGTTGGGCTCGCCCCGAGGATGCGACTGTAGCAAGGGTTAGCGTCACGAGCTCGATCAGCCGCCCCCAACGCCTGACCGACGCATGGATCATTCGATCATATATTTCGTCGTTTCGAATTTTGTTCGAAGCGATTTTGACAAGGTCCGAGAAGTTGACGAGGTAGATCATAGTGCGACCACGCCCTTTGCGACCACGCCGTTTGCGACCACGCCCTTTGCGACCACGGGTGACAGGGTGATCCGCTTGCCGCCTGCGTCGGTTAGAATCCCCTTGCGGATCAGGCGCATCACGGTGTGGAAACCATCGTTGCCGATGCCTGCCGAGTTCAGCATGTCACGCAGGCAGCCTGGCCGGAGAAACCTTCAATGGATGCCCCCGGGGCTCGGTTGATTTCCGGCTGCGGAAACCTGCCCGCGTGGAACCGCTTGGCAAGGTGCGGCATTTTGGGGTTGAAGTTGCGCTTGCTGACAACACAGACCTTGTCGGCGGTCCCAGGGATTGCTGCCGCTGCAGCGCGGGTAGCTGCGATCTTCACGGCCAGCTGCACGACACCCCTTAGCGTAATCGCTGTGCCCTATTCTTTGCTCAACAGAGGGAGATGTGGCGATCGCTCGGGCGCGTCGCCGGTGCCAGCAGGCATGGAGGTGACGATGGTTGTTTTTGCCACATTGGATGTGTCGCATGATCAGACGGCGGTTTGCGTGATCGGTCAGGATGGCGGGAGGATCCCCACTTTCCAAATTTGCTGCGGACCGTCACGCGCCGCCACGTTAATGACGGGCCGTTTCACATTGATTTCGCAGGTTTATCCGCTCAAGCTGAATGGCCGCTTTCCACCCCTTGTGACAACCGCGGCGTCCGGGGGGCGGCACATTGCGGCCACTCCGGTTCCTGAAGAAAATCTTCGTGTGCAGACATTCGTTCCGCCCTCCTGGCAACGGCGGCGACGCCAGGATCGGACACGAGCGAGGGGCTGTCAGCCGTCCAGATAGACAGGTTGGCTGGTCAGAGCGACAGTCCGGCCCTCCACCTCGGCCTCATGCGGGTCACCAGCGGTCCAGGCGGCGATCCAACGGCGTCCTTTGCCTTCGAATGCCAGTGCCACGTCGCCGTGGGCCATTGGCAGCGTCTTGGAAAACCGCACACCCGCGAGGCGCGCATTCATGTCGCGCAAAGAGTGGTAGGCGGCCTTGCGCGAATGGTCATCCCGCGCGATGCCGTAGGTGCGTTCTTCTTTGGGCACATACTCTTCGCTCCGGTCCACTGCCACATAGGCGATGGAGAGGGGGATGCCGAGGCTGAGGTTGATCAGGAACTTCCGCACAAGCACATCGGCCTGCAGGTCGTCGGAAACGAATTTGTTGGTGGCAAAGCCCCATTCGGTCGACATCAGCGGCACCACCCGGCCCCCGGCGGCGGCATCCACCATCGCCCGCACCTTTTCGTAGTCCGGTGCCACGACTTCCGGGTCCACATAGGGGTGGATGCTGATGGCGTCGACCAGTCCGGCAAACCCTTGGTCGAGGCAAGCCTGAAGGTAGGCGAAGTCCAGCACCGCTTCACCCACCCTATGCCCAAGTGCCGGGCCGATGATCGCCGCATCAGGCTCGGCGCGGCGGATCGCCTGGACGGTGGCGCGGGCCAGGGCCATGTACTCGACAGGGTTTTCGCGCGGCTCCCAGAAGTTGGCGCGGTTCGGCTCATTCCAGATTTCCCAGATGGGTTGGGCGTCGCGGTAGCGTGTCGCTGCGGCAGCGGCGAAGGTGGTGAAGGCCTGCATCTCGATATAGGTGGTGACACCCTCCATCCAGCGACCGCCGTAAACGTCCGGATTGTTGAAGCCAAGGATGAAGAGGGGCCTCATCCCCCGCGCCTTCAGCCCCGCGACGAAGGCATCCCAGCGCAACCAGTCAAGCTTGTGGCGCTGTGTCTCCACGTCCGACCAAAAAAGATCGGTGCGGACAATGCCGAAGCCCGCACCAGCGCAGAGGTCGAGCGTCGCCTCGGAAAGGTCATGCACGGCGGTGCCAAGCCCGTGGCCGAGGCCCGCGATCCAGGGGGCCCCGGCGCCTGCAGCAGCCTGTTCCTGCGCCCTTGCAGTCCAAGGGACCAAAGGTCCGGCCGCAATCGCGCCTAGGGCTCGCAGAAAACGTCGACGGTGCATGTCCTGCTCCATAGATTGCGCCAGATTAGTTTCGGGATGGCCACGATGGCAAGACCGACACAGGCTTGGGGGTGAGAGAAAACACGGTGCACGACGCATCCCGGCCCAGTGCGGCCGTTCGACCCTCGCGGGATGCCGCAGTGCAACATCCCATGAGCAGTCATTGAACAGCGTATTGGCAGCTATGCGAGCGATGCAAAAGCGGACATCTGGCAACGAGAGGGGAACCACCGCGCCGACGCGTGCGACGGTCGTCAACTGCCTCTTCGTCGGCTTATCGCTTGGCACGCCCGCTGCCAGTTGGTGACGAACGACGGCATGCGATCCTGCGGTCAATACCTTGGCATCTCGGCGGGGTCCATGTGAAGATCAACGGAGTGACACACTACCTCTGGCGGGCGGTCGATCACGCGCGCGAGGTCCTCGAATGCTCGGTGACCAAGATGCGAGGTCGTAACACTGCACTGACACCTCTCAGGAAATCAATGCGACGCCATGGCCATCGCCAAACGATCGTCACCAAACGGCTGCGGTCCCACGACGCGGCGGTTGCTGAACAACTGGACCAAAACCCCCATCTGCAGTTCCGACGTCGAGACCTTACGATGCTTCGATCCCGGTGTATGCGGACATTCCAGAGGTTCGCCTGTATTCACGCCTCGGCCCACGATCCCTTCTCGTCAGGGCGCCACCATTAAAGGCGCGACAACGACAAGGAGACCCGCGCCGCCAGTCTCGCCGCGTGATGCAGCCTTTTTGCGGCCTGACACCCGAACGGGGTGGGGGAAAAGGAGACTGGTTCGCCTTTGTTGTACAGCATCTGACGCCCTGGTGACTGCGACCTCAATAGGTCGCGCGCCCGCCCGACAGATCAAAGACCGACGCGGTGGTAAAGGAATTCTCGGCCGTCGACAGAAAACAGATCATCGAGGCCGCCTCACCCAGTTCCAGCATCCGGCCACGCGGCACCTTGGACAGGATTATCTTCAGAAACTCGGGGTCTTGGCTTAGCGCCATGGTCGTTTTGGCGACTGCAGGCGTCACGGCGTTGACCGCGATGTCATATTTGGCCAGTTCCTTGCCCAGCGATTTGGTCAGAGCGATCACGCCAGCTTTGGTTGCCGAATAGGCCGGCGCGCCGGGGTTGCCCTCTTTGCCCGCAACCGAGGCCACGTTGACGATGCGGCCATAGTTCCGGGCAATCATGTGCGGCACCACGGTGCGGCAGACAAAGAAGGTGCCGACCAACCCCACATGCACCACGTCCATGAAGGCGTCTGGCGGGTATTCCCATGTCGTGGCATTGGGGCCGACGATGGCGGCGTTGTTGATCAGCACGTCGATCTTGCCAAACTGCTGCACCACGGCAGCGGTCGCGGCCTGCACATTGTCCAGCTTGCCGATGTCGACGTTCAGAAACTGCACCTTGTCCGAACCGGCGTACTTATGCGCAAGCCCGTCCAGCAGTGCCTGATCGCGGTCCCAGATCGACACCGTTCCGCCATTGGCCAGCATCAGTTCGGCAACGGTCAGGCCGATGCCCTGGCCCCCGCCGGTGATGATCGAAACGCGGTTCTCTAGGTCGTATCTGTTCATGGCAAAACATCCGTTGCAGGCGTTATGAAAGAAAGTCACAGGGGCACCCAGCCGGGCACCCCTGCGTGTATCCTGTCAGAAATCGAACTCGTCGATGTTTCCGGCGTTGAAGGTGGTCAGTTCCGCCTGGGTATTGATCGAGTTGTTGGTATTGATCGTGATGGTCCCAAGATTAGGCACCTCGAACGTGCCGCCCACTTCGTTCTTGATCGACCCGTCCAGCAGACCCAGTGCAAAGTGCACCGCCAGCCAGCCTTCGTTATAGGGCGACCAAAGCTGGAACGCGGTGACCGTGCCATCCTTGACGAAGTCACGCATTTCAGACGGCAGACCCAGACCGGTCACTTTGACCGTCTCGGCGATACCGCGCGACTGCACAACCTGTGCTGCCGCCGCGATGCCAACTGTCGTGGGCGCAATCACGCCTTTGAGGTTGGGGAAGTTGGCCAGCAGGGCCTCCATCTCGGTCGTCGACTTCTCAGGCTGGTCGTCGCCGTAGACGGTGGCAACCAATGTCATTTTGGCATATTTTGCATCGCTTTTAAGCGTTTCGTTCATACCCACGATCCACTTGTTCTGGTCGGGGGCCTCGGTTGTGGCCGAGAGGATGGCGATTTCGCCTTCATAACCGATCAGCGAGCCGACCATTTCGACCTGATCGCGGCCGACGATGTCAAAGTTCACTGGCAGGATGGTGGCGTCGCGGTGGCTTTCGTTGCCGGTCAGATCGCCGTTCACGGTCAGCACCAGAATGCCCGCCGCCCGCGCCTCGTCCAGCACCTGATTGAGCGCGTCCGGGCTGTTGGGGGCAATACCGATCACGTTCACGCCGCGCTGGATCTGCGCCTCGATGATCGGGATCTGCGAGGTGGCTTCGGCAGTTGCCGGGGCCACGAATTCAAACTCGCAGCCTTTTGATGCGCAGGCATCGACGAAACCGCCGGTGATGCTGTCAAAATAGGGGTTGCCGGTGTTCTTGCCGATATAGACGATTTTGATGGGGTCTTGGGCCAGCGCGGCAGTGGTCATTGCCAGCGTCAGACCAAGGCCAAGAAACAGAGACTTTTTCACGTCTTTTCCTCCTGTTGGTTGCCGGTTTCCCGGCGGGTTATTTGGGTGCCGGATATCCGGCGTTGCGCCCGCTACCGTCTGGTGCGGGAATAGATAAAGTTGGTTGCGATGATCGACACGATCAGCAAAATGCCCAGTACGGTCAACTGGACGGCGGGCAACAGGTTTGCGACGGTCATCCCAGTTGAGGCCACAACCAGCAGCCAGGCCGCCAGAAACGTGCCCAGAATGGTGCCACGCCCGCCAAAGATATAGGTGCCGCCCAGCATGGCCATCAGAACCATCTGCAATTCGCCCCCCAAGCCGAGATCATAGCGCACAGATCCAAGCCGTGAGGCGGTCAGCAGGCCCGCGATGGAGCTGGCCAGCCCCATGGCCAGAAACAGGCTCATCTTGATGCGTTTGGTGCGGATACCGGCATGCTGCGCTGCGATTTCGTTGGTGCCGATCAGGTAAATCTGGCGGCCGTAAACGGTGGTGCCCATAACCAGACCCAGTGCCAGCGACAGGATCAGGAACAGCAGCACAGTCAAAGGCATGCCCAGCACGATCACATTGTTGATGCCGATGAACCAGTCCGGTACCCGGATCGATTTGTCCCCGGCAATCACCTGCGCAACCCCGCGGTACAGGGTCAGCGTGCCGATGGTCACGATGATCGACGGCAATTGCAGCACGATGACGAACACCCCATTGATCGCCCCCATGATCACGCCCGAGGTCAGTCCGATCACGATGGCAACTGGCATCGGCACGCCCGAGGCCTGGGCCCAGGCAAACAGACAGGCCGACAGCGCCATGTTGGACGCGGGCGAAAGATCAATCTCGCCGCTGATGATGACCATGGTCAGCACCGATGCCACCATCGCAAACTCGACCGACAGTGTGAAGCTGTCGAGGATATAACTGACATCGAGGAAATAGGGTGACAAGGCGCTGGCCCCGAACATGCCCAGAACCAGTAAGACAAAGGTCATCGTTTCGGGGCGGTACAGTGCCACTTGCCAGCTGGGCCGCGGAGGGGCCGCATCGCGCTGCCTGGATTTTGCGGCATCTGTCATGCTGCCACCCGCGCGGACAGGCTTTTCAAGCCCTGTTGCCGGACCGATCGGTCGATCAGCAGGGCGACCAGTATGACGGCACCATAGATGGCGCTTTGCGTGGTGCCTGGAATGCCCAGCAAGGGCAGGGCGGCGGCGACGCATCCCAGCAGCAAAACTCCCAGCACCGTGCCCAACACCGACCCCGACCCGCCATTGATCGAAACCCCGCCGATCACCACAGCGGCAATCACCTGAAACTCGAACCCGTTTCCGGTGTTGGATGGGTTCACGAACCCCCAACGGCTGGCATACATGATGCCCGCAAGCCCGGACAACGCGCCTGAGATGGCAAAAACCAGCAGTGTCACCTTGGTCACATTGATCCCGCGCAGTGGCGCTGCAACCGGGTTTGACCCCAGCGCGAAGATCTGCCGGCCGACCCTGGTATGCATCACGAACACATAGGTCAGCGCGGCGATCCCAAGGCTTATGAAGATGATCCACGGAATGCCGAATATCGGCGAGGTTTGCGACATCCCCTTCAAGGCCGAGGGGACAAACTGGCGGTCGATCTGCTTGGCGTCGGACACGATATAGGTCAGGCCCCGGTACAGGTTCAGCGTGCCCAGCGTGACGATGATGGCGGGAAGGCGGAACAGGGTGACCAGAACGCCGTTGAACAATCCCAGCAAAGTGCCCGTACCGATGGCCACCACAAAGCCCAGCGGCCACCAGACATCGGGGTAAAATTTGAACATCATGCCCGTCAGCATCGCGGACAGACCCAGCATCGACCCGATGCTGAGGTCAACATGGCGTGCGACCAGAACCAGCATCTGCCCCATCGCCCCGATCAGGATCAAGGGCACCAAAAGCAGGATGATCCGCAACGAGTTCAGTGTCAGGAACTGCGGTTTGTACAGGCCAACGGCCAGACAAAACAGCACGATCATCACGAGTATTCCCGCCTCGCGCCGGATCAACAGGGTGCGCAACAGGCTCATGCGGCCACCCCGCTGCGCGGTACGGCAGCCTGCATGATGGTTTCCTGCGTGGCCTGGCCCCGCGCCAATTCAGCCGTCAGCCGCCCTTCGGACATCACCAGCACCCTGTCACACAGCGCCAATAGTTCTGGCAGTTCGGACGAGATCAGCAGAATCGCACAGCCCTTGACGGCCAGCGCCCCGATCATGTCGTAAAACTCGGCCTTTACGCCGATGTCGATGCCGCGTGTCGGCTCGTCCAGGATCAGCACCTGTGGTTCGGTCAACAACCAGCGGGCCAGAATGGATTTTTGCTGATTGCCACCCGACAATTCGCCAATCGGTTGGCGGGCCGAGGCAAGGCGGATGCTCAGATCGGCAATCGACTGCGCCGCCATGGCCTGTTCCACGCTGCGCCGGATGACCCCCAAAGTCGAGATTTTGCCGGGAACCGCCGCCGAAATGTTCTGCTCGACCGACAGTGACCGGAATATCCCCGCAACCGCCCGGTCTTCGGGCACAAAGGCCAACCCATAGCCGATCGCCCGCGCGGGGCCTGTGATGCTGACCACCTGTCCATTCACCGTGATCTGACCCGACGCCGCAGGGGCAACCCCGAACAGCGCCCGCGCCACATCGGTCCGGCCCGCGCCGACCAGCCCGCCCAGACCTACGATTTCACCCTTGCGGACGGTGAAAGTGATGTCGTGAAACACGCCGGGCAGGGTCAGCCCCTCGACTTGCAGTGCCACCTCGCCGATCACGCTGCTTTGTTTGTGCATGTATTCCTTGAGCGGTCGCCCGATCATGTGACGGATGATGTCGGCATCGCTGAGCGCGTCGATCGTGTCGGTCACCACCTTGTTGCCGTCGCGGAAGATGGTGACGCGGTTGCACAGGGCGCGGACCTCCTCCAGCCGATGACTGATGAAGATGATCGTCCGCCCTTCGTCGCGCAGGCGGCGGGCAATGGTAAACAGGGTTTCTGTCTCTTTCGGGGTCAGCGGCGCGGTTGGTTCATCCATGATGATGACGCGGCTGTCGGACGCCAGGGCGCGCGCAATCTCGACCATCTGCTGATCAGCGATGGACAGGCCGCGCATCGGCCGCGTCACGTCAATGCGCACCCCCAACAGGTCCATGATGCGCTGCGCGTCCTGCGTCATCTGCGCCCAAGGCACCCGCGACAACCACCCGCCCTCGTGACGCCCAAGGATCAGATTTTCAGCCACCGACAGGTCGGGAAACGAAATTGGCTCTTGGTGGATCAGCGTGATCCCCAGCTTTTGGGCTACAATCGGGCTGGTCACCTCGACCAGAACGCCGCTCAGCGACAGGCTGCCCCGTGTCGGGCGGTGCACCCCGGCCAGTATCTTGGCGAATGTCGATTTGCCTGCACCATTTTCGCCCAGCAGGGCGTGAATTTCGCCAGGCATCAGGTCCAGATCGACGTCGCGCAGCACGTCGACCGCCGCGAAGGATTTGGAGATGCCACGGGCCGAGATCAGGGGCACGGTCATGCAGGAACCGGGGCTTGCGGATCGATCAACCCCTGATCCCGCAGGTCAGCCCAGAACGCCGCCGGAATGACCGACTGAACCGATGCCAGGTTCTGGCGGACTTCATCGGCACGCACCCCACCGGGGATGACAGATGCGACAATCGGATGCGCAAGCAAGAACTGCAGTGCTGCGTCGGGCAGGGCCACGCCATGGGACGCACAGGCAGCTTCCAGGCCGCGCACGCGCGCCTGTATCTGCGCCGAGGCCTGGCCATAGGCATAGTGCTGCGGCCCCTTGGACCCGGTCACCAGAATGCCCGACGCAAAGGGCGCACCGATGATTGCCGAAACTCCGCGCTTTTGCAGTTCCGCCATGCCGTGATGCAGACTGGCGTGGTCCAGCAAGGTGTACGGCATTGCGACCAGACAAAAGTCCAGCGGGACCAGCGGCGCGACGGTGTCCAGCGCCAGATTGGTGTTGATGCCCATGCCAAAAGCCTTGATGTCGCCGGATTTTTTCAGCTCCTCCAACGCGTTGATCCCTGACGATACCAACTGATCCACATAGCTTGCCTGCATGTCACCGTGAAAGCCCGCGTCCAGATCGTGAATGACCAGGGCATCCACCGTGTCCAGTGCGATGCGCTGCAACGCCTGTTCATAGGACCGCATGATGCCGTCATAGGAATAATCGAAACGCACGTCGAAATTCAGCCCACCCAGCCACGGCGAGCGGTCGAAATGCACGGGGTCGCGGGGACGGTGCAGGGTGCGGCCAACCTTGGTGGTCACCTGAAATTCTGACCGGGGCTTGTTGCGCAAAAAGGCACCGAGGCGATGTTCAGCCAATCCGCGCCCATACCAAGGCGCGGTGTCAAAAAACCTGACGCCCGCATCCCACGCCCCATCAAGCGTTGCTTGCGACTGCACCTCGGGCACCATTGTGTAAAGCTCGCCCAGATGCGCCGCGCCAAAACCGAATACTGGCACCGTCAAAGATGTCTGGCCAACACGCCGAAGCGGCAAGTCTGCAATCGCCACAGCAACGCTCCCCCCAGAACGGCGGCCCCATTTGGCCTGTTATTCGCAACGTGTCAGACAAAAATTAGTTTGACAAGATTAAAAGATTTGTTTGACAAGTTTTGGATAGAGCGTCCATTGAACGTTAGAACTTCGCTCCTTGGGGGGGACGAACGTGACGACCGATATTCACGGCACCTATCCGATGCTGTATGCCTTTTTCGGCATCGACGGCGCGATCCTGCGCGATCCCATCACAGTGCAGATCGAGGCGGCGATCCGGTCAGGCGCGGCCGGCGTGGCCGTACTGGGACTGGCAACCGAGGTTGGCAAACTGGGTCGCGCCGAACAGCGCCAACTTGTCGAGTGGGTCGCGGCCGATCTGCGCGGACGACTGCCTTTTGCTGTAACTGTCGCCGATGGTAATGTCGCCGACATGATTTTTGCCGCGCAATTCGCCGAACGGGCAGGGGCCGCCTGGCTGATCTTGCAGCCGCCGCGCCCGCCGATCACGGGCCCACAACTGATCGATTTCTTCGCGGCAGTTGCCCGCGAGGTTGGCATTCCCGTCGTTTTTCAGAACGCGCCCGAGTTTCTGGGCATAGGCATGACGCCGATCGAACTGTTGGAACTGCACAACCTTCAGCCCAACATATGCGTGGTTAAGGCTGAAAGTACCGCTGTCGGCGTTGCCCGGTTGATCGAAACGGTTGGCACGAAGATGACCGTTTTCAATGGTAGGGCGGGGCTGGAGTTGACCTACAACTACCGCGCCGGCTGTCGGGGCATGATCCCCGGCATCGAAACCATTGACCTGCAAGCCGCCATTGGCCATGCAATGGCCGCCGGTGACCAAACCCGCGCCGAAGCTCTTTACCGCCGGGTCCTGCCTGCTGTCACTTTTGTCATGCAGGGCCTGCCACATCTGGTGTTGTACGGAAAGCTGATTGCCGCCCATCGATTGAAACTGCCGCCCTGCCATTCGCGCAACCCTTCTGACCAGGCAACGCCACAAGGCCTTGACTGGGCGCGTCGTCTTGCCGACGACCTTGGCCCTTTGACTGGAGCGATCTCATGACCCGCATCACCGATGTCCGCACCACGATCTACGAATGGATCGGCCCCGTAGCCCCGATGCCGCCACACTTTTGCACCACGGCCAGTGATCTGGTGGCCGATGTCACCGGATCGATTTCGGGGTTCCGGTTTCTGGGCTGGCTTGTGGTCGAGATTGAATGTGATGACGGCACGATCGGGATCGGCAATGCCGCCCTTTCGCCCCATGCCACCAAGGCGACGATTGACACCTACCTCAAACCTCTGCTGATCGGGACCGACCCGATGGACAGCGAGTATATCTGGCAATCGATGTACCGCCGAACCCTGCCCTTTGGCCGCAAGGGCATTGGCATGGTCGCGATCAGCGCCGTTGACCTGGCGATCTGGGATGCCAAGGGCAAGATCCTGAACCAACCGGTATTCAAGCTGCTGGGTGGGCGTACCAAATCGAAGATCGAGGTTTATGCCAGCCGACTGTATTCGCAGCCCCTGGATACCCTGTACGCCGAGGCGAAATCCTATGCCGAGCAGGGGTTCAAATCCGTGAAAATCCGCTTTGGCTGGGGCCCCAAGGATGGGCTGGAAGGGTTGCACCGCAACGTCGATCTGGTGCGCACCACGCGCGAGGCCGTGGGTGACAATGTCGACATCATGGCCGACGCCTACATGGGCTGGAACGTTGAATATGCCAAGCGCATGCTGCGGATGCTGACGCCGTTCAACCTGCGCTGGGTTGAGGAGCCGGTGATTGCGGACGACCTGAATGGCTATGCCGAACTCAAGGCGATGAGCCTTGTGTCGATTTCAGGTGGAGAGCACGAATATGCCTTGCCGGGTTTTCGTCAGGCGTTGGATCTCAAGGCCTTCGATATTGCGCAGTATGATGTCAACCGCGTCGGCGGCATCACCGCCGCCAAGAAGATCGCCGATCTGTGCGAGGCTTATGATGTGCTGGTCATCCCGCATGCAGGGCAGATGCACAACTATCACGTCACCATGTCCAGCTATGGCGCGCCGATTGCGGAATACTTCCCCAGAGTCCCGGTCGAGGTGGGCAACGAGTTGTTCTGGTACATCTTTGACGGCGAACCGGTGGCCGAAAACGGCTATGTCAACCTGTCAGACACCACGCCCGGCTTTGGTTTGACGCTGAAAACCCCGGGTGCCAATTTCAAGCTGACAAGGTAGGGCAAGCCATGCCGAACTTTCCGATCATCGACACCCATCTGCATGTCTGGGACCAGACGCGGCTGAAATACTCGGCCTTTGACGGCCATCCGCTGTACGGCCACCCTTATCATGTCGAGGATTTCCAGCGCGATTGCGGCGCGCTGGAAATCGAAGCGATGGTGTTTTTGGAATGTTACTGCGATTTCTGGGACGGCGGCGGTCAGTACATCGAAGAGATTGAGTTTGTTGAGGATGAGGCGCGGCGCGATCCGCGCATCAAGGGCATCGTGCCGATGGCCCCGCTGGAATGGGGCGAGCGGGTGCGTCCGATGCTGACCCAGATGCGCGACAATCATCCGGCCGTGAAAGGTATCCGCCGCATTGTCGAATTTGACGCCAATCCTCGCGCTTTGACCCTGTCGGATGACTTTGTCGCCGGGGTCAACCTGCTGAACGACTTTGACTACAGCTTTGACATCAACGTCCATTACACTCAGATGGACATTGTCCGCGAATTCGTGCCGCGCGTGTCCTGCCCGCTGATCCTTGACCACTGTGGCAAGCCGGGCATCCGTCAAGGTGCCATCGACCAATACCGCGATGACATGAAGGTGCTGTCGCAGCACAAGAACCTTTGGATCAAGCTGTCGGACCTGCCCGTGACCGCCGACATCGAAAACTGGACCGAGGCAGACCTGTTCCCCTACATCCAAGCTACTTTGGACGCTTTTGGCCCCGACCGGGTGATCTATGCCGGGGATTACCCGATCTGTCTGGCCGCGACGACCCTGACGCGCTGGGTCGATGTGCTGGACCGCGCATTTGCCGACCTTGGGCTTAGCCCTGCGGATACCAAGAAAATCTACCGCGACAATGCCAACAGCTTTTACAGGCTGGGATTATGAGGATGAAAGCGTGACCCCGTCGCCCCCGTTGCCGGACGCATTCTCTGAACTTGTCGCAGCAGAACGCAGGCTTGCCCAGAAACTTGACACCACCGCCTCTGCGCCGCCCCGCCGCCCGATTTCCGAACAGGTTGCCAGCCGGTTTCTGGCCATGATCAAATCGGGCAACCTGCGCGCGGGTGACCGTCTGCCCACTGAACAGCAGATGACGATTGCCTTTGGCATTTCTCGCCCCCCACTGCGCGAGGCGCTGAAAGCGCTGACCTTGATGGGCGTTGTGGAAAGCCGTCAGGGTGGGCGCTACACCGTCACCGACTTGTCGCCGTCACGATTGGTGGCGCCGTTCAACGTCATGCTCAGCATCAGTGACTATGACGTTCACGAACACTTTGAGGCCCGCGCGATTGTCGAACTGAAACTGATCAGTCTGGCTGCCGAACGCGCGAGCCCGGACCAGCGCAAACGGATCGTGCAACACGCCGTGGACGGCAGGGCCTTAACCGATGATCCGGTCGCCTTTCGCCTATTGGATTTCGAATTCCATCAGGCGCTGTATGATGCGGCATCCAACCGTCTGCTGTCGGCGCTTGCGCAGGCCTTGTATGACGTGGCGCTGGATGTGCGCCGCGTGGCCAGCAGCCTGCCCGGCATCATCGAAACTTCGGTTGGTCAGCACATCGAAATCGCAGAAGCCGTCATCCTGGGCGACGCCGCTGCCGCCGTTGCGGCCGGTCGGCGCCATCTGGAGCATGTTCGTGACACCACAATTCTGGCGATGGCTGCCGCCGCGCCGCGCTGAAAAGGACAAAGAATGCCCGAACAGATCGCCTTCCGCATGAACCTGTTTCCCGGTCAAGCTGCGGAATATCGCAAACGCCACGACGAGATTTTGCCCGAACTGGCGCGGGCGTTGAAAGATGCGGGTGTGTCTGATTATTCAATCTGGCTGGACGCCGAGGCGAACCATCTGTTTGGCATCCTGACCCGCACCGACACCCACACCATGGATGCGCTGCCGGATACCGAAATCGTCAAGCGCTGGTGGGCCTTTATGGCCGATATCATGGCGACTGACGCCGATAATGTGCCGGTTCAAATTCCCTTGAAAAGAGTGTTCCTATTGCCATGAATCCTTTCATCATCAAGGATATCCGCGTCTATGTTCTGAAGCCCGGCTCAGCGGGCGGCACCTATTTCAAGGCTGGCGAGGGGCATTGGCTGGTTGACAGTCTGATTTCCAATCCGATGCATGCCTATCCCGAGTACCGCGCCAAACGGTCAAGCTGGGGGATCAATGTGCTCGGCTCGCTGATCGTCGAGATTGAATCGGCGGATGGCACCATTGGCGTGGCGGCAGGGTCCGGCGGCATGCCTGCGGCCTGGCTTGTCCGCCACCATTTCGACCGCTTTTTGCGCGGTCAGGATGCGCGCAACACCAACAAGATATGGGACCAGCTTTTTCGCGCGTCGCTGCCTTATGGCCGCAAGGGGCTGACCATCTTTGCCATCAGTGCCGTCGATCTGGCGCTGTGGGACCTGATTGGCAAGGTGCGCGGCGAACCGGTCTACAACATGATCGGTGGCCGTTCGCGCGACGAGATCAGCTTTTACTGCACCAGCCCCCACGCCAAGGCGGTACAGGAGCTTGGCTTTTTCGGCGCGAAAGTGCCCCTGCCCGAAGGTCCCTATGACGGCGAAGCTGGTCTGCGCCGCAATGTGGCGTACCTCGCCGAACAGCGCGCGGCCATCGGGCCTGACTTTCCCCTGATGGTGGATTGCTACATGTCGCTGGACGTGCCCTATGCCATTCGTCTGGCTGAGGCGTGCAAACCGCTGAACATTCACTGGTGGGAAGAAGTCCTGTCTCCCGAGGATATCGAAGGGTACCGCCACATCAAACAGGCCCATCCGACCCTCAAATGGACGACGGGCGAACATGAATACACCCGCTTCGGCTTTCGTCGCCTGATCGAAGAGCGGACGCTGGACATTCTTCAGCCCGACGTGATGTGGGTGGGCGGCCTGACGGAGCTTTTGCGCATCGCGGCCCATGCCAGCGCCTATGACATGACCGTGGTGCCCCATGGATCAGGCCCCTATTCCTATCATTTCATCACGGCCCAGACGGGCCCGGCCTTTTGCGAGTATGTCGCCGCCAGCCCCGATGGGCGGTCCATCCAGCCGGTCTTCGGATCGCTTTTCACGGGCGAGCAGTTGCCGCACAACGGCAAGCTGCGCCTTGGCGAAGCACCCGGGTTTGGCATGGAACTGGCAGACCATTCCATGCTTGCCCGGGTGGACTAGGCTGGACGCTATTCCCCCCCGAAGGTAGGGGGCTGCCCAAGTCGAATTCCCTCGGCAAGTTGCGCGGGGAGATTCAGATGAAAACATGTAGACTCACAGAACAACAGCTCCTTGCGATCCTGCGGCAGGCGGGATGCCGGTGGCCCAGTTGTGCTGCGAACATGGCGTGACACCATAGGCCGGTAGCGGTTTGCCTTCAAACCATGAAAGGCAACGCCCCGTTCTACAAATAGCGGGCCAAGTATGGCGGGATGGACGCGTCCCATAACAGCCAGAAGCAGGCGATGGATCGAGCCATTGGTGCGCCATTGGTTCACGCCCAATGGTGAGGGAGGCGTTGAAGTGCCGGGGCTCGTTGACGATCTGGTTTGATCTCGAGATGACATTTGCGCCCAAGCCGACCCGCAAGCGCGTGCGACAGCCGTGTATAGCGATGCTGCCGTCCATGATGGCGTGACTTGGTGGCGGGAAAGGTTCGACCGCCGTCGCGTTCCCTGCACAAATGACGGTTTTTGAACGGCATAGACAAAATCAATAGTTGCGCCGAATGACCGCGCTCCGCCCTTTTCTACCATGTGCTATTTGAAGGCGCACCAGTCGCTGCCGATGACCGCTATCCCGCCTTGCTGCACATGCAACGCTGCACCTGCTCGGCTCCACTTTCCGCCCCTTGCGTTGATGTTGTCTCGACCGAACCTTGGCTGGCAGCCAGAAGACGTTAACACCCTCTTCGCCACGGACATTTGGCTGACGGTGCCTGGCAAGGAATGGGATGGTGGGTTCAACCGGTCAGCGCAACGGCTCGTTCGAAGGTATCAGC
>JANNAF010000520.1:0-4936 GCA_031384005.1 Rhodobacterales bacterium | reverse complement strand
ACCAATATCAACGTGCAGGACCTGACCGTGCAGGCTTTGCTGACCGAGAACCCGGCGCATATCTATCACGCCGCCATGCTGGACCCGCACACCGGGGCCGAGTTGGACCTGGATCAGATCTGGGCATTGACCCATGATCTGCTGGCCGCACATGACGAATGGTTGCCGCAGTGGGCGCGGGTTGACGCACGCAAGGCGGGTTGAAACGGCGCAGCGGGGGTTTCACACCCCCGCGACTCATTGGTTCCAAGAACCAATGAGTCTTGCCCCCGTGGGATATTTTTCCAGCGAGGATGAGCGCAAGTTGCAAGAAGGCTGAGGGATCAGGCGATGTTGCCCAAACATATTGTCATTGTCGGCGGTGGTACGGCGGGTTGGCTGGCCGCGATGATGCTGTCCGATGTTTCCGCGCGCAAGGGTTGGGGGACCAAGGTCACGGTCATTGAAAGCTCGAAGATCGGGGTCATCGGTGTGGGTGAGGGGTCGACGGCGGTGTTTCGCCAGATGCTGCGTCATTTCAGGCTGGATGAGACCGAGTTTCTGCGCGAGACCGGGGCGACGATCAAATACGGTATAAGGCACCGTGATTGGCGGCGGTTGGGGCACAGCTATGACGGGCCGATTGACACGCCGCAAATGGTGGCGGGCGGGGCGGATCTGGACCTGTACGCCGTGGCTGCGGGGCGGTCGGTGGGCGAGGCGCATCTGTTTCAGCATTTGCTGAATGGGATGAAGGCGCCGGTCGCGCGGCGTGACGGGCGCGATGTGCAGGCCGGGCCGTTTCACTACTCTTATCACTTTGATCAGGCGCTGGTTGGGGCCTGGTTGCGGCGCAAGGCCAAGGGCATCGCGTTGATTGACGATCAGGTTCAGGGGGTTGAGACTGGCGAGGGTGGCATTACGGCGCTGGTTCTGGAGGGTGGGCAGCGGGTCGAGGCGGATTTCCTTGTTGATTGCACCGGGTTCCGGCGGCGGTTGATTGGTGATCTGGGTGGGCGGTGGTTGAGTTATTCTGACGTTTTGCCGGTCAACCGGGCGATGCCGTTCTGGGTCGATATCAAGGAAGGCGAGGAGATTGCGCCTTGCACGCTGGCTTGGGCGCAAAAGTCGGGTTGGTTGTGGTGGATCCCGACGCAGGGCCGCTATGGTGCGGGCTATGTCTATTCCGACGCCCATACCACGCCGGATCAGGCCAAAGCTGAGATTGAGGGTGTGCTGGGCTACGAAATCCACCCGCGCAAGGACATCAAGATTGACGCCGGTCGGCTGAACGCGGCGTGGATTGGCAATTGTGTCGCGGTGGGTCTGTCGTCAAGTTTTCTGGAGCCGTTGGAGGCGACCTCGATCCACGGGACCATTGTGCAGATGATGATGCTGTCGGAATGGCTGGGGCAGGGCGACGGGCGCGCCCGCTATAACGCGGCGGTGGCGCAGCAGGTCGATGATTTCCGCGATTTTATCCGGCTGCATTATGTGTCCGAACGGCGCGACAGTCCGTTCTGGTGCGATGTCGCGGCCAGCCACCCGCAGGTGGTGCGCGACCGGTTGGCGCAGTGGCAGGGCCACATCCCCCGGCCGGCCGATTTTGCCCGCTTTCCACCGGGGTTGGAGCATCTGGGGCTGGCCCATGTGCAAGAGCAGCTTTATGTGCCGGTGCTGGATGGTTTGGGGCTGCTGAACCGACAGGCGGCGCAGGCCGAGATGGCCGCCAACCCCAAGGCGCGCGACCTTGCGCGGGCGACCCATGCGGCGCTGGTCCGGGAATACGCGGCGGCGGCGCGCCAATGCCTGCCGCACCGGGCGTGGTTGCAATCGCTCTTGTAGGATGGGCAGTTCCGCATTTTCCGAAAGGAAAATGTGGGTTTGCCCATCATGGTCACGCCGATTCCGCCCGGGTGGCGCGGAACTCCAGCGGGGACAGGTCCCGGTGGCGGCGGAAGGTCTTGGCCAGATAATTGCCGTCCGCAAAGCCCGTCGCAGTGGCGATGGCACCGACGGTCATTTCGGTTGCCAACAGCAGGCGTTCGACCCGTTCGATCCGGCGGGCCAGCACATGGCCCGAGGGGGGCACGCCCAGCGCCGCCGTGAACAGGCGCACGAAATGGGCACGGCTGAGGCCTGCGACTGTCGCAAGGCGGTCCACGGTCAGCGTTTGGGCCAAATGCGCCTCGATGTGGTCGATCACGCGCGACAGGGCTGGGGGCAGGGCTGGGGCGGCGCGGGTGGCAAAGGTGCCGTCGTGCAGCGTGGTCATGGCTGCATAGGCGGCGCTGGAGGCGGCACCGGGCGTCAGGCGCGGTTCGGTCAGCAGCGTCAGGCAGGTGGCGGCCAAGCGGTCGATCAGTGGCGGCGGCAGGGTCAGGACGGGGCCCGCCGCCTCCAGCACCTCACGCGCCAGACGCAGCGCTTCACGGCCATGCAGAACGGCCCAGAAATACTCCCAATGGCCGCCGCGATCCAGCCAGTAGCGGTGGGCATGGGGAATCGTAAGCAGCATGGTTTGACCCGGCTGCAGGTGGTAATCGGTTCCGGCGTAACTTAGCCGCCCTTCGCCCAACACCGTATGTTGCAGCACCAAAAAGGGCTGCGTGCCGCGATTGAGGCCGTCCCAGCTGTAAACCTCGGCTTTGCGTTGTTCATAACCAACCGATGCCGCGCGGCATTGCAGCGCCGAGGCGCCCTGCTGCGGGGGCAGTACGCGGATGTCGTGGCCGTGGGTCAATAGGTCAGACAGCATGAAATTACCCGGTATCGCACAAATTCTCTCTACACGGGTACCGCCGCCGCCGCTAGTCTTGGCCCATCAAGCGGAGGATACCATGGCGTTCAAGATCACCATTATCGGGGCCGGGTCGGTCGGATTTACCAAGAAACTGTGTTCCGACATTCTGAAGGTGCCCGAGTTCGAGGATGTTGAAATCGCGCTGACCGATATCAACGCGCATAATCTGGACATGGTCACCCAGATCATCCGGCGCATTGTCGCGGTGAACGGGTTGAAAACCCGCGTGACCAGCACGACCGACCGCCGCCGCGCGCTGGAGGGGGCGCGCTATGTGATGAATGTGGTGCGGATTGGCGGATTGGAGGCCTTTGCGACCGATATTTCGATCCCGTTGAAATACGGGGTCGATCAGTGTGTGGGCGATACGATCTGTGCGGGGGGGATCCTGTATGCCCAGCGCGGCATCCATGCGATGCTGGAGTTTTGCCGCGATATCAATGAGGTGTGTGAGCCGAACGCGCTGCTGCTCAACTATGCCAACCCGATGGCGATGATGACCTGGGCAGCGATCGACGTGGGCAAGGTGCGCACCGTTGGTCTGTGTCACGGGGTGCAGAACGGGCATCGGCAGATCAGCCATGCCTTGGGTGTGCCGATGGCCGAGGTCGATATCATCTGTTCGGGTATCAACCACCAGACCTGGTATCTGGATATCCGCCACAAGGGCCGCAAGGTCACCCGTGAAGAACTGACCACGGCCTTTGAACGTCACCCCGACTTTTCGCAGCAGGAAAAGGTGCGGATTGATGTGTTGAAGCGGTTTGGTTTCTATTCCACGGAAAGCAACGGCCATCTGTCGGAATAACTGCCGTGGTATCGCAAGCGCCCGGATCAGATCATGGACTGGATCAGCATGGACAGTTGGATCAACGGCGAAACCGGGGGGTATTTGCGCTATTCCACCGAAAACCGGAACTGGTTCGAGGAGGATTTCCCCAAGTTTCTGGAGGAGGCCGGGGACTCCCTGTCGGCCTATAACCGCACCGATGAACATGCCAGCCATATTCTGGAGGGGTTGGAGACGGGCCGCACTTACCGCGGGCATTTCAATGTGAAAAACGGTGGCATTATCAAGAACCTGGCCCCCGATTGCATCATTGAAAGCCCCGGTTTCGTGGACCGGTTCGGCATCAACATGGTCGAGGGGATTACGCTGCCGGACGCCTGTGCTGCGACCTGTTCCGCCTCGGTCAATGTGCAGCGCATGGGGATGCGCGCGGCGATCACGGGCGATGTAGAGTTGTTGAAGCAATCCGTTCTGCACGACCCCTTGGTCGGCGCGATCTGCACGCCCGAGGAGGTTTGGCAGATGGTGGACGAGATGCTGGTGGCACAGGCGAGATGGCTGCCGCAATACGCCCATGCCATTCCCGACGCCAAAAAGCGGTTGGAAAACCCACGCGTCAAGACCCGCGAGTGGGAGGGGGCGGCACGGTTGCAGGTGCGGTCCGTTGACACGCTGCGCGAGGTTCAGGCCAAGAAGAAGGCCGCCGAGGGGCATGGTCTGGGGACCAAAGTCATGGGCTGACCCGGCCAAACTGGCCTTAAATGCGCCACCGGTCTGGACCGCCCCGCCCCGTGGGCAGGGCGGTTTTTCGCTGGACAGCGTCCCGGTTTTTCTGCCCAATGCAGAAAAATCGACCGGAATAATCCAAGCCTTGCGTGATGGTGTTCCGGCAACCGTGGTGACAGGACAGATATGAACGCCCCCTTGCTGAACACCTCGCCCCCTGTGTCAGATGAGGTGCGCAAGACCACCTGTTACATGTGCGCCTGCCGCTGCGGGATCAATGTTCATATGCGAGAGGGGCGGGTTTCTTATATCGAGGGGAACCGCGACCATCCGGTCAACAAGGGGGTGCTGTGCGCCAAGGGGGCCAGCGGCATCATGCAGATCAACGCGCCGTCACGCCTGACGCAGCCGTTGCGGCGCGTGGGCCCGCGCGGGTCGGGGGCGTTCGAGCCGATTTCATGGGAGGATGCGCTGGCGTTGGCGGTCAGTTGGATGAAGCCCTTGCGGGAGGCGGCACCCGAAAAGCTGGCGTTTTTCACCGGGCGGGATCAGAGCCAGAGCTTTACCGGCTGGTGGGCGCAGGCCTTTGGCACGCCGAACTATGCGGCCCATGGCGGATTTTGTTCGGTCAACATGGC
>JANNAF010000512.1:0-1624 GCA_031384005.1 Rhodobacterales bacterium | reverse complement strand
TGAAGGTCTGGGTCAAGAACGCCCGCGCCTATGACGCGTTTTATCAGGCGCTGATTGCCGAGGTGAAGATCTACAACGTGACCGCACTTCTGAGCATGGAAGAGATCAAGATGACGACGGCGCTGCCGCTGTAGGATAGGCAAGTGCGGCGCGGGGTCGCTTGGGCCGAAAGTGAAAGTTGGCGGAAGAAATTTTCCTTCATAACCATTTGAGAACGTTTGACAGGGGAGGAATTGGTTTGGTGCTCATCGTTTACGGGGAAGGCTTGGGCGATTTTAGCCCAATAAGGGATTTTGTTGACCCTGATGTTCTCGTGTTTGCCACGAAAACCCCCACATCCACGACGCTTTTGGTTCCAGGGGGAGCCGGGGTTGAACTGACGGGGACGGGGTTTGTGTACTCACCGACCGCAATTACGGCAGGCGTTCTGGACTCCATTCGCTATTTTGACGCTGCGGGCCATGACTTGTTTACAATCAGTGGCCTTGAAGTGACGGTCCAACCTGCTGACTTTGACGCCAATACTCATGGCATGGTGCCTCAAACATTCGCTGGAGATGACCTGGCCCTAGGTTCGTCGCATCGCGACATCGTGATGGACCTTGGCGGCGGCAGCGACACCTTGCGCGGTGGTCTTGGCAACGATTTCATCGGAACTTCGAACGGTCGAGACAGGCTGATCGGGGGGCGGGGAAGCGACGAGTTTGTGTTTGTAGAGCGATTGACCGTCAACCGGGGCGTCGATGTCGTGGTGGATTTTGCCGACGGTGGTTTGCCGTCTGACGACAAGCTTTCCGTGGACGGGTCAACTTACTATTACCAGATGGTTGTGACTCAGACGGCGCGGGGGGCCTTGCTCGATTTTGGCGATTACGTTGGGAAGGTCTTGATCCTTGGGGCTAGCGCCGAGTCGATTGGGATTGACGACTTCATCTTCAACAGCATCCTTTTCAACATGTAGAGGCGCGAGGTCTATTCGACCATCAGCCGTTTCAACCCGTGGAAATGGTAGACGTCAGCGTATTCCGGCGGCTCGGTCAGGCGCAGGCCGGGCAGTCGTTCAAACAGTATCGGCAGGGCGGTCTGCAGTTCCAGCCGGGCAAGGGGGGCGCCGACGCAGAAATGCAGGCCGGCGCCGAAGCTGGCGTTGGGCTTGATGCTGCGCATCGGGTCGAATCGGTCGGGATCGTCCCAGACACCGGGATCGCGGTTTGCGGCACCCAGAAGCAGCGCCACGCGGTCACCCCGGTGGAATATGTGGCCCATCACGTCGATATCTTCATAGGCCCAGCGGGTGAACATGTGGAGCGCGGGATCAAACCGCAGAATCTCCTCGACTGCCGGGTCGGGGTTGGCGAGGGCGGATTGTGTGCCGGTTTCCAGCAGGGTTTTGACCCCGTTGCCGATGGTGTGGACCGTCGCCTCGTGGCCCGCGTTCAAGAGAAGGATGCAGGTGGTGATCAACTCATCCGTCGTCAGCCGTTCGCCCGCCTCTTCGGCCTGGATCAGATGGGTGATCAGGTCGTCGGCGGGCCTTGCGCGGCGTTCGTCGACATAGGACCGCATGAAGGCGACAAAGGCCTCGGTCGCGGCCACGGCGCGGTCTTCGCGGGTGCGGTCACGG
>JANNAF010000379.1:0-6022 GCA_031384005.1 Rhodobacterales bacterium | reverse complement strand
CATCTTCGTTGGTGGCACCAATGTCGCCACCGCCCTGCCGCGCCAGATTATCGCGCTGCGCCGTGACACCTTGGGCTATGTCAGCCAATTCCTGCGCGTCGTACCCCGCGTCCCCACGCTGGATGTGGTGGCCGAACCGCTACTAGCCCTTGGCGCCACTGCCGACAGCGCCCGCGCCCGCGCCGCCGACCTGCTGGCCCGCCTCAACATCCCCGAACGCCTCTGGTCGCTGTCGCCCACCACCTTTTCGGGCGGCGAACAGCAGCGCGTCAACATCGCCCGCGGCTTTGCCCATCCCTATCCGGCGCTGCTGCTGGACGAACCCACCGCCAGCCTTGACGCCACCAACCGCGCCGTCGTTCTGGCCCTGATCACCGAGGCCAAGGCCCGTGGTGCCGCCATTCTGGGCATCTTTCATGACGAGGCGGCACGGACGCAGATCTGCGACCGCCTTGTCGATGTGACCGGCTTTACCCCCCGGGCCGCAGCATGATTTTTGCCATCGTCGGTCCCTCAGGCGCGGGCAAGGACACGCTGATTGCCGGTGCGATGCGCGCCCGGCCCGACCTGCGCCTTGTCCGCCGCGTCATCACCCGCCCCAGCGATGCCGGCGGCGAGGATTTCGATGGCGTGACCGAGGCCGAGTTTGCCGCCCGCATGACGCGCGGTGACTTTGCTGTCGACTGGCAGGCCCATGGCCTGTCTTACGGCATCCCGCGTGACCAGTTGGCGGCACCAGGTGACATCCTGTTCAACGGCAGCCGCGCCGCGTTGCCGGTGTCGGCGCGCATCCTGCCGGGCCTGCGCACCATCCTTGTCACCGCACCTGCAACCTTGCTGGCTGCCCGCCTTGCCGCCCGTGGCCGTGAGGCCGGGGACGACATCACCCAACGCCTGTCGCGTGCCAGCTTTGCTCTGCCCGCAGGCATCACGGCGATCACAGTCATGAACGACGGCACCACCGAACAGGGCATCGCCCGCCTGCTGGCCGCGCTTCAGCCAGTCAGCGCATAGCGGTCCATCAGATGAAACGCGCCCGCCGTATCCTCGCCAAACAGGCACAGATCCTCGATCACAAAGGGCCGTGGCAAAACCGGTGCAAAATGCGCCGACAACACCGCCATCACCGCTGCAACCTCGGCCTTGGGCAGCCGGTTGGTCAGCGTCAGATGGAACCGGAACTCCTCCATCACATGGGGATACCCCCACTGGTCCAACAGCGCCCTTTGCCGGGGTGTCAGGCTTTCAGGGCGGCGACGGGCAATCTCGGGTGCGGTCAGGGGCGCGCGCAGGGCGTTCGTTCCCTCGATCACCGCCACACCCATGTCCAGCAGGGCCGCCTCGCAGCCCATGGGTGTCAGCGCCAGAAACCCGTGCATATTTTCCAACCGCAAACCGGTGCAGACCACCGGGGCCAACCTAGCGGCCAGATCGGCGACGGTGGCGCGCAGCGTTGCGACATCCCTGCCATCACCCAGCCGGAACGGTGCACGGATCGTTCCGTGAAATCCATAGCGGCGCGGATCCACCGTCATGTCCAGCGCGGGGCGGGGCAGACCCATGACCCCATGCCCGCCCGACAGCCACTCAGCCGCCCGATCAGCAAAGACCCCCTCGCGCGGGGCATAATAAACAGCGTAACGTTTCATCTGATGCATGTCCGGCGGGTTACTGCGGCCATGTCACACGGATGTGACGGTCGCATGTCAATTGCACCTCGTTCGCACCCCGCGCGCAAGACAGGAAAGACCCGATGACAACCGAAACCATTCTTGCCAATGCCCAGCTTGTCCTGCCCGGCGAAACCTTGCTTGGTCATATCCGCATGGTGGACGGTCGCATTGCCGACATCGGCGCAGGGATACACCTGCCGCCCCATGCCATTGATTGCGAAGGCGATCTGGTCATGCCCGGCCTCATTGAACTGCACACCGACAACCTTGAACGCCACATCGAACCGCGCCCCAAGGTCAGCTGGCCCCATGCCGCCGCCATCATCGCCCATGACGCCGAACTGGCCTCGGTCGGCATCACCACAGTGTTTGACGCGCTGCGCGTAGGCTCGGTCACTTCGAACGCCAAAGCGAATTATGGTGAATATGCCCGCGTTCTGGCGGATGAGATTTTGGGCCTGCGGGCCACTGGCGCGCTGCGCATCAGCCATTTTCTGCACCTGCGCGCCGAGATCTGTTCCGAAACCCTGATCGAGGAGTTGGACAAGTTTGGCCCCGATGACCGCATCGGCATCGTCAGCCTGATGGACCACACCCCCGGCGCGCGCCAGTTCCGCGACACCACTCAGTTGCGCAAATACGTCATCGGCAAACATGGCATCAGCAATGACGAATTTGAACAACACATCGCGGCACAAAAGGCGCTGACCGAACGCTTTGGTGTCGCCCATGAACTGGCCGCCGTGACCGCCGCCCGGCGCTATGGTGCCGTTCTGGCCAGCCATGACGATACCGAAACTGCCCATGTCACAAGGTCAGCCGAACACGGCGCCCATTTCGCCGAGTTTCCGACGACCGAGGAAGCCGCCCGCGCCTGCCATCTCCACGGCATCAAGGTCATGATGGGCGCACCAAACCTGATCCGCGGTGGCAGCCATTCCGGTAACGTCGCCGCCCAGACACTGGCCGAGGCGGACCTTTTGGACATCGTGTCATCCGACTATGTGCCCTCGTCGCTGTTGTCGTCGGCTCTGATGCTGGGCGATCTTTGGGGCAACATGCCGCGCGGCATTGCCGCAGTCACGGCCGCCCCCGCCGATGCGGCCGGTCTGACCGATCGGGGCCATCTGGTGCCGGGCGCGCGCGCCGATGCCATCCGCGTCACGCGCATCGGTGCTGCTGGCGCTGTGCGGGGCGTCTGGATACAAGGACGGCGCGTTTCCTGATCATATGGCCGGTTCGACCGCTGGCCATTCAGCCGCCGTTAACCCATAGTCCTTAATGCTGACCGGCATGAGGAAAGCGGTGAAATGACAATCGAGACTGCGGCGGACTCGGGCGCCTTGGCAGATCTTGCCCAGTTCGAGGCAAAGGTCAGCCCAAATGGCAGGCTTTTGCAATATGCAAAGGGCCGTATCCGGTCATTCTGGCTACGCCAGACGCTGACGGTTTTTGGGTCTGTTATCATTTCACTGCTCAGTTCCGTACCTTTGGGGTTGGCTCTTGCCGCCTTGGCACTGTTTGGTGAACTGGTCGATGGCCTGACCCTGCGCTGGGTTATCGGGCAACTCAAATTGGGAAACACCGGGCACTGGCCCCGCACTTTGGCGTTGGCCAGCGGCACCTTCCAGGGCCTGACGATTGCCGGCTGCGTCATGCTGTGCTGGCGCCTTGTTCCGCTGCATGACGCACAGTTTTTCGCTGCCGCCTTCCTGATCAGCGCGGCCATTAACGCAGGCATCGCGCGCCCCTATCTGCGCGCCGCCGCAGACCTGCGGCTTGGCATCTTTGTCTTGACTGGCACCGCGATGCTGGCGATGGACCTTAGCCAAATCACCCCCGTCACGTCCGACGGCTTCAGCTTTTTTGCAGCCAGCTGCGTTCTGCTCACTTATATCACGGTCCTGTTCGTCCGCGTGTTGGAACGCAACCAACAGCACAGACAACGCCATGAATATGCCCTGCTGAAACATCAGCACAAATTGGAACTTGCTCAGGTCCAACTGACACTTGCTGCACGCAACAGCCAAAGGCTGGCCATGGTTGCCAAATATGCCAATGACAGCATCATCATTTCGGACCCCAACGGCGAGATTATCTGGGTCAATGATGCCTTTACCCGCATCACCGGCTATGGCTTTGACGAGGTGATTGGCCGCAATCCGGCCGAGTTTTTGAACGCACCCGGAACCGATCCAGCGACCATCGCCCGGTTGCAACGGTCCCTCGAAACCGTGACCCCGGTGCGCCTCGAAATCCTGAACAAACACAAGTTTGGGCGCCTGTTGTGGGTGGAAACGTCAATCATCCCGATCTTTGATCAAAACGGCGACCTGCAAACCTGGATTGCCGTCGAACGCGAGATTACCGAGGCGAAAGAGCGCGAGGCCGAACTGGCCCGCGCCCGTCTTGCCGCCGAAGAGGCCGGTCTGTCCAAGTCACGTTTCCTGGCCAACATGAGCCACGAAATACGCACCCCCATGAACGGTGTGTTGGGCGTGGCAGAACTTTTGTCGGAAACCAACCTGTCCAAAGACCAGGCTGTTTATGTCGAAACCATCATGGATTCAGGCAAAGCGTTGCTCAACATCATCAACGACATTCTGGATCTGGCAAAACTGCAGTCGGGCAAATCCACGCTGGAATCCGTGCCCTTTTCGCCCCGCAAATGCATCGAGGGGGCCATTGCGATCCTTGGCCCCGCTGCCAGCAAAAAGGGACTGCACATCGCCTTTCCGCCCTCGGGCCCTGACATTCAGGTCGTGGGCGACGAAGGCAAGTTGCGTCAGATCTTGCTGAATCTGATCGGCAACGCCGTCAAATTTACCCTCGCGGGGGCTGTGACCATCACACTGCGCCCGCCTACGGCAGTCAATGACGTGATGCAGGTTGAGGTGGCCGACAGCGGCATCGGCATTGCCCCGGACCGGATTGCCGTGATTTTCGAAAGCTTCAGCCAAGCGGACAATGGCATCAGCCGGCAGTTTGGCGGCACCGGGCTGGGTCTGACAATTTGTTCGATGCTGGCGCAGGAAATGGGTGGCGGTATCTCGGCGCAGTCCGAAATTGGTCGGGGGTCGGTCTTTACCTTGCGGGTTCGGCTGCCATTGGCGACGGTCGCGGCCGCATCGCCACCCGGCGAACGCCGCGCTGTCGCCCGCCTGCGCGCCGGATTGCGGGTGATAGTGGCTGAAGACAACGCCACCAGTATGATGATCGTGCGCAAGATGTTGCAAGGGTCGGTCTCCGCGTTGATCGAGGTAACTGACGGTGAACAGGCTGTCATTCAGTACCAGTTCAGCCCCCCCCATCTGGTGCTCATGGATGTGTCGATGCCGGTCAAGGATGGCCTGCAGGCCGCCCGTGACATTCGCGCGCTGGAGGCCAATCTGGGCCTGCCCCGTTGCGCCATTGTCGCCCTGACCGCCAACGCCTTTGGCGAGGACCGCGAGGCGTGCCGGCTGGCGGGCTTTGATGGCTTCCTTGTCAAACCCCTGTCCCGCGTCGATCTTTTGGCTGCCATCTGCGACTTTTGTCCCGACGACACCCAACGCGCCCGCACGATCGGCCTTTGACCTTGTCCCCGCACCTGCGGTAGTCAGAATCAAAGGGAGTATGACCATGGTTGATATCGCGACACGGGTCTGGAACCACAAATGGAAAATTGACCCCATCGTGCGGTCACTGATCGACACCGATTTTTATAAATTGCTGATGTGTCAGTCAATTTTTCGCAACAAACCTGACACCGTGGTCCAGTTCAGCTTGATCAACCGCAGTGCATCCATCCGCCTTGCTGACCTCATCGACGAAGGCGAATTGCGCGAACAACTGGATCATGTCCGGTCCTTGTCGCTGACCCGCGGCGAAAGCACATGGCTGCGCGGCAACACCTTTTACGGCAAACGCCAGATGTTCCGCCCCGATTTCATGGAATGGTTCGAAAAACTGCGCCTGCCGCCCTACCATCTGGAAAAGCGTGACGGCCAGTATGAACTGACCTTCGAAGGCAAATGGCCCGAGGTCATGCTGTGGGAAATCCCCGCCCTGTCGGTGCTGATGGAACTGCGCAGCCGCAAGGTGCTGGAACAACTGGGCCGGTTCGAGATTGAGGTGCTGTATGCCCGCGCCATGGCAAAGCTGTGGGAAAAGGTAACCCGCCTGCGCGACATTGACGGATTGCGCCTTGCCGACTTTGGCACCCGCCGCCGCCACTCTTTCCTGTGGCAGGACTGGTCGGTTCAGGCATTAAGCGAGGGGTTGGGGACCAAATTCACCGGCACCTCGAACTGCCTGATTGCCATGCGCCGCGAGGTCGAGGCGATTGGCACCAACGCCCATGAACTGCC
>JANNAF010000368.1:0-2759 GCA_031384005.1 Rhodobacterales bacterium | reverse complement strand
AAAATCACCGAAGGCATGCTGAACCATGTCGAGGTTGCCATCCGCGCCTATGACCCCTGCCTGTCTTGCGCCACCCATGCGCTGGGCCAAATGCCGCTGCAGGTGGAAATCCACGATGCGCAGGGCCGCGTGATCGACCGCGCCGCGCAATGCCTGTGAAACGGTTGCTGCTGATCGGCTATGGCAACCCCGGGCGCGGCGATGACGGGCTGGGGCCAGCCCTTGCGCAGGCCATGTCCGACCTGTTCCCGGACCTGACCGTCGATATCGACTACCAACTGACCGTCGATCACGCCGCCCTGATCGCCGCCCATGACACCGTGATCTTTGCCGATGCGATGATCGGCCTGACCGACCCCTACCAGTTTGCCCCGGTTACAGGTACGCCCGAAACCCTGGGCTCGCATCAGGTCAGCCCACAGGCCGCCATGTCGCTGGCCCAATTGCTGTTCGGCCAGCGGCCACAGGCCTGGACCCTCGCCATCAGCGGTAACGATTTCGACCAGCTGCACGAGGGGTTAAGCCCCGGCGCCACCGCCAATCTGGCGCAGGCCGTGGCCTTTTTGCTTGACTGGATCCTGCAACAACAAAACGACAGTCAAACTGCCTTGGGTTAGTGCGGCATGGCCCCGGCCCGGCGCATGGGTGGTCAAAGGGGGCAATCCCGCCCCATGCCCATTCAAGGAAGCTGTCCGATGAAAGAACCCACCCTTGCCACCGACTTTGACGGTCTGGCCAACCAACTTGCCGCGCTGCGTCACGACATGGCCAGCCTGACCCAATCCGTCGCCAGCCTTGCCGAACGCCGTGGCCGCAAAATGGCCAGCGACATCAGCGAAGGCATGGACGAGGCCGCCCGCTATGTCGAAACCCGTGGCAAATCGGCCGAGATCGCGCTGGAAACCCAGATCACCACCCATCCCTATTTCGCACTTGGGCTGGCTGCGGTCACGGGCCTGATGCTTGGCGCGCTGACGCGTCGGTGATGGAGACCCTGTCAACCCTGTTGAACGGGCTGTGGCGCGGGGCCGAACAGGCCGCGCGCCACCGGGCGCGGCGCGGGTTATGGGGGCTGGCGGCACTGCTGTTTGCGGCTTTGGGCGCGGGTTTTGTGGGGTTCGCCCTTTATACCGCGCTGCGCCACGCGGCAGGCACAGTGCCCGCCGCGCTGATCATGGCCACCGGCCTTTTTGCGGTGGCCGCAGTCCTGATGCTGACGGCGCGGCTGCGCACACCGCTGCCCATGGAACCCGCAATTCCGGCGGCCCTTGCGCAAACGCCCCGCTACGACCCGACCACCACGGCCGCTTTTACCATGGCGTTTGTCATCGGTCGCACCTTGGCCGACCGCCTCAAACGCTGAACTCAAACTTCGCAAAGGACACAGCATGTCAACCGGTACCATCCTTCTTATCATCCTGATCATCTTCCTGCTTGGCGGCTTTAGCGGCCGTTTTGGCGGCTATGGCTATGGCTATGGCAATGGCGGTGTTGGGGTGATTGGCGTTGTCTTGATCATTGTCGTGATCTTGATGCTGCTTGGCCGCCTCTGACGGTGCCTGCGGGGTGCGGCGGCTCTTGACCCCGCCCCCCGGTTGCCGCCCTAATCGGGTCAGGACAGGAGGCCGCCGTTGACCCATCCCGCACTGACCACCGCCCTGATTGCCGCTGCCGAAACCGTGATGGCGGTGCAGTATACCGACGCTGAACGCGCGCTTATGCTGGACAATCTGCAAGGCCAGATCCTTGCCGCCGTGCAGCGCCGCGCCGTACCAATGGCCAACACTGTGCCAATGGCCACCCGCTTTGACCCCCGCTTGCCGGGGTTCACCATGCCCCATGCGGCCAGCGCCCTGACCCTGACCCCGGTGACCGCAACCCTGCCCGACGCCGACGCAGATATCGCCTTTGCCCCCCTGACCCACCTTGCGCATTGGATCAAATCGGGTGCCCTGACCAGCCGCCGCCTGACCCAGATCTACCTCAACCGCATTGCGGCGCATGGCGCGGTGCTGGAATGTTTTGCCACCGTCACCAACACCCTTGCCCTGACCGAGGCCGCCGCCGCCGATGCCCTGACCCGCCGGGGCGTGAACCTTGGCCCGCTGCACGGCATCCCCTACGGCCTGAAGGATCTGTTTGATACCAAGGGCATCGTCACGGGCTGGGGCGCCGAACCCTACCGCAACCGCGTACCAGACAGTGACGCCGCCGTGGTCACCCGCCTGCGCGCGGCAGGGGCGGTCCTGCTGGGCAAAACCACGGTCGGGGCGCTGGCCTATAATGACGTCTGGTATGGCGGCTTTACCCGCAACCCGTGGAACGTGAACGAAGGCTCCAGCGGATCGTCGGCAGGATCGGCCAGCGCCACGGCGGCGGGTCTGTGCGGCTTTGCCATCGGCACCGAAACGCTGGGGTCGATCACCTCGCCCAGCCAACGCTGCGGCACGACGGGCCTGCGCCCCACCTTTGGCCGCATCAGCCGGGCGGGCTGCATGGCGCTGTGCAACACGCTGGACAAGGTCGGCCCGATCTGCCGCACGGTCGAAGATACCGCCCTTGTGCTGGCCGCCCTGAACGGGGCCGATCAAGGCGACCGCTCCTCCATCGCCGCGCCCTTTGTGTTTGACGCCACTGCCCCGCTTGCGGGCCTGACCGTCGGCTATCTGCCCGATGCCTTTGGCGACGGGGCCACCGCCACCGACCACGCCGCCCTTGCCGCCACCCGCGCCCTTGGCGTCAAGGTGGTCGCGCTGGCC
>JANNAF010000354.1:0-11691 GCA_031384005.1 Rhodobacterales bacterium | reverse complement strand
TGCAACCGTCCTGAGGGCGGGCAGCCCCCCTTAACCGATGGTCCACGGCACCGGCACGGTGTCATAGCTGATGTATAGCGGGTGTTTGGGGTGCCCGGCCTGACTGAGGCCAAGGTGGAACAGGGCCTTGCCTGAACCGCGCAACAGGGTTTGCATATGGGCACCACGGCCCAGATGCGCGCCGTGCGTGCCCCAGGCGCAAACAATCTGCTGCGCCCCCAGGGCAAGATCAAGGATGATGCTGTCATTCTGCGGACCGACCGGGTCAGGTTCGGCCCGCATCACACGCGGGTCGGTGGCGCGAAAGGCAAAGATGTTGGCGACGGCAAAGCCGCCAAACCCCAAGGTCCGCGCCCGGCGCTCGCAGCGTTCGACCGTGGGGTCGTTTTGCACCTCGGTCGCGGTCGAGGGGTTCAGCATGACAAACAAAACCTGTGGCCCCGGCGCCCAGACCCGCGTCAGGGCATAGCGGTAGCGCTGGTCAGGCGAATAGGTGGCGGTGCTGGCCGCGTCGCCCTTTTGGTGGTGGCGCAGGAGCATGGATCAGTTGAACACGCGCGACGGGTGCAATTCGCCGCTACGGTAATGACCGACCGCCACGGCGCGGCCTTGGTACGAGGCCCAAGCCTCGGTCCCGTAGGGCAGCGACGGGCCGATGACCATGCCGGGATTGCCGTGGCGCAAACGGACCGCACCCTCGGGCGTTGCGGTCATTTCGGGCAGGTCGGCAAGGCCCAGTTCCAGCGGTTTCAGCCAAGTGTCCAGCTCCTCGGTCTGCGCCAGACGGTCGATATCGGCCAATGAGATCCCCTCAGCCGCGGTAAAGGGGCCGGACCATTCGCGACGCAGCCACTGGACATGGCCAAGGCAGCCCAAGCTGCGGCCCAGATCGCGGGCAATCGACCGGACATAGCCCCCCTTGCCGCAGACCATTTCCAACTCGACATGGTCGGCATCGGGGCGGGCGATCAGGTCCAGACGGTCGACCCACAGGGGACGGGAGGCAAGGTCCATCTCCTCGCCCTCACGCGCCAGATCATAGGCGCGGGCACCATCCACCTTGACGGCGGAAAACTGCGGCGGGATCTGGTCGATGTCGCCGCGAAAGGCGGGCAGGGCGGCCAGGATATCGGCATCGGTCGGGCGCTGGTCAGAGGTGGCGATCACGGTCCCCTCGGCGTCATCGGTCGTGGTGGCAGCGCCCAGCGTCACGACAAAACGGTAGCATTTCAGCGCATCGGTGATCAGCGAAACGGTCTTGGTCGCCTCACCCAGTGCGATGGCCAGAACGCCGGTGGCCGCAGGGTCCAGCGTGCCGGCATGGCCGGCCTTTTGCGCCGAAAACGCCCATTTCACCTTGTTGACCACGGTGGTCGAGGTGACGCCAGCCGGTTTGTCGACCACCAGCCAACCCGAAATGGCCCGGCCCTTGCGTGTGCGTCCCATCAGTTCGTCCCCTGTGGAATGACAAGGCCCACAATCGGGCCGACGCTGAACCCCGCACCAAAGCGGCCAAGGTCCGGCGCATAAAGCCGCGAAACCGAGCCATCCAGATACAAGGCGTTGGGTGCGCCCAAACCGTCGCGAAACAGCCGGGCAAACTGGTCAAAGTTCACCGGCTGGTTTGATATGGCAAACCATGCGGTACGGCCATCGGCGCTGACGCCCACCCCATTGCGGATGTTCAGCGAATCGGATGTCGGCCTGAACCGGGGGTGCAACGCGCCGTCAATCACCAGCAGCGGCCCTGACTGCGTGGCAAAACGGCAGCTTGGGCGCTGTTTGGCAAAGCGGCGGCTTTCGATCACGGAAAAGCGGTCAGCGATGCAGAACACGCCATTCGGCAGCAAACCAAAATTGCCCGGCCCGTCCGAGGTGACGATGGTACTAAGGCTTTCGGCGTTTTCGATATACAGGCCGACAGGCGACAGATCGGGCTGGAACATGCCGGCGTTCATGGCGAAATTCAGGACCAGACCCTGTTTGGCAAGGTCAGCCGCAACGGATGTAAAACCACCATAGGGGCCATCGGGGCCGTTCAGAAACAGGCGCAGGTCGTCGGTTGACTGAACCTCGCATACCGTAAAGGGCAGAGCGTCAAAGGTCATGTCGCGGCAGGCGGCATGGACGCTATTGCCGATCAGGATGGCCAAAAGGGCAAGCAACCAGCGCATCAGGGGGCTTCGGGCCCATCCTTGGCCACCCCATCCTCGGCCACCCCATTTTCGGACACCCCATTTTCGGGTGTGTCGTCCCGTGCGGCGATGTCGCGCATGACCTTGGGATCGGCAAACAGCTTGCGGGCGGCGTCCATCCGGTCAAATGTCTCATCCGCGCGAAAGCGCAGTTCGGGGGAATAGCGCAGGGTCAGTTCTGACGACACGCGCTTGCGCAGTTCCCATGCGTTCTTGGCCAAGGCAGCCACGGCATCGGCAGCGGTCGCGCCACCCATCAGGGGGGTGACATAGATCGTGGCGACCTTGAGGTCAGGCGACATCGCCACCTCGCCAATCGAGATCGACATGCCGTTCAGGACGGGGTCATGAATTTCGCCCTGCATCAGCAGTTCGGACAGGATACGCCGGATCATCTCGCCAACACGAAGCTGGCGCTGACGCGGACCTTGGGGGGAGGAGTTTTTTGCCATGACGCCCTTTAGGCCGATTCCCGGCCCCATGCAACGGCGGGCTTTTCGCGCGGGGCGGAACAGGCTAAAGCCAGCGGGAACAGCCAGCACTGGGGACTCCATGAGCAATTTGACCGGGATAGTCGTAACAGGCGCATCGGGCCGCATGGGGCAGATGCTGGTCAAGATGATTGCCGCGTCGGACAAGGCAAAACTGGTGGGCTGCATTGAACGGTCGGGCCATGCGTGGATCGGTCGTGACATTGGCGAGGCGATGGGCGGTGCGCCCTTGGGCGTGCTGGTCAGCGATGATCCGCTGGAGGCGTTTGCCCGGGCGCAGGCCGTGGTGGATTTCACCGCCCCTGCCGCAACGGTGGAGTTTGCGGCGCTGGCCGCGCAGGCGCGCGCTGTCCATGTCGTCGGCACGACGGGGCTGGAGGCCGAACATCACCGCAAACTGGATCTGGCCGCGCATCATGCCGTGATCATTCAGGCGGGCAACATGAGCCTTGGGGTCAACCTGCTGACCCGTTTGACGCAAAAGGTGGCGCAGGCGCTGGATGCCGATTGGGACATCGAGATTGTCGAGGCGCATCACCGCATGAAGGTGGACGCGCCCTCGGGCACCGCGTTGATGCTGGGTCAAGCGGCAGCCGACGGGCGCGGGGTGGCACTGGACACAGCCAGCGTTTCGGGGCGCGACGGGATCACGGGCGCGCGGGAACGCGGCACCATCGGGTTTTCCGCCATTCGCGGGGGTGACATCGTGGGCGAACATGATGTGATCTTTGCCGCGGATGGCGAGCGGATCGTCTTGCGCCATCTGGCAACCGACCGATCCATCTTTGCCCGCGGCGCGCTGCGCGCGGCGATCTGGGGGCAGGGCCAAAAGCCGGGGCGGTACGACATGATGGATGTGTTGGGCCTGTAGGCGCCGCGCTGGCTGCCTATGGCGGAGCCTCCGGCGGGAGTATTTCCAAAGGAGCAATTGTTGGCGCTGAACCGGGTGCAACGATTTGTCAACCAAGCACTGGTAACCTAAGACCGGGGTACAGGGAGGAGTCCCGATGGCCTCAAGGAGCAAGTCGTCCCGGTCGCGTGTGAAGCTCTCACATGGGTGTACAAACCCCGTGGGCCGGGGCGCATCCCTTTCTTGCATTTGCTCCTTCTGAAATACTCCCGCCGGAGGCTCCGACATGAGCCGACCGCGCGGCGGTGGTCAGAAGTCGATGGCGATGCCCTTTTTCTCCCAATCGCCAAAGCGCACGGGTTCGGGGCCTATGCGACCGCCCAGTTCTGGCGGCAGGTTCGCAGGCGGGGCGGCGGCGCGGCGGGCCTCGGCCTCGGCCAGGGCGCGGATGGCGGCGGGCGGCAGGTTGGCGGGTCTGTCGGGCATCTGGCGTTCCTTGGCAATCTGACAGTTGTCATATAAGCGCGGGGACAATGGCAGCAAGGGTTGGGCGATGACAGAGGGACTTTTGGCGCGGCAGGCGGCGTTGGCGTTGTTGATGGGGGTTCTGGGGGATCGCCAACCGCTGAGTGATCTGAGCGACGGGCCCATTCTGGCCAAGTTGCCCGCGGCAGAGCGGGCGCGGGCCCAGCGCTTGGCGCTGACCACGCTGCGCCAGATCGAGCCCACCGACCGTTTGTTGCAGACCCATCTCAAGCGCGAGCCGCCGTTGTTGGCGTTGAACATCCTGCGGTTGGCGGTGACGGAGCTGCAGGGCGGGGCGGCGGCGCATGGGGTTGTGAACGCGGCCGTCGAGATGGTGCGCAAGGGGCAGCATGTTTCGTCCCTGGCGGGCATGGTCAACGCGGTTTTGCGCAAGGTTCCCAGCGGGATAGAGTTGAGCGACGCTGTGCAGAAGATGCCGCGCTGGTTGCGCCAGCCCTTGGTCCATGCCTATGGCCGTGAGGTTGTCAGCGGTATCGAGGCGGTGCAGGCCAAGGCGCCGCCGCTGGACCTGACCTTGAACGGGGCCTTGCATCCCGAGGGGGTCATCTTGCCGACCGGGTCGTTGCGGGTAACCGAGGGCGGGCAGGTGTCTGCCCTGCCCGGCTATGCCGAGGGGCATTGGTGGGTGCAGGATGCGGCAGCCGCCATGGCGGTGCCGATGTTGGGTGATGTGCGCGGTTTGCGGGTTTTGGACCTGTGTGCCGCGCCGGGGGGCAAGACGCTGCAACTGGCCGCTGCGGGGGCCGTGGTCACCGCGCTGGATATCTCGGGGCCGCGCATGGCGCGTTTGCGCGAGAACCTGGCGCGGACCCGGTTGACTGCGGATCTGGTGGTGGCAGACGCCCTGCATTGGCAGCCTGACGCGCCCTATGACGCCATTGTGCTGGATGCGCCCTGTTCGGCGACCGGAACCATCCGACGCCATCCCGATTTGCAATATATCAAGGATGGGTCCGAGGTGGCGGCCCTGTTGACCCTGCAAGCGCAGTTGTTCGACCGCGCCCTGACCTGTCTGAAGCCCGGCGGGCGCATGGTGTATTGCACCTGTTCCCTGCTGCCCGAAGAGGGCGAGGACCAGTTGATTGGTGCCATGGCGCGCCATCAAGGTTTGGCTGTCGTGCATCCTCAGGCGCCCGCCGTCCCGCCCGCGTGGTATGGTGCGGACGGATCGCTGCGTCTGCGGCCGGATTACTGGGCCGAAACGGGTGGGATGGACGGGTTTTTCATGGCTTGCGTGACGAGATAGACGCAAACAGGCGGTAATAGGCCCAGTCGGGCAGGAATTGCGACAGGCGGAAAATCCACGAAAACACGGTTGGAAAGTTGGCTTTGAACCGCGTTGTGCGCATCAGGGTTACGATCTCGCGGGCGGCGCCTTCGGGTTCCATCAAGAAGGGCATCGAGAAGTCGTTCTTGGCGGTCAGGCGGGTGCGGATAAAGCCGGGGTTGGCCAGTTGCACCTTGATCCCGGTGCCGCGCAGATCGGCGTACAGGCTCTCGGCCAGGGCCATGACCCCCGCCTTGCTGGCGCCGTAACCGACCGCGCCGGGCAGGCCACGAAAGCCGGACAGCGACCCGGTGATCACGACATGACCGGTGCCACGCGCCACCATGCCGGGCAGAACCGCCCCGATCACGCGTGCGCACCCAGTAAAGTTGACGTCGCACATCGCGACCAGCTGTTCTGCATCGATTGCGCGACCGGTCATCGGCCAATAGACCCCGGCCAGAAATACCACACCGTCCACCGGGCCGATCTGTTCGGCGGCGCGCTGCACGGCTGCGTTATCCGACACATCCATCGGCACGACGGCCACGCCGGGCAGGGCACGGGCGGCGGCGGCCAGCGCGGTTTCGCTGCGCGCGGACAGGGTCAGGCGCGCCCCTTGTGCCCGCATTTGGGCGGCAAGGGCGAGGCCCAATCCCTCGGACGCGCCGACGAGCCAGTAGTGTTTGCCTGAAAAGCTCATGCCGGGACACGGCGCATTGTGGCGACCAGTTCGGCCACCGTCAGGCCGAACTTGCGGAACTGGCTGCGGTTCATGATCGTACCATTCTCGGTCAGGTACATCCAGTCGGTCACCGAGACGACATGGTTGCCCGCCGAGGCAGGCAGGCGCAGGTCATAGAGCATTTGCACGGTTGGCCCGCTGACTTGGCCGGTCCCTGTGCCCACCACATCATCCGCCTCGGCCCGCAGGGAGCCATCGTTGCCGACGGTCAGGCGCCATTCACGGTCAACCACTTCGCCCGAATCGTAGCGGAACCGTTCGGACAGGACGCCACGGTTGCCGTCCCATTTGCCGACCATATCAGCCACAAAGCGCGAGGTGACCCGTCCGGTCGGGCCGTAAATCACGCCTTCGCACAGAATGGGGCCGTTCAGATCGCGGCGCGGATCAAAGCCGGGCCCCATCTTGGCAAAATCCGCCGGGCTTTGGCTGCGAAAGCCGATCCAGCGTGGCGCAAGGGCGGCGGCAAGGGCCAACAGGACAACAAGGGCAAGGGTCAACATGGCAGGGTCCTATTCGGCGGGGGTTTGAATGGCGTTGCGGGGCGACGAGACGGCTTCAGCGGGCGGTGCGGGGCGGTGACGAAAGCCCGCCCCTTTCCACCACAGTTTAAGGGCCTGCCAATGGATCAGCGCCAGAACGCGGCGCGAGCCAAAGGGCCGGCGCAGGAAGGCCGCCAGAATAGCGCGGTTGGTCAGGGGGCGACGCGTGCCTGTAAGGGTGGCAATCAGGCCCCCCGTTCCGGCGGTATAGTCGATCCAGATGCCAATACGGTCGGCCCGGATGTCAAACCGGAACACATAGCCGCCTTCGACCGGCTGAAACGGCGAGACATGCATCAGCTTTTGCGCCGTCAGATGGTCAGAGGGCAGGATTGGCCCGTTGTCCGCGCGGTGGCACAGATAAGAGTGGCGATCACCGTAGGTATTGCTCACCTCGGCCACAACGGTACGCAGGGCGCCGCCGTCATCATGGACCAGCCAGAACGACACCGGGTTGAACACATGGCCCAGGATGCGCGGCTGCGCCAGCAAGGTGATCTTGTTCCCCGCCAGCCCATGCGCGGCCAGCACCTGCCGCACCCATGCCGCCCCCCGCCCATGACCCGGCGCGCCGCCGTGATCGCTGTCATGCAGCGACACAAGGTTGGCCCCGTTCAAGGAAAACAGCCCCGGCCCGGTCGCCGTTTCGGGATCCAGCAGCACATAGTCGACCGAATAGCGGAATGCGTTCGCAATGGCACCCTTGCGGCCGTGGTAGGTCTGCCCCCTGATATGGTCGACCTGTGTCATGCGGCGATCAGGTCCGCGGTCCGGGCGCGCAGCGCAGTGACGACATCGACGGCGCTGGCAAAGCCATCCTCGTGGAACCCGTGCCGCATCCATGCGCCACAGAACCACACCCCCGCCTGACCGTTTACGCGCCGCAGCGTTTGTTGCGCCTCGATCGCGGCAAGGTCGAATACCGGGTGGTAAAAGGTGGTCATGTCGTGGATCAAATGTTCGGCAATCGGACGGTTGGGGTTCAGCGTCACGAACAACGGGTCATTCTTGGGGATCGGCTGCAGCGAGTTCATCCAATAGGTCAGGTCGATTCGGTCGGGCCGGGGACCGGCAGGTTCAGTATAGACCCAACTGGCCCATGCCTTGGGTGATTTCGGCATCTGGGCCGTGTCAGCATGCAATACGGCGGTGTTGGGTTGATAGCGCACGGCAGACAGGGCGGCCGCCTCGGTCGGGGTGGGCGCCTCCAACAGGGCGAGGGTGTCGTTGGAATGGGTGGCAAAGACCACGTCGTCAAACAATTCCCATTCACCGCCGACCACGCGCACGAGCACGCCTTGCGCCGTGCGGCGCACTGCGGCCACCGAGGTGCCCAGCCGGATATCGACCCCTTCGCGCGCCATCGCGGCCTGCAGGCGGCTGACATATTGCACCGAGCCGCCCTGCACGGTGTACCACTGATGTTGTCCGGTGACGGACATCAACGCATGGTTCTGGAAAAACTGGATCAGCGTTTCAGCCGGGAAATCGAGGACCCCGTGCGACGGTGTCGACCAGATCGCCCCCGAGATCGGCAGGATGTAATAGTCGCGGAACCAGTCGCCGGTGCCAAGATTGTCCAAAAGGTCACGCAGGGTCATGCCGGGTTTCACGCGCGTTGCGGCATGTTTGTTGAAATGCAGGATATCGCGCAGCATCCGCAAGAACCGAGGAGAGCCAAGGTTGGCGCGTTGGGCAAACACCTGGTCGACCGATGCCAGCGCATATTCCAACCAACCGCCCCGGATCGACGCGCCAAAGCTCATGCTGCTTGTCGTCACGGGCACGTCCAGATTGTCAAACAGCCCGACGAGGTTGGGATAATTCACCTTGTTGAACACGATGAAGCCGGTGTCGACCGGCTGATCCCCGCGTTTGCCCGCGATGACAGTACGCGCGTGACCGCCAAGCCGCGCTTCGGCCTCGATCAGGACCACGGCATGTTCTGCGGCCAAAAGATGGGCGGCGGCCATGCCGGATATGCCCCCACCTATCACGGCAATGCGGCGGATTTGCGGGGCGGCTGTTTCGAACGGCATGTGTGGTCCTGGGTTAGGTCAAAGGTGTACGCCGGTTTCTGCCTGTTGGATCAGTTCAGGCAGGAACACCACCCCCCGGCGGATTTTTCTGAACGGCATGTGATCCGGTCATTGTCAGCTGGCGTAGACACTTCATGATGACGATGATGCAACAACATGGCTATACAAGTGGACGGACCGGCGCAGTATCCTATGTTGGGGCTGGCGGTATCGCGAACGGAATGAGCGTGACGAAAGTTGAGATTGATTGGTCGGCCTTGATGGTGAAGGTGCGGGATGATCGGGACAGGGCTGCATTTGCGGCGCTGTTTGGTCATTTCGGGCCACGGGTCAAGTATTTCTTGATGAAGGCGGGGTCGACGGCCACGATCGCCGAGGATTGCGCGCAGGATGTGATGGCGACGGTCTGGTCCAAGGCGGGGCAGTTCGATCCGACTCGCGCATCTGTGGCCACGTGGATCTTTACCATCGCCCGCAACCGGCGCATCGACATTGCCCGCCGCGACCGCAGGCCAGAGCCCGAAGAATTGGACTGGATGGGCGAGGATGAGCCCGATCAGGCCGATGTCTATGCCGCCGCAGAGGAAACCCGGGTGTTGACGGCCGCGCTGGCCGAACTGCCCGAAAAGCAACGCCAGCTGATCCAGCGGGCCTATTACGGCGATCTGACCCACAGTGAGATTGCCGCCGAGACGGGGTTGCCGTTGGGCACCATCAAGTCACGGATCAGGCTTGCCCTGGACAAGCTGCGACTGAAATTGAGTGAGACCTGACATGATCAAACACCACCTGAACGACGAATTGCTGATGGGCTATGCCGCCGGTGTGCTGCCCGAGGCGTTTTCGCTGGTTGCAGCCACCCACATCTCGCTGTGTGACGAATGTCGCGCCCGGCTGGCCGCCTATGAGGCGGTGGGTGGCGCGGTGCTGGAGGTTGGGTCGATCCCGATGGCTGGCAGTGTCGAGGCCTGTCTGGCCCGCGCCACCGACCGCCCCGCCGCGCCGCGTCGGCGTGGGGCGATGCCGTCGCCGCTGTTGGACTATATCGGTGGTGATCTGTCGGCGGTGAAATGGCGGCCCTTGGGGATGGGCGTGCGGCAGGCGATCCTGCCGACATCGCGTTCAGCCTCGGCCCGGTTGTTGTATATTCCTGCCGGGGTTGCGGTGCCGGACCATGGCCACCGCGGGATCGAGTTGACGCTGGTTTTGCAGGGTGCCTTTCGGGATTCGGAGGATCGGTTCGGGGTGGGTGATCTGGAGATTGCGGGCGAGGAATTGCAGCATATTCCGGTGGCCGAGGCCGGGGCGGATTGTATCTGCCTGGCGGCCACGGATGCGCCGTTGCGGTTCAAGGGTTGGATGCCGCGGGTGTTGCAGCCGATCTTCCGGATTTGAGGGCGTCCGCACGCGGACACTTGGGAAATTAACCGAATGTTGGGGATCGGTTAAGGTTTGGTGACGGGATGTTAAGGGCTTTGTGCGGGGGGTGAGTCGGATGCGACTCGCCCCCTTTTCGTTTGCGCTTCGCCCGCACCAAGCGCCCCGGAACCGTCTGATGAACCGTCCAGTGGACGGGTCATCGGTTCCGTTGCCCTAAGCCTGAAAGGTGTGGGCAAGGGGAGTGCGGTTGGGTCGGACGGTGGGTAATCTGACCGCGCCTGCCTGGGGTTGGCGCGGTAACGCGCCTGCCCGGGGGCAGGCAGGCGCGGGCAGATTTGTCGCGGGACAAATCTGCCGGAAGGGGAGGGAGTGGGATGGATAGGGGTGGAAACCTACTTCACGCTTGCTGGATGAATCGGGCCGACTAGCACAAGGCCCTTTTGTTCAAGAGTTTCCTTGATAATTGAGACTAGTTCGCCGTTTGCATCTTTCTTTGCGAGAGAGAATATCTCCCACCCGATCTGTGAAAAGCCGATTCCATGTCCAAACGATATCCGGCCATATCCGTCGTCAGTTCCGCGGGGAATTCCATGAATTTCAAATTGCGTATCGCCGATTTGGATCGGGAGGGGCTTATCTGTCCAGTTTAGGGCAAACTCATGTGCCCAGCCAGTGTTCGAGTAAATTCCAATTGGGGCGAGGACGTTATCGAAGGTATGACCTACCAACTTCCTGGTCCTATCCTTAATCGGCATTTGTTCTGCGGAAATGACTCGGTCACCATTTACAAAGATTCTCGAGGGAGCCTCATATTTGTCTCCTTCCAATTCAATCTTTGGTGATAAAATCAATCCAATAGAATTGCGCCAGTACGCATGGTCAGGGCCGATCGCTATCTTGAATTGCGCAAGTCTCTCAATGAATTCTGCTTCCTCCGTTGAGAGAGTACGAAGCATGTCGAGGGTTCGAAGGCTCAAACTATGGCCTTGCGCTTTCCTCGAAAGAACCCTAGACCAAATCGACTGAAACTCAGCGTTGGACACGGTTTCTGCCCGATCCCAAAAATAACTAACCCAGTCTGGATCAATATTCTTATGTTCCTCTGGGGTTGTATGGCTGTAGCTCTCCCTAAAGTCTTCTATTGCTTTGACGGCAATTGATTCCCGATTGAGTTGCCTCGATCTGTTGTCTGTCTTGATGCGCATTTGCGAGCGATTGTCGAGATTGGCCTCGATCTGAAGGTTATCCGGCAAAGTACTCGAAATACTATGCGCAACTTCGAGTTGGGCATTTGCCAACCTGCGGATTCGCCACGGTGCTAAAATCTCACCAATTCCTGCAACAACCGCATCTATTAATCTATGCGCTGCGGCCGATTCAGCGATCTTCCCTAGGCCGAAAACATCATTGATAGATACCAACGCAGGTTTGTCGTCACCCATCGCGTCAAGTCTCCACTATTGCACTTCCGGAGACGCTACATCCCCCATCACCGCTCCTCAATCAAAATCTCCCGCTTGCCCACATGGTTCGCCGCTGTGATGACCGAGTGTTCCTCCATCTGCTCGACCAGCTTGGCCGCCTTGTTGTACCCGATCCCCAGTTTCCGCTGGATATAGGACGTCGAGCATTTGCG